>NZ_CP014691.1:1992500-2292500 GCF_002005465.1 Neoasaia chiangmaiensis | reverse complement strand
GGCCTCCGAAGAGGGCCCGTCTGATGCCGGCGATCCATTATCTTGACCCACGCCAGTCCTGGCGGGCCGCACTCGACCACTGCGTAGTGCGCTTCCGGGATGTCCGTACCTGCCAGAACGGTTCCGCCTATCATAATGAACTGGCCTTTCACATTCTGAAGGCCGTCCACTGGTGGCATGTGGATTTCGATCCCGGAAGCGCCCTCGGCATCACGCAGGCAACCTTGCAGGATCTCGCCGCCATGCATGCATCCGGCAACATGGAAGACGAGGCGTTGTTCGATCTGCTGACGACACAGCATCATCTGCGTGCCAACGATGCGGATCATATCCTGATCCTCGGACGCGAGACGACCTTGCCGCTGAACATCCTGTTCGGCGTGGACGGATCGCGCCAGTTTCGTTTCGGCTGGTTGGTGGCGGAGGAAATGCCGCACTGGTCTCCCCAGCAGTTTCGGGATTTCCTGAGCGCATGGATCGCCGTGCGCGTCATGATCAGCCAGAAGGGCCACCATCTTTTCGACCGGGACGAATGGCTTTCCACCCGCCGTGAGCACGCCCAGGCCATGTTGTGGAACCGCTATGCCGATCATGCCGACGATACCAGGCTGACCACACGCTATCGTGCCGCAACCGCTCTCGCCGCCAGTTGCCGCTCGACCTTCGGTATGGTCGAATTCGAACGCATCGTGCAGGAACTGGCTTTCGATATCGCGCGAAGGGCCGGCGATACTGGCCAATCCCTCCGGCAGTTCATTCAGGCTTCGGGCCAGTTGCAGGACTCGCTTCGTGTTCGGATGCTCATCAAGCAACAGGCGCGACAGCATGTGCGCACCACGATCACGCCCACGGCGCGAGAGGCGTACGAGATCATGCTCGATACGTTGGCAGCCCAATGAGAAGCGCCACCATGGACGACAAACAACCCACGCGGGACGCGGCCTGGCATCTGACGCACTCCCGACCGGGGAAACTGCTCGATTATCTTGACCCCTGTCGCCCGCTTTCGCGTCAACTCGACACGCTGATCCGGCGTTTCAACGACATCCAGGCGTTTTGCGCATCGCACAACGCGGGCGAGGACCTGATCTCACTCCGAAACGCCCTGGCATTCCATCTGGTGAAGATGTCCTGCTGGTGGGATCTGGCGTTCTGTCCCCGTGCCGTCACAGGCGTCCGAAATCCAGCCTTCCTGACGATGGTCAAGGAACACGCAGCGCGATCGGCAGACGATGAGGCATTCCTGGATCTCTTCACATGCCAGTCGTATATGCGCCGTGGCGCTACGGATCACATTCTGATCATCGGCCACGACATGCGAGAGCCGGGCCTGCTCTTCGGCCTGGACGGCCAACGCCGCTTCCGCTTCACCCTACCGGGCGATCCGGCCGATCCCGCATGGGCGCAGTCAGGCTATCGGGATTTCACGTCCGCCTGGCTGGCGGCCTGGACCTGTCATTGTCCGGGCACCGGCTGCTGTGCCACCTTGCAGCAGCACCTGCATGCCGAGCGCGAGTTCGGCTGGGCGCAGCGCTGGAACCGTCGTTATTTCAGCAAGCCTTATGAAAAGACTGCCGTCGTCGACTACGTGCAAGCCTGCGCCGAAGCCTCGCGTTGCCGCACGCCATTCGGCTGCATGGTGTTCGGCGACGTCATCAATCGGCTTGCCTTCGACGTGATATCCATCGCCGCGCATCAGAAAATGACCTTGCCGGAGATGTTCTCGGCGGCCGGCGCCGGAGACATCGTGGCCGATGCCGTGCCGGTCGTCGAATTACAGGCCCTGAGCCATATCGATCATGGGTTGGACCCGCAACTCTGTCCCGTTGCTTTCGACCGGCCGGTTGCCGAATGGTTCAGCAGGCGGCGATCGCGGTGATTTCCACCCGCCAGGCCGGATCGACCAGCCTGGCTTCGACCGTCGCACGCGCCGGCTTATGGCGTGGATCAAGCCATGCGTCCCAGGCACGATTCATGGCCACGCTTTCATTGATGTCGGTCAGGAAAATCTGCACCGAAAGCAGGCGGGACTTGTCCGTGCCCGCTTCGGCCAGCAGCGCGTCGATCTGACGCAGTATGTCAGCCGTCTGGCCTTCCGTATCCAGCGTCGCATCGTCCGCCACCTGACCGGCCAGATAGAGGACGCCGCCATGACGGACGGCGCCACTCAGGCGATTTTCCTCGGCGAACCGCTTGATGTCGGCCGTCATGCGATCAATGAATCCACGCCGGGATCATCTCATGATCGATGATAGCCTCCACCGCGCTGTCGCGATCTTCTGCCAGAGCCATCGGCGTGCCGTCGGCCGCGTGAATGGCAAAGGCATCTTCCCCCTCGAACGTCACGGCCTTGACATAGGCAAGCTTGCTCATGCCGAGATTACGCAGTTCGCGGTTCGTGATCCGACGCAGGTCGGCCGGAATCTTTTCCTTCGTGTCGGAAAAGTCGTCCTGGAAAGGATTGCTCATGATCTTGATCCTGACGCGAAGGCGCATGCCTGAAATGGATATGACACCAACGCGGTTAAGTTTTCCTTATTCTTCATCGATGTCGCGTACAGCGCGCGACCGGCGCGGCTTGGGGACATCGATCTGCTGGCCATTCGAGGCGCCGTTCTGTCGGCCCTGCGTAATGGCGATCCGCTTCACCCGCACTTCAGGTTGCGGACGATGAAGGTCGATATGCAGAAGCCCGTTGTCAAGCCACGCATCGCCGATCTCGATACCTTCCGCCAGTACGAAAGCCTTCTGGAACTGTCGCGCGGCAATCCCGCGATGCAGGAATACCTTCCCCTGACTGTCATCCGTCTGCCGGCCACGGATGACGAGCTGGTTATCCTCCTGCGTGATATGCAGATCGTCCATGACGAAACCCGCCACGGCCAGCGTGATGCGCAGCGTGGTCTGGTTGAGCTGTTCGATATTGTAGGGAGGATACCCGTCGGATGCGGTTTTGGCGGCGCGCTCAAGCATCTGCTCGAGATGATCGAACCCCAGAAACATCGGCGATGTGAATAAACGACCGGACAACACGAGCCTCCTCCAAGAGCGAGACGAAAAACCGCGCGGCCCGCAGATCGGCGCCACGCTTCCGAAACAAGATATGGTGAGGTCGTGGTCACACGCAAGAGCGCCAATCAGACCGATGGCGTCCGGATTGGTGGGCCGATGCGTCGCTTTCGTCGGATTCGCGTCTGGCATTTCCCGCAATGCCTCGCTACATCGCGAGCGATGACTGAGTTCGATTTCCTGAGCAGCGTCGACGACGTGCCGCCGACCCCGATCCTGATCGCGCCGCAAGCCGTGCTGCGCACGCCTGCCCGACCGGTACGCCCGGAGGATATGAGCCTTCTGCGCGACAGCCTGCCGGGCATGTTTTCCGCCATGTACAAGGCGCCCGGCATCGGGCTTGCCGCCCCGCAGATCGGGCTGGGCCTGCGCTTCGCCCTGGTGGACGTGGCCGATGAAGGCACGCGCGATCCGATCCTGATGATTAACCCGGAGGTCATCTCGGAATCGGACGAAATGGCCGCGCGCGAGGAAGGCTGCCTGTCCCTGCCCAACCAGTATGCGGAAGTGGTCCGTCCGCATGCCGTGCGTGTCCGCTATCGCACGCTGGACGGCCGGGTGGAGGAACGCGACGCCGACGACCTGCTGGCCACCTGCATGCAGCACGAGATCGACCATCTGGACGGCATCCTGTTCGTCGACCATCTCTCCTCGCTCAAGCGCAACATGCTCATGCGGCGCCTGGCCAAGGAACAGAAAGCCCGGCGCTGATCCGATGCGGCTGATCTTCATGGGAACGCCGGATTTCGCGGTGCCGTCGCTGACGGCTCTGCATGATGCCGGACACGACATCGCCGCCGTCTACACGCAACCGCCCCGGCCCGCCGGTCGCGGCAAGGCCGTCCGACGTTCGCCCGTGCACGAGGCCGCCGATGCCCTCGGCCTGCCGGTCCGCACGCCCGAGCGGGTCAAGCGCGACACTGCGGCGCATGAAGCCTTCGCCGCACTGAACGCCGATGCGGCGATCGTCGCGGCCTACGGGTTGATCCTGCCCGTCGCGATGCTGGTTGCGCCGCGTCTGGGGTGCCTGAACATCCATGCCAGCCTGCTGCCGCGCTGGCGTGGCGCATCCCCAATCCAGTCCGCCATCCTGGCAGGCGATGCACGCAGCGGCATCTCGATCATGCAGATGGACGAAGGACTCGATACGGGCGCGGTGCTGGCCGAAGCCGCCGTCGATCTCGCACCCGATGAAACCGCCAGCACGCTGCACGACCGTCTGGCCGCGCTGGGTGCGGATCTCCTGACCCGAACCATAGCCCAGCCGCTTCATGCCACGCCACAACCGAGCGAAGGCGTGACCTACGCCGAACGTCTGACGCGCGACAGCGGCCGTATCGACTGGTCCCGCCCCGCCGGGGAGATCGAACGGCAGATCCGTGGCCTGACGCCCTGGCCGGGCGCTTTCACGCTGTGGAACGGCATGGTGCTGAAAATCGGCGCGGCGACCCTCGTTTCCAGCAGCGGCGAACCCGGCACCCTGCTGGACGATACGCTGACGGTCGCCTGCGGCACGGGCGCGCTGCGCCTGTCCCGCCTGCAACGGCCCGGTCGCGCCATGATGGACGCCGATGCCTTCCTGCGCGGGCAGGTCATTCCCAAAGGTAGCCGCCTTGGCTGACGACCCCGCACCCGGCTTTCGCCGTTGGGCGCTGAAACTGGAATATGACGGCACAGGGCTGGTCGGCTGGCAGCGCCAGAATAACGGCGTATCGGTTCAGGAACTGCTCGAAAGTGCTGCGGCACGGCTAATCGGCGGCCGCCCGTTGTCCAGCGCCACGGCCGGTCGCACCGATGCCGGCGTGCATGCAGCGGGCATGGTCGTGCAACTGGACCTGCCGGACGATGCGGTGACGGATGCACGGCAGATCCGGGATGGAATCAGCTTTCATCTCAAGCCGCATCGCGTGGCCATTCTGGCGGCCGCGCCCGCGGCACCGGGCTGGCACGCCCGGTTTTCCGCCACGTCGCGCGCCTATCGCTATACGATCCTCAACCGCCCGACCCGCCCGGTTCTCCAAATGAACCACGTCTGGCATGTCAGACGGCCCCTGGATGTCGAGGCCATGCGCGAGGGTGCGGCACTCCTGATCGGACGGCACGATTTCTCGTCCTTCCGCGCGGCTGCCTGTCAGGCAAGCGGACCGGTCCGCACGCTGGATGTGCTGGATGTGCGCCGCGAGGGTGAGATCGTGACGATCGACGCCATGGCACGGTCGTTCCTGCATCATCAGGTGCGCAATCTGGCCGGGTCGCTGCAACTGGTCGGTATCGGCCAGTGGTCGCCCGCAAAACTCGGCGCCGTTCTGGCGGCCTGCGACCGGCGGCAAGCCGGACCGACCGCCCCTTCCGAAGGCCTCTGCCTGACGGCGGTCGGCTACCCGGCCGACCCGTTCAGCGCTGGAACATCGGCGTCGTGAGTTCCGTCCAGACGTTGTAATGCGGCGGCAGCATCGCCGCCACGTAATAGAGCGCAATCGTCGTGGTCAGCACGATGCCAACCAGCAGAAGAGCCTGGGACCAGCGCAGGACCAGTCCCGCGCGCGCCACGAACCAGCTGAGCCAGAGGTCATACGCCTCGATCACGATCAGCACGCCCAGCGTCGCCCCTTTCGTATCGGCAATCGCGGGCGCGATGACGTGCAGAAGACCCCCGGCGGTCAGCGACAGGACCGGCGGCAGCCAGTCGCTCCACAGCATGGCACTGGCATATCGTGTCCAGAGCCCTTGCCGCGACCAATGGGCAGCGAGTGCCTGCGTCACCACCAGCCGCAGCAACAGGGCCGTCAGCAGTAGCATGATCTTCGTCAGTTCCCGCGCGGAGGGGCCTTGCAGGAACTGCAACACCACCACCACGAGGAAAAGCGCCAGGCTCGGTGCCATTGCGGAAAGCACGGCGTCGCGACCGGAACGGAAACAGTTCAGTCCGGCCGCATCCCCACGACCCAGCAGGAGGACACCGCGCGGGATCGATGCCAGCGGTCCACGGGGCGTAGGCGAACCGGATTCAGACGTCACAGGCCGAATGCCTCCATGAATTCTCGATAGATGTCGCGCAGCTGGCGCAAATCCGCCAGCGCCACGTGCTCATCGGCTTTATGCATGCTCGCGCCGACAAGACCAAATTCCGCTACTGGACAATACGCGGCGATGAAGCGCGCATCGGACGTGCCACCGCCGGTATCCAGCACCGGTGCATGTCCCGTCACCTTCTCGACCGCCGCCGAAAGGCAACGGACGGCCTCGCCCGGCGCGGTCAGGAAAGCCTCGCCACTGATTCGCGCGTCCACCTCCGCATCCGGCGCATGACGCGCTACGACCCGTTCGATCCAGGCTACCAGATCGTCGCCGCGATGGCGGTCGTTGAAGCGGATATTCAGACTGGCGCGCGCGATGGCCGGGATGACATTCGTCGTCGGATTGCCGACATCCATACTCGTGATCTGCAGGGAGGACGGCTCAAAGGCCTCGGTGCCCTCGTCCAGAACGTGATGGGTCAGATCGTGCAGAATATCGATCAGCCGATGATTCGGATTATCGGCGCGATGCGGATAGGCGACATGCCCCTGCACGCCACGCACCGTGATCGTGGCGCTCAGGCTGCCGCGCCGCCCGATTTTAATCATCTCGCCCATGGCGGATGGATTGGTCGGCTCACCCAGCAGACAGAAATCCGGAATATGGCCATTCGCGGCCATCCAGGGCAGCACCTCACGCGTCCCATGCCGCGCGGGCCCTTCCTCATCCCCGGTAATCAACAGGCTGATCGTGCCATTCGGCCCGCCTCGCGCCACGACATCGGCGACTGCCGCAATGAACGCGGCGATACCGCCCTTCATGTCCACCGCGCCGCGACCATAGAGGATACCGTCCGCGACGATGCCGTCGAACGGCCCGTATCGCCATGACGCGCCGGGCGGCACGACATCCGTATGCCCGGCGAAACAGAGATGCGGCCCGCCGTCACCCAGGCGGGCGAATAAATTCGGCGTCGGCGCATCTGCCGGACCGAAGTCGAGCCGCGTCACGACGAAGCCAAGCCGTTCCAGCGTGGAGGACACGACATCGAGTGCGCCCCCGTCCACCGGCGTGACGGACGGACAGGCCAGAAGTGTCTGAAGGAAGGCCGTGACGTCCAGCGTCATGCGTTCAGTCGCGCAGCAGTTCGTTGATGGACGTCTTGGAGCGCGTACGCTCGTCCACGCGCTTGACGATCACCGCGCAGGCGAGGTGCGGCGCTTCCGGCGTCTTGCCCGGCAGCGTGCCCGGCACGACGACCGAGTAGGCCGGAACGCGACCCATATGGATTTCACCGGTCGCCCGATCCACGATCTTCGTGGACGCACCGATGAACACGCCCATGGACAACACGGCCCCACGCTCGACGATCACGCCTTCGGCCACTTCCGAACGGGCACCGATGAAGCAGTCATCCTCGATGATGACCGGCGCGGCCTGCAAGGGCTCCAGGACGCCGCCAATCCCCGCGCCACCGCTGATATGCACATTGCGGCCGATCTGCGCGCAGGAGCCGACCGTCGCCCAGGTGTCCACCATCGTGCCGCTGTCAACGCGCGCGCCGACATTCACGAAGCTCGGCATCAACACGACGTTCGGCGCGATAAAGGCGGAATGACGCACAACCGCACCCGGAACGGCGCGAAACCCGGCTTCGGCGAAACGGAACTGATCCCAACCATCGAATTTCAATGGCACCTTGTCGAAGCCCGGCACCCCGGCACAGGCACGCTCGACCACGCGGCTTTCGTTGAGACGGAAAGACAGCAGCACGGCCTTCTTCAGCCATTCATGAACGATCCAGCCGCCGTTTTCGGGCGATGCAACGCGCAGCTCCCCCTTGTCGAGCAGGTCCAGCGCCGTCTCGACCGCGTCACGATCCGCACCTTCCGTATGGGCATTCAGCGCATCGCGGCGCTCCCAAAGCGTTTCGATCGTCGTGCGGAGCTGGGTATGAGGCATGGATTGTTCCCGGAATTCGGCGCAAGAATTTCGGCCGGACCATGCGGACCGCCAACGATGGAGTCAACGCGTCTTGGTCCCCTATCGCGGCATCACCGGATATTTTTTGGAAAAATGACGTCGCTCCGCCACACGCCCCGGCACTTATGAGGTGCACATATGGTAGAGAAAGACGCACCCGAAGACGATCGCGGCAATGAAGAGGCCGAGATTGTAATGCAGATGGTTCTGCTCATCGATCGTCGTGTAATAGCATCCCAGCCCCAGAAAGACGGCGAACAGCACGAATCCGATCGCCATCCCAAGTGTTCTGGACTTGAATTTCTTGATGTCCTGCCGGTTCTGCTCGGCATGCCGATCGGGCGTCGGGCCAATTCGATCCATTTACAATGATCCTTCCGTTCGGTCCTGTGCAGGCAGCCGCACCACTCAGATCGCGTACTGCATCGATTTTGTTGGTAGCGCGCTTATAGATCGCGGGCGTTAACGGGTCTTTAATTTTTCATGTCGTATCTTGCCTGGCATGCCCCAAATCTTGCCCGTAACAAGCTCCGATACCGCGATGCCGTCGCCGGACGACAGCGATCACGTCGCCCTTCTGGAGGCCCTGATCGACAGCCGCGAGCGCTGGCGTCAATTGAGCCGCACGGCCTTCGACGTGCTGTTCGAAACGGACGAACGCGGGCGCCTGACCATGCTCGTTCCAATCGACAGACACGACATCGCGTCTGAACAACTGCTGGGACAACCCGCGGATCGGCTATGGTCGTCGGGCGAGCAGACATCGTTTGATCCGCGCATGGTGCGGAAACGTTTTCCGGTGGCGGCGGGTATCTATCTTTCGGTTCTGCCGCGCTTCAACCAGGAGGGTGAATGCCAGGGCGCCTATGCCGGGCTGCTTTACGCCGACCCCGCACCATCCGCCGCAACCGCCCCGATCAGGGAAAACCTGCCGTCAGCCCTGCAGCGGGCGCTGGCCGCCCTGCGCGATGAGACAACACCGGTAAACGGCGCCGTCGCGGCTTCCGAATCGCTGTGTCGCGATCTTGGCGTGGACGGTGGTGCCGTCATGCTGGCCCAGGACGTGCCGGGCGACGTCGAGACCATGACGGACAATATGTGGCAACCCCTGCGTCAATGGGGCGGGACGTTCATGGACACGGACAAGCCGCTGGACAACGCCACCAACCATCCGACCTGCCGCGCATGGCGCCTTGACGATAAGGCCTTCCTCTGGGCAAGCGCGCGCCTGCGTTTCGGCGGCGGCGTAGGCCTTCTTCTCCGCAGGACAGAAGATTGGTCCGCCGCCGAGAAAGAAACCGCAACCTTGCTTGTCGGCATGATGGCCGGGCAGCTGGAACTCGACGCCCTGCATCGACGCGCGATATTCGACGCGCCGTTCGACCCGGCATCGCATCTGCTCACCTGGCATGGCTTCCAACAGGAAATTGCCCGTCGCCTCCCACGCCTCGACCGCGAATATATGTCGGCCACGATGATCGTCATATGCATTCAGGGATTGTCGGACCTGCTGTCGGACCAAAACGGTCTCCATGCCGGCGATGCGCTGAATCAGGTTGTCTCACTGGTGCGCAACGCCGTACGCCCGACGGATATCGTGGGGCGCCTCAACACGGAATGCTTCCTGCTCTGGCTCGATGGCGGCGATCGATTCGCAGCAGCCGAGCGCGCCGAGCGCATGACGACCCACGGTGCTCCTATCCTGCTCGATACCACCCATCATCTGCCAGTGCGTATCGGGCTCGTAACACGCGAACCGCAGAGCACGGACCTGCTGGACGATTACCTCGAACGGGCAACGCTGGCGCTAAGGGAGGCGCAGGGCGGCGACAGGAAGTGGGTTTTCTCGCACGAAGCGCCCTGAAAGGCGTGACGACCGCCCTGTAACGGGGCGGCCCACATGGCGATTTCTCAGGTGCCGCGAATTAGTGTGCCCGAGCCGCTCTTCGTAAAGAGTTCGAGCAGGCAGGCATGCGGCACGCGACCATCCAGAATGACCGCCGCCTTGGCGCCTTCCCGCACGGCCTTGAGGCAGGTCTCCACCTTGGGGATCATGCCGCCCGTGATCTGACCGGCCTCGATCCGGCGCTGCGCGTCCTCGGCCGTGAGTTCAGGGATCAGCTTGCCGTTTTCGTCAAGAACACCCGGAACATCGGTCAACATCAGCAGGCGCGACGCATTCACCGCGCCTGAGATCGCACCGGCCGCCGTATCCGCATTGATGTTGAACGTCTCGCCCTGATCGCCCACGCCAACGGGCGCGATCACGGGTATCAGCCCCGATCCCAGCAGCGAATACAGTACGCGAGGATCGATCTTCGACGGTTCACCAACGAAACCCAGATCGAGCTCCCGTTCGATGAGGCTATCTTCATCGCGTACCGTGCGCGTCAGCTTGCGTGCACGGATCAGACCGCCGTCCTTGCCGGAAATGCCCACCGCCAGCGCACCGGCACGGTTAATCAGATCCGCAACCTGTTTATTGACGCTGCCGGAGAGCACCATTTCGATGATCTCGACCATCGCGGCATCCGTGACGCGCAGACCGTCGATAAAAGTGGAGCGAAGCTGCAACCGCTCCAGCATGGCACTGATCTGCGGCCCACCGCCATGCACGATGATCGGATTGACACCCACCAGCTTGAGCAGGGCGATATCATGCCCGAACGCGTTGGACAGGTGGTCCACGCCCATGGCGTGACCGCCGTACTTCACGACGATCGTATCGCCGGCATAGCGGCGCAGATAGGGCAAGGCGCTGGCCAGGATGGCAGCCTGCCGCTGTCCATCCTCACGAATATCCTGAGGCGTTTCGGTCATGACGGTTTCCCGGGCAACGATACGGTTTGTGTCGGTTTTTCAGCCAGACGCGCAATCTCGGCGCGCAGAAGATCGATGCCCATCCCGGTCTCGCTGCTTGTCAGCACGATATGCGGATAAGCCGCCGCATGCTTGCCGATTTCTGCCGCAACCTCCCGGCGTTTGCTTTCCAGCTTGCCGGGTTTCAACGAATCGCATTTCGTCAGCACGATCTGGAACAGCACCGCGGCGCGATCGAGCAGGTCCATGACATCGCGATCGGATTTCTTGAGTTCGATCCGCGCATCGAACAGCAACAGCACGCGCGACAGTGTCGTGCGGCCACGCAGATAGGCGAACATCGTGTTCTGCCAGTCTTCCTTGACCGCCTTGGCGGCCTTGGCAAAGCCATATCCCGGCATGTCGACCAGCGTTACCCGCTCGCCAAGGTCGAAGAAATTCAGCTGCTTGGTGCGGCCCGGCTCGGAGGAAGCGCGCGCCAGCCGGTTACGGCCGGTCAGCGCATTGATCAGGCTGGATTTCCCGACATTCGACCGGCCTGCGAACGCGATTTCCGGGCGCTCGGCAGGCGGCAACTGGTCGATCGTCTGCGATCCGAAGAAGAACTGGCAGTCTGCTGCGAACAGCAGGCGACCCGCCTCGATCTCCTCCTCCGTGAATACTGTCGGATCAGGCGCATCGGTCACGGCTTGCGCACCACCTTCTTGCCACCCTGTGCCGGCACCGCGGCATTGGCGCGGCGCTGGATCAGGCTCTGCTGCGCGAAGGTCAGCAGGTTGTTCCACGTATAGTAAATGACGATACCGGCCGACAGGCGCCCCATGAAGAAGACGTAGATGATCGGCATGAACTGCATCATGCGCTGCTGCGCCGGGTCCATCGAAACACTGGTCTGGCGCTGCATCAGGAAGATGGTCAGGCCGAACAGGATCGGCCAGATGCCGATATGCAGCATCGGCGAAATCGCCGTGACATCGAAGGGGATCAGCCCGAACAACGTGAAGATATTGGTCGGATCGGCAGCGGAAAGATCGTGAATCCAGCCATAGAACGGCGCATGCCGCATCTCGATGGTGATGTTCAGCACCTTATACAGGCAGAACGCCACCGGCGCCTGAATCAGAAGCGGCAGACAGCCACCGGCGGGGTTGACCCCCTCTTCCTTGTAGAGCGCCATGATCTGCTGCTGCGCGACCATCGGCTCGTCCTTGTGCCGTTCGCGGATGGACTGGATGCGCGGCGTCAGCGTCCGCATCTTCGCCATGGACGCGAAGGACTTCGTCGCCAGCGGATAAAGGATGAGCTTGATGATCAGCGTCAACGCCAGCAGCGCAAGGCCGAAATTGCCCAGATGGCTGAACAGCCAGTGCAGCACATGGAACATCGGCCGCGTCAGAAACGCAAACCACCCGAAGTCCACGGCCTTGTAGAAATAAGGAATGTGCAAGGCGTCAGTATACTGGTCGAGGAGATTGACCTCCTTCGCGCCGGCGAAAATGCGGCTCGACGTCGCCACCGTCGCACCCGCGCCAACCGGAAGCGGCGCCTGCGACGTGAAATCGACGCGATAAGCCCCCGCGCCACTGTTCGGCACGTAGCTGTAATGCACGGCAACCGGCGCCGCCTGATCGGGCACGATGGCCGTCAGCCAGTATTTGTCGGTGATACCGCCCCAGCCACCGTTACCCGCCGCTGCCCACGCCTGATAGCCGGGCTGCGTCGCGCCCTTGCGCATGTTCTTGTAGGAATCCTCGTTCAGGCGACCGTTCATGACGGACAACGGTCCTTCATGCACGATGAAGCCGCCCGTCTCCTCCGGCTTGTAGTCCCGCTCGACGCGCTGATACGGCACGAGGGAAACGGCCTGTCCGCCCTTGTTCTCCACCTTCTGGGCGATATCGAACAGATAGCGACGATCGACCGTCATCGTGATCGAGAACAGCAGACCCTGACCGTTATCCCAGCGCAACGTCACCGGATGATCGGGCGAGAGCGCCTTGTCGTCAGTCGTCCAGTCCGTGCTGGCGTCCGGCACGCGGGCGGACGATCCCGGCGCATTCTGCCATCCGATCTCCACGAAGCTCGGCTGCGGCCCATCGGCTTTCTCCAGCAACCGCACCAGCGGGCTGTCCTTGGCCAGGGTCTCGCCATAATGCGTCAACACGAGATCATCGAAGCGCGCGCCCCGCAGGTCGAGCGAGCCGGTGACGTCCGGTCCCTCGATCGGCAGACGAACCGCCGCGGCCGCCGGTGCGGCATCCGCGGTGTTGGCCGGCGGCGTGCTGGCGCCGGGGGTCGGCGCGGGGCCGTTATGCTCATCCTGCTTGGGCGGGGTTCCGCTCGTCTGCGTCTTCGACTGATTCTCGACCGTCTGCTGCGAATGCTGCGGCACGAAGTAATCGAAGCCGATCAGGATCAGGGCGGAGATCACAGTGGCTGTGATGATGCGCTTGATGTCCATCAGCCGAATGCCGGCCTTTCTTCTTGGAACGCGACGGTCTGACGATCCGCCACGATAGGATGAGGATGGGAAGGACGCGTCAGCACGACATCCCGAGGATTACGCGTCAGTTGGCCGAATTTCGCGTGCAAAACAATAGGCACGGGGGAATAAATAGGCCGCCCGGCCATCAGCGGTCCGGCACCGGATCATGACCGCCACGCGAAAACGGATGACAGCGGAGAAGACGCCGCATGGCCAGCCAGCCACCACGTATCGCGCCACGCCGGATAATCGCCTCATGCGCATAGGCGCTGCATGTCGGCGTGAACCGGCAGTTCGTCCCCAGTTGCGGGCTGATCGCATATTGGTAGAAGCGCAGAAGGGCCAGCAAACAGGCGGCCAACGGACTGCGGCGCGTCATGACGAGAGGGCGCCGCCCTTTCGCATGGCATGGCGCAGATCGTTGACCACATCCGAGAAGCGGCGCTTGCGTGTCGCATCGCGCCCGATCAGAACCAGATCGACGGCCCCGACGGCCTCTTCGCGCGCAACCTGCCGCAACGCTTCCCGAAGGATGCGCCGCGTCCTGTTACGGACCACGGCATTGCCGACTTTTTTTGTGACGGTAAAACCCGCGCGCGCCGCGACGGCATCGTCCTGTGCCAGAACCTGCAAAACCAGGCCCGGCATCGCAACCTTCCGGCCACGACCCGCGACACGCAGGAACTGCGGTCGCGTTTTCAGTTTTCGAGGTTGCTCGGGCATCGACAGTCGCCTTTCAACCTCGAACGGTCTTTTCGATCAGGCAGAGAGCTTGACGCGGCCCTTGGAACGACGATTCGCCAACACGCGACGGCCACCGACCGTGCCGCTGCGGGCGCGGAAGCCGTGACGGCGCTTGCGAACGATCTTGGACGGTTGATAAGTGCGCTTCATGTTATCGATCCCTATACGGCTGACGCGCGGCGTGCGCCGCACAAGAACGGGCGCCTTGAGACGCCGTTATCTAAAGCGCGGGCTTTTACGGGCCGCAGGCGAGACTGTCAACAAACCTGACGATACCGAATCGGTGGAGAAATGTTCGTGAGCGACCAGCAACCCGCTTCAGACGATCCGAGCATGCGGCACGACGTCCGCAACATGCTGGCCACAGCCCTTCTGGCGGCAGACCTGTTGAGCGCGCATGCCGATCCGGCAGTGCGACGACAGGCCGAAACCATCATCGCCGCCATCGAATCGGCAACAGCCCGCCTGAAAGGTCAGCGAAAGTAGCGGCTCAGTGCGTGCCGCGCTGAATGAATTCGATCTTGTAGCCGTCCGGATCCTCAACGAACGCGATCACGGTGGTCCCGAACTTCACCGGCCCCGCCTCGCGCGTTACCTTGCCGCCGGCCTCGCGCACCTTGTCCACCGCTGCGGCGACATCGTCGAAGCCGACCGCGAAATGACCGAAACCATTGCCCAGATCGTAGACGTCTTCCTGATCCCAGTTGTAGGTCAGCTCGATTTCGGCCTGACCATGCGCGTTGTCGTCAAAACCCATATAAACCAGCGTGTAACGACCGTCCGGCACTTCGCGGCGACGAATTTCGCGCATGCCGAGAACCTTGTAAAACGCCACACTGCGTTCGAGATCGCGCACGCGAACCATCGTATGCAGATAGGAAGCCATCGTCATTCTCCTTGCAGGCCCGCACGCATCATGTCCGGGCCAATACCGTAAAGAAACAACCCCAGCGCGTTGGCGCGCGCCACACAGGCTTCGGGGTCGGTCAATAATGTCGCACCCGCTTCGAACGCGACGCCGCGCAGACCGGTTGCAGCGGCGTTGTCCAGCGTGCTCGGGCCGATAGTCGGCATATCGGCGCGGCGTTCCTGTCCGGGTTTGAGCGTCTTGACCAGCACGCCACCCGGCCCAGGCTGCTTCAGCGCCGTGCACCGCGACAGCATGGCATCCGTGCCTTCCAGCGCCTCGACGGCCAGCACCAGATTATCCTGCACGACGCAGCCCTGACCGACGTCCAGCGCGCCAAGCGCACGGATAACCCTAATTCCCCGCGCGATATCCTGCCGTGCCTGATCGTCCGGCGCGATTTGCCCCAACGCGCCGACCTGTCCCGTCGAGCGAGTCAGGAACTCATGCGCCCCGCGGATGCGAAAACCTTCCTCGCCAAGTACGCGCACCAGAGCACCCAGCAATCCATCGTCGCCGGAAAAAAGGGCACGACCGATACGCGCCATGATGCGCGCGCCCTCGGCGTCGGGACGCAGATCGCGCAATGCCGGACGTTTGACGGGACCGATCAGGACAATATCGCGACATCCCGCTGTCCGCAGCGCCGTCAGCAATTCGCCTGCCGCCGCCAGACGCACGACCCGATGCGGCCAGTGCGCGATTCGCGCCACGTCGACAAAATCCTGGAATCCGACAATGAAAACGCTGCCACCCGTCGCTTCGATGGCTTCGGCAACCTGCGCGGGCAGCGGACCGCCCCCGGCAAGAATTCCGATGGGCGCTGCGCTCACGCGCCCTCCGACTCAAGAACATTGCTCGACGGTCGCGCACCGCGCACGAGGCCACGCCGGCTAGGCGCTTCCATAAACGCAACGATCTCCTGCACACGCGCAACCTCGGCGAAATCGCGCTTCACTTCCGTCAGACGCGCATCGAGAACGCCTTCACCGCCACCCTGCCGGGGATAAAGGATGCGGAACGCCCGGCGCATCGCATGGATTTCCGATGGATCGACGCCCTGTCGGCGCAACCATATCCAGTGCAGCCCCACCAGCCGTGCCCGGTTACCCAGCACGCTGCCATAAGGGATGACGTCGGACTCGACACCGCAGACACCGCCGACGAGCGCGCCGCGTCCGATACGGACGAACTGGTGCAGCGCTGCCGCACCCATGATGCGCGCGCCATCACCGATCTCGACATGACCACCCATTACCACGTTGTTGACGATGATGACGCCGTCGCCGATCGTGCAGTCATGCGCTACATGCGCATTGGCCATGATGAGGCAATGCGCGCCGACCTTCGTCAGCCCATGGCCCTGTGCCGTGCCGCGATGGATCGTGACATTCTCGCGGATGACGGTTCGCGCACCGATATCGCAGCGCGTCGGCTCACCGGCATATTTCAGATCCTGCGGCGCAAGGCCGATCGTCACAAAGGGATAGACCTCCACGCCGTCGGCGAGACGCGTATGGCCGTCCACGATGACATTGGCATGCAGTCGCACGCCTTCGCCGATCGAGACATCGGGGCCGATATGACACCACGGGCCAATCGTCGTGCCCGGCCCGATCTGCGCCTGCGGATCGACGATGGCGCTGGGGTGGATCGAAACGGCGGCGGTTTCTGGCAGAACCTGCTTCACGAATGACGTCCGATCAGCCCATAATCATGGCGCTGAACGTCGCTTCCGCGACCGCAACGCCATCGACTTTCGCAACACCCTTGAACCGCCACACATTGGCGCGCGCCCGTTCCTTCTCGACATGGATGCGCAGCTGGTCTCCCGGCCCGACAGGACGACGGAATTTCGCGCTTTCGATCGTCATGAAATAGACAAGCTTGCCCTCGAAGGCATCGCCCAGCGTCAGCACGACCAGTGTGGCCGCCGTCTGCGCCATCGCCTCGACGATCAGCACGCCGGGCATGACAGGCTGTGCCGGAAAATGCCCGGTGAAGAACGGTTCGTTGATCGTCACATTCTTCAGGCCGACGGCGGACTGACCCAGTTCGATATCGACCATACGGTCGATCATCAGGAACGGGTAGCGATGCGGAATCGCCGACATGATCCGCATGATGTCGATGGAATCGATCGTGACCGGCGTCGTCTGCGTTGTGTTCGGCGCCTTGGCCTCCGTCTTTTCCGCCGCTGAGTCCATTGTCGCATTCACTCCTGTAACAGCGCCACCGAGCATTCAGATCCGCGCCGTATTGATGACATCAGTCTTTCATGACGCCACCGCGCCAAGCCGCTTCCCTTAGCAAAGGACGAAAGTCCTTGCCACCGTCCCGACGCAACGCTTTCAGCTATCGTCCTTTTCCGGCCGTTTCGCCATTTTTCGTAAAAAAGCGACGTTCCGGAAGAATTCACGAAACGGCATGGCCGGACTGCCGATCACATCCGCGCCCGCATCGACATCCGACATCACGCCGCATTGCGCGCCGATCCGCGCCTTGTCGCCGATTTTGATATGGCCGATCAACCCGGCCTGCGCGGCGATGGTGACGAAGTCGCCCAGTTCCGTCGATCCGGAGATGCCCGCCTGCGACACCACAATACAGCAACGTCCCAACTGGGCATTATGACCGATCTGCACGAGATTATCGATCCGCGTGCCCGCGCCGATCACCGTATCGCGCATCGACCCGCGATCGATCGTGGCGTTGGCGCCGATTTCGACGTCATCACCAATCACCACACGACCAAGCTGTGGCACGGTCTCGAACCCTGCCGGACCGACCGCGAACCCGAACCCGTCCTGCCCCAGCCGGACACCGGGGTAGAGTGCCACCCGATCGCCAATCAGGCTATGGGACACGCTCGCATGCGAACCGATGCGGCAACGCGCACCGATCGATACGCCGTCGCCGATCGCGACGTGACTACCAATAGCGGTTCCGGCGCCGATCGTGACGCGATCGCCAATCACGGCCAGCGGACCAATTTCCGCATCCGGCGCGATAACGGCGTTTTCCGCGATGATCGCACTTGGATGGATGCCCGGTCTGGCCGGCGCAACGGGGTGGAACAGGGCAGCGACGCGCGCCCAGGCGAGGTAGGGCGTTTTCGCGACCAGCCCGACACAGCCGGGCGGCAGCTTATCCTGGAACGCCGACCCGAGGATGACGGCACCCGCCCTGGTTTCGGCCAACAGCGGCAGATAACGCCGGTTGTCCAAGAAACTCACCTCTTCCGCCGTAGCGGATTGCAGCGGCGCAACACCCTTCAGGGGACGAAGGGCATCCCCATTGCCGACGATTTCGGCATCTGCCGCCTCCGCCAGCGCCTGAACCGAAAACGGCCCCAGACGCTGAAAGAAGCGCGGATCGCCAGGAAGTGAGTCGCGGCTCATGAATGGATCACTGATGCTGACGCAGGACCGACTGGGGTACGCTGGCCGACTGTGCCGGCGCGCTGGCTGCCGGCTGCTGGTTGGCGCGATCCTCATCTGCCGTCGTCGGCATCTTGCCTGATTTCGCCAGCACCTCCGGGTCCACATCTTCCGCCGGAATGAAGACATGCGGCAGAATCTTGTTCAGCTGCGCCGCCGTCTCGTCCGTAATGTCCTGCCCCGGAACATGGAGCGCCACCTGCTCGCTATGCATGACGAGGTTCATGCCATGCGCGGCGGCAACCTGGCGAACCAGACGAATCAACTCACGCTCGATCTGGTTGAGCGAAACATTCGCCGCTTCCTGAATAATGCGCGCACGATTCGAGAAGTCACGTTGGGCACGGTTCCGACGCTCCTGAAGGTGCCGCTCGCGCAGCTGCACCTGTTCGGACGTCAGCGTGCGCGCATCGTTCTGCAGCTTCTGCTGCTCATCGCGCCAGCCGGCCTGTTCCCGCTGCGCGGCAGCGGCCAGCTTGTCACGCCGTGCGCCGAGAATACGCTGCGCCTCTTCCGCGGCCGTGGACATGCGCATCACCGTCGGGATGCTGATCACGCCGATCACGGCAGTCGGCGGGGCCACTTCCTTCGGCAGATCGGGCGAATCGGGAATCGGCGGTGCTGGCAGAACGGGCGGCGTCTCAGGCTGCTGCGGCTGCTCCTCGCCCTCGTCGGGTGCCGTCGCCTGCGGAACCGCCCGGCGCACGACACGCGGCGCCGGTGCCGCAGGCGGCTGCGCCGTCTTGGGCACGAACCAGCCACCATTACCTGACTGCGCGTGCGCCGTTTCGGCGGAGACGATCCCCGAAATATTGACTGAGGCAAGGAGAAGAGCAGTGGCCGCGACGCGCGAGCCGAAAGACAGGGACATCGAAACCTCTAAGCAATAATGGGCGCGACATGAGAAACCGATGCCGCGCCGTCATACATTCAGAATTGTTGGCCGAAACCGAAGCGGATCGGATAGAGACGATCGTTGCGCGACTTGTGGATCGGCACGGCAGCATCGATGTTGACGAGGCCAAACGGACTCTTCCACGAGATACCAAAACCCGTCGAGACACGCGGCGTGAGCGAATCACCGGAAATCGGCGTGTAAAGCGCACCATCCTTGGCCGCATTCGTCAGGCGACCATGCGGCAGACGCAGACCGGCCAGACCACCGGCATCGACAAAGTAACGCCCGGAGATGCCGACATCATCCCCCATCGGCAGCGGGAAATTCAGCTGCGCGGAAGCCGTATAGATGAATTTGCCACCGAGCAGATCTTCCTGGCCTTCGGCCGGCTGCGCATTCGGATACTTGCCATAGTGCGCCGAACGCGGCCCGGCGCCACCCTGGAGGAAGCCGCGCAGGTTCTGGCCGCCGAGATAGAAGTTATCGATGATGTTGACGTTGCCATCGCCCCAGTCGGTCATATAGCCGGCACCACCCTTGAATTGCATCGTCCAGTCGTGGCTGCCGGTGATGGCATCGAGCGGCAGATAGTAATTGCCATCAATCTTGGCGCGGACATACTTGGTGTTGCCACCAAGCCCCGCGAAATCGCCCGCAACCTGCAGCATGTAGCCTTTACGCGGATTCATGCGGTTGTCGCGACGGTCGTAGCTCAACGTCGTGCTGAGCTGGGACAGAAGCGACCAGCCGGCGGACTGCTGCACGTAGATCGACGGCACATATTCGTAACCGTAAAGCGATGCATCGGACGGGCTATAGAAGTTGCCGACATCACGATCGATCAGCGAATAGCTCCAGGACTGCGACAGGTAATTGTTGTACGAATAGCCCAGACGCAGTGTGCCACCGTAACGGCCTTCCTTATAGCTCTGGTATGTCTGGTAGTTGTTCTGAATGCCGTAAATATCGATGCCCGCAACCAGGTTGCGGTTGAGGAAATACGGATCGGAGACCGACAGGTCGACCTGCTTCTCGTAATACGCAACCGTGCCCGAAATACCGGCATCGATGCCTGTGCCCAGCAGGTTGTGCTGCTTGACCGACGCGTTACCCAGAATGCCGACGTCCGTCGAATAACCACCGCCCAACGAGAATTCGCCCGTCGGCTTCTCGACGACGTTGGCCGAGACGTTCACCCGGTCAGGCGCGGAACCCTGCGTCTGGTCGATCGACACCGTGCTGAAGTAGCCGAGGTCCTGAAGAACCGCCTTGGAATATTTCCGGTCGAACGGGGTGTACGGGTCGCCTTCCGCCATGGGCAGTTGGCGACGGATCACCTTGTCCTGCGTAATCGTGTTGCCATTGATGTCAACGCGCTCGACATAAACACGCGGACCTTCCGTCACGTCGAACAACAGATCGACGATATGCTTCTCCGGATTGCGCGCGATTTCGGAACGCACCATCGCGAAGGGATGACCCGTCGCCTGCAGGCGTTCCTGCATGCCGGTCGCGTTGTTCTGAATGGCGGTGCCGTCATACCACTGATGCGGGAACAGCGTGATGTATTGCCGCAGCTCGGGCGGCTCGACATGCCGAAGGCTGGAGCGCACATCCATCTTGCCGATCCGGTAGCGCGCACCTTCCGACAGCGTGAACGTGACATAGAACGACTTGCGATCGGGCGAGAGCTCGCCCGTCGCGTTAATCATGTGAAAATCGACGAAGCCGTTATGCAGGTAGAAACGACGCAGCAGTTCGGCATCGTATTTGATGCGCTCGGGATTGTATTCGTCGGACGACGAGAAGAACCGATACCATTCGGTCTCCTTCGACGAGATCACCTGCGCCAGACGGGCTTCGCTGAATGCATGGTTGCCGACGAAAACGATCTTGTTGATCAGCGTCTGTTGCGCCTCGTTGATCTTGAAGATCACATCGACACGGTTATGCGACAGCTTGACGATCTGCGGCGTGACCGTCGCACCGAATCGCGCCTTGGACGCATAGAGATTCAACAGCTTCTGCCGGTCCGCAGCCGTTGCCTGCGCCGAGAACACGGCGCGCGGACGCAGGGCGATCTCCTTGCGAAGGTCCTCGTCCTTGACCGCGTGATTGCCCTCGAAAGCAATGCGGTTGACGATCGGATTCTCCACCAGGTCGACCACCAGCGTATTGCCGTCGCGGCGCAACGTGACATCCTTGAACAGACCCGTCGCGTAAAGCGTCTTCAACGAGCGGTCGAGGTTGTCCTGGTTGAAATTGTCGCCCGGCTGCACAACCATATAGGACAGGACCGTACTGGTCTCGATACGGCTGTTGCCGTTGATCGAGATCGCCTCGATCACACTCCCGTTGGCGGGACGCTGCTTATGCGCCGAAGGCGTATTGGCATGATGATGGCGCCCGCGCGCGGCCCCTTGCGCATCAGCCTTCGCGGCAATGACCGGCAGAAGGCAGACGGAGGCCATTAGAACGAAACGTTTACCTGACAAGACGGGCGTTCCTCACTTCATCGACTTCGGCGTGAAAGACCTGACATACCGATCGTATCGGCAGGGCACGCCGGTCTCAAGGCACGCGCGTCCAACGCGGAGGTATCCGACTTTCCACGGATCGCGCAAGCACCCTGAACCATATGAAATGCAACAGATTACCCGGGACGCTTCGAGAGCCAGTTGAACAGCCCGAGATTGCTCAGGTCATTGAAGGTCGAAAACAGGAAAAGTCCGGCGATCAACGCGAAGCCGGCCTGAAAACTGATCTCCTGAACCCGACGCGATACAGGGCGGCCCTGAATGGCTTCCGCCGCGTAGAACGCCAGCCTTCCCCCATCGAGAATCGGGATCGGAAACAGGTTGATCAAACCAAGATTGACGGACAGCAGCGCCATGAAGGACACGACACTGGCGAAGCCGTACTGCGCGACCTGACCGGACATCTGGGCGATACGAATCGTCCCGCCCAGTTCCCGGGCGCTCCGGTGTCCGGTGACGATCTGCCAAAGCCCTTGCAGCGTCTCGACGGAAACGGTCCAGGTCTCCTCGACGCCCGCCACGAACGCTTTCGGCACCGGCATCGGCTTGCCCGGAAAGGCCTGCGCCATGACGCCCAGATGGCCGACCGGCGCGCTTCCCGGGGACTTGCCCGGCGTCGTGGCGAATGTGACCGGCAGGGTCAGATCCGCGCCGTTCCGACGAATTCCGAGCGTGGTGGCGAGCCCTGGATGGCTGGCGGTCTGCGCCTGCACATCGGCGTAATTGAAGACGGCCAGATCACCGATCCGGGTGATGACGTCACCCGGCTTCACACCCGCCTGCGCGGCAGGGCTGCCAGCCTCGACGGCGGCAATCTCGTTCTTCAGTTCCGGTCGGCCCGACAGGGCGAAGAACAGGGTGAAGAGCAATATTGCGAAAACAAAATTGAACACCGGGCCCATCGCGATCACGATGACGCGGGAGCCGACCGGCTTGTCGTGAAACGTCCGGCCTGCCTCCCAGGCGGCCTGCTGTTCCGGAGTCGCATCCTCCGGCCCCTCGAAGCCATGCGGCTTGACGTATCCCCCCAGCGGGATCGCACTGAGACGCCATTCCGTCCCGACACGATCATGCCAGCGATACAGTGCGGGGCCGAACCCGATCGAGAACGTCTCGACCTTCACGCCGCGCCAGCGGGCGGCGAGGTAATGACCAAGTTCATGCACGAAAACAAGAAGTCCCAGGATCAGGACATAGGCGATGATCGTGCGGATGAGATCATGCATGGACCAGGAAGGCTCCCTCGACGGTATTGCGTTGCGGGCGTTGCACGAAAGCCTCCGCCTCACGCCGCCCTTCGGCGTCCCAATGCAGAACGGCATCAAGATCATCGACGGTCGGCGCACCGAGCTTTTCCATTGCATAGGCAATGACATCGCCGATAGCGGTGAAACCGATGCGCCGCGTCAGGAACGCCTCGACAGCGATCTCATTGGCCGCAGAGAAAACAGTGGGGGCGGCACCGCCGGCACGCAAGGCTTCGCGCGCCAGACGCAGCGCCGGGAAACGCACTTCATCAGGCGCCTCGAAGTCCAGCCGGGACAGTGCCACCAGGTCCAGACGCGGCGCGGATGTGCTCATGCGCTCCGGCCAGGCCAGCGTATTGGCGATCGGCACGCGCATGTCCGGTGCGCCAAGCTGGGCGATCAGGCTGCCGTCGCGAAACTGCACCATGCCATGCACGGCGGATTGCGGATGCACCAGCACGTCGATCTGCGGTTCGGCAAGGCCGAAGATCCGTGCCGCCTCGATGACTTCCAGCCCCTTATTGGCCATCGACGCGGAATCGATCGTGATTTTCGCGCCCATGGTCCAGGTCGGGTGCTTCAGCGCCACTTCCGGCGTCGCCGCGCGCATGACGTCCAGCGGCGCACACCGGAACGGCCCACCGGATGCCGTCAGCACGATCTTCTCGACGCTGTCGATCGGCGCGCCGGCCAGACTCTGGAAAATGGCATTATGCTCGGAATCAACCGGTAGAAGCGTGGCGCCCGCTTCCTTCACCACGCGCAACATGACATCGCCGGCGCAGACCAGCGCTTCCTTGTTCGCCAGCGCGATGGCGCCGCCGTTACGCGTGGAGGCCAGCGTCGGCTCCAGCCCCGCCGCGCCCGTGATGGCGGCCATCGTCCAGTCCGCCGGCAGGGACGCAGCTTCCAGAACCGCCGCACGACCGCTGCCGCAACGAATGCCGGTACCTTTCAGCAGATCCCTGAGCGCCTCGCCCTGCGCCTCGTCATTGATGACGGCAAATTCGGCGCGCAGGGCCTTGGCCTGCTCGGCCAGAACCGTGACATTGCGGCCACCGACCAGCGCCCGTGTCCGGAAACGGTCCGGATTGGCCAGCAGCAGGTCGATCGTCGAACCGCCGATGCTACCGGTGCTGCCGAGAATGCTGACGCTGCGCGGCTGGGTCGAAACCATGAGAGGGATACTCCTGCTTGATCCGTTCAGGATGCGGGAAACAAGCCGACCGGCACGCTGAACAACGCATGCGCCAGATCGGCGGCTGTCGCAGACCAGAACGGACGTCCCGAGACAGCGAGGGAGAACAGAGCGGCCAGCGGCGCCGCGGCCAGCAGGCCATCGAACCGATCCAGCAGGCCACCGTGACCGGGAATGATACGGCCGGAATCCTTGACGCCCAGCCGACGCTTGGCCGCGCTTTCCGTCAGGTCGCCGCATTGCGACGCCACGCCCAGCAACGCGCCGAAAACCAGACCGCCTGCCCATGTGCCCGGCGCGGAGACCGCCGCGACCATCGCCCCGACCACCGCCGCCCCGGCCAGTCCGCCCAGAGCGCCCGAGCGGGTCTTGCCGGGCGAAATGCGGGGCGCGAGCTTCGGTCCGCCGAACAGGCGACCCGCAACATAGGCGAACGTGTCGCTGGCGATCACGACAAGAATGACGAACAGGATGGACACGGTTCCGTAGGACGGCAGATGCCGCAGCCAAAGCAGCGAAAGGCCGCCAAGGATCGCCACCCACAATACGGCCCAGCTGGCCGCGCCGAAGATGAAGCCCGCGAACATGACACCGATTGCCGCGCCCCATTGGTCGCGCAGGGCGGCGATCATCGCGACCGCCGGCCAGGCAAGCAGCAGGAGGCCGCGCCAGTTCCCCGCCCGCACCTGCCAGGACTGGCCAAGCATGGTCGCACCTTCATGCACCATGCCGACGGTTGCAAGCGCCACCATGATGTCGAAAGCAGCACCGCCGACCACGATACAGGCCAGTGCGACCGGCACGATTACGGCAGCCGAGATCAGCCGTGCGCGCAAGTCGTGCCAGTTGGTCTTGGAAACGGACGAAGCCATCGTATGCAATCAGCCCGTCCGACCGCCAAAACGTCGCTCGCGCCCGGCAAAGTCGGTCATGAGCGTTGCGAAATGCGTCTCGTCGAAATCGGGCCAGAGCACGTCGAGAAAGGCCAGCTCGGCATAGGCGCACTGCCAGAGCAGGAAGTTCGACAGCCGACATTCACCGCTCGTGCGAACAACGAGGTCCGGATCCGGCATGCCGTCCGTCTGAAGATAGCGCGACAGGTCGGCCTCATCGGCCGATGCGAGATCGACCTCGCCCCTCGCGCCAGCCTCGGCCATGCGTCGTGCGGCCTGCACGATATCCGCACGACCGCCATAGGACAGCGCGAGCACCAGCGTCAGGCGCGTATTATGTCGCGTCAGCCCCTCCGCACGCGTCATCTCCTCCCGCAAGCCCGGCTCGAATCGGTCCATGTCCCCGATCATGCGCAGCCGCACACCCTGTGCATGCAGTTCGGCCACCCTGTGCCGCAGATAGAACCGCAGCAGGGTCGTCAGATCGTAGACTTCCTGCGGCGTGCGTCGCCAGTTTTCGGAGGAGAACGCATAAAGCGTCAGATACTGGACGCCGTGTTCGATGGCCGCATGAATACAACGGCGCACAGACTCCGCCCCGGCGCGGTGACCCGCGAGAACCGGCAAACTCCGGGCGCGCGCCCACCGCCCGTTGCCGTCCATGATGAACGCGACATGCTGCGGCGTCTGGCCGGTCGTGGGCGACGGGATGTCGCGGCGGGGTTGGGATTGCCGATGCGCCGACATGGCGACTGTCAGACCTGCCGGATCTCGCGATCCTTGTCGGTAAGGATTTCATCGACGCGCTTCACATACTGGTCGGTCAGCTTCTGAATGCTTTCCGTCCAGGTCTTCATGTCGTCCTGGCTGATCTCGCTTTTCTTTTCCAGCGTCTTGGACTGGTCCATGCCGTCGCGTCGCACGCCGCGCACCGCGATCTTCGCGTTCTCGGCATAGCGCGCCGCCGCACGCGCGAGCTCGTTGCGGCGCTCTTCCGTCAGTTGCGGAATCGGCACGCGCACGGTCTGGCCATCAGCCGCCGGGTTGAGACCCAGCCCGGCATCACGAATTGCACGCTCGACGGCGCCAACCACACTGCGATCCCAGACGGAAACCGTCAGCATGCGCGCTTCCGGAACCGCGATGGATCCCACCTGGCTCAGCGGCACTTCACTGCCGTAAGCTTCGACGCGAACCGGCTCCAGCAGGTTCGGGCTGGCGCGACCGGAGCGCAACCCCGACAGGTCGCGGCGCAGGCTTTCCAGCGCACCGTCCATACGGCGCGTCAAGTCTTCCATCAGGGCATTCAGATCGGCGGACATTGCCGGCTCTCCTTGCATTCATCGACGCCCTGAAGGGGCGTCGTTTCCATGTTACTTCGTTTCGATGATCTTGGTGAATCGGCCTTCGCCACGCAGAACCTTCGGGAACGCGCCGGCCGAATGGATATCGAACACCACGATCGGCAGCGCATTCTCACGCGCCAGCGAGATCGCCGCCGCGTCCATCACGTTCAGCTGCCGTGCCAGCACATCCTGATAGGACAGGCTGTCATATCGCTGCGCATCCGGATGACGGCGCGGATCGGCGGAATAGACCCCATCCACCTGCGTTCCCTTGAACAGAACATCGCATTCCATCTCATTGGCCCGGAGCGCGGCTGCCGTATCGGTCGTGAAGAACGGATTGCCCGTGCCGGCCGCGAAGATCACGACCCGCCCCTTTTCCATGTGCCGCACGGCGCGGCGGCGGATATAGGGCTCGGCGATGGCGGACATCTGGATCGCCGACATCACGCGCGTGTCGATTCCGGCGCGTTCCAGCGCATTCTGCATCATCAGGGCATTGATGACGGTTGCCAGCATGCCGGCATAGTCGCCCTGCGTCCGGTCCATACCCTTGGCCGCCGCCGCGACACCCCGGAAGATGTTGCCGCCGCCGATCACCAGGCAGACCTGCACCCCTGAACGGGACACGGCCGCGATATCGTCGGCGATCATTTCGACCATGCCCGGCTCGATGCCGAAACTGCCCTGCCCCATCAGGGCTTCGCCCGACACCTTGAGCAGGACCCGGCGGTATTGTGAATTTGCTATGGTCGTATCGGTCATCGGCCCCTATCGTCTCATCAGGCAGGATCGGTCGGCGCACCGCGCCCGTTGCCGGGCGGAACGTCCAAGCGCCTGTCTTACAGACGCGACCCCGACCTCACAAGCGCGGTTTAGGCGTCATCCAGGCCGATCGCACGCAATCGCGCCCGCTCTTCGTCCCATCCGGCCCGTTCGCGCACGTTCAGGAACAGATGGCAGGGCCGTTCGAGCAGCCGCGAAAGGTCCAGCCGCGCCTTCTCGCCGATGCCGCGAATCTTGCGACCGCCCTCGCCGATCAGAATGGCCTTATGGCCCGGACGCGACACATAGATGGTCGCATCGATCCGGACGGAGCCGTCGTCGCGCTCCTTGAAGCTCTCGGTCTCGACCGTGGCCTGATAGGGAATTTCCTCATGCGTCTGCAGAAAAATCTGTTCGCGCACGAGTTCCGCCGCCAGAAGCCTGTCCGGCAGGTCGGTCAGATCGTCTTCCGGATAAAGATAAGGCCCTTCCGGCAGCGCCTCGGCCAGCCGGTCCACCAGATCCGTCACGCCATCGCCGGTGCGCGCGCTCAACATGAACACGTGCTCGGCATTGACCATGCCGGAAATTTCCTTGGTCAGCGGCAGAAGCTGCGCCGCGCTCACCAGATCCGTCTTGTTCAGGACCAGCCAGACCCGGCGCTTCTGCTTGGCCAATGCCTCCACGACCGCGCGCACGTCCTCGCGCAGGCCGGCCTTCGCGTCCACCAGCAGCAGTGTGACGTCCGCATCCTGCGCGCCGGTCCAGGCCGCCGCGACCATCGCACGGTCGAGCTTGCGGCGCGGCTTGAAGATGCCGGGCGTGTCCACCAGCAGGATCTGCGTCGCGCCACGCATCAGCACACCCAGCACGCGGAAGCGGGTCGTCTGTGCCTTGGGGCTGACGATGGAAAGTTTGGCGCCGGTCATCCGGTTCAGCAGGGTGGATTTGCCCGCATTCGGCGCGCCCACCAGCGCCACGAAACCGCAGCGAGTTGTCATGTCTTCTCCTTCGGCGTCCGGACGGAACGCCGGTTCAATTTCGCGAGCAGGTCCGCCGCGGCGGCGCTCTCCGCCAGCCGCTTGCTGCCCGCCACGCCTTCCCCACGCTGATTCAGCGCCGTCACCGCCACGGTGAAGCGCGGCGCATGCGATGGGCCTTCCATCGAAAGAGTCTCATACACCGGAAGAATGGCATTCTTGCCCAGCGCCCATTCCTGCAAGGCCGTCTTGGGATCCTTGGGCGGGTCGATCTGCCCGGTCATCAGATCGTGCCAGTATCTGCGCACGAAACCACGCGCCGGCCCCAGACCGGCATCGAGATAGAGCGCGCCCAGCACGGCTTCCAGTGCGTCGGCCAGAACATTGGCCAACTGACGGATGCCGGCCTGTTCCTCATGCGTCGCGATACGAAGCGCCACCGGCAGCCCGATCGTTTCCGCAATACCCGCCAGCGCGGTGCGCGAGACCAGATGCGCATGGCGCGGCCCAAGTCCCCCTTCCGGCTCGTTCGGGAAATATTCGAGCAGCCATTCGGCCATCAACAGGCCCAGCACACGATCGCCGACGAACTCAAGCCGTTCGTTCGATTCCGTATCGCGCGCCACGATCGTCCTGGCCCGCCCCCGCCGCGGATGACGACCGGCAACCGCGGAGCGATGCGTCAGTGCCTGCTCGAGGAGTTCCAGCCGTTTGAAGCGGTGTGCAAGTGTCTCCTGAAGCTGGTCGATCGGCGTGCGAATGGCTGTCATCGAACGGCCGACAGCAATCGGGACCAGCGGATCTCGAACGGCCATTCCCAGATCTGCCAGACGGGATAACGCTCATCCAGCGAGAGGAAGACGAACTGCGCCTTGCCTACGAGATTCTGCATGGGGACGTAGCCCAGATCCTCAGGATCGTCGCCCTGGAAGCGGCTGTCAGCGCTATCGTCCCGGTCGTCCCCCATGGCAAAGAACGTGCCCGCCGGCACGACGTATTCGGGCGTGTCGTTCTGCTGCCCGTCATCGGTCAGCTTGAGGATCTGGTGGGCGACGGGACCACGGCCGGCGCTGCCGGGCAGCGTCTCCACGTAGCGCGTGCCGGCCAGACGCGTCCGATTTTCATCATAGGCCGCATAGTCGCCAAGCGAACGGCGAGGCACCAGTTGACCGTTCAGATAAAGTTCCCCGCCACGCACCTGGATACGGTCACCCGGCAGTCCGACGATCCGCTTGATGTAATCGACCGAATTGTCCTTCGTGAAACGAAACACGGCCACGTCACCGCGATGCGGCGTGCTGCCGAACACGCGCCCCGGAAACAGGTTCAGCCCGAACGGCAGGGAGAAGCGGGAATAGCCGTAGCTATACTTCGTCACCGCCACGTAATCGCCAACCTGAAGCGTCGGGATCATCGAGCCCGACGGGATGTTGAAGGGCTCAACAATAAAGGAGCGCACACCGACGATGATGATCAACCAGACGATGATGAAACGGAACATCTCCGCCGGCGTCTCGCGGCGCGTTTCCTTTTGGGCGTCGGTCGACTGCCCGGACGATTGATTCTGGCTCATGGCATCGGTTCATAGCGCAAGGAACGACTGTTTGGCGATGGGCCAAAACGAAGCTTAGCCATCGCTCGGCAATATCTGAATGATGACATGCGCCAGCGCATAAGGCGTCTCGTCGGTCATACTGAGTTGAATGTCCGCCGAACGGCCCGGCGGAAGCAGGCGCTGCAACGCCGCCAGCGCGCCACCGGCCAGTTCCACGGTCGGCGCGCCACCGGGCTTGTTGCGAACCCGGATGTCCTGAAGAAAGACCCCCTGGGAGAAGCCGGTCCCCAATGCTTTCGCACAGGCCTCCTTGGCGGCCCAACGCTTGGCGTAGGTGCCGATGCGCGCGTCGCCGGTGCGTCGCTCCGCATGCGCGCGCTCCGTGGCTGTGTAAACACGCTCCAGGAAACGCGCGCCGAAACGCGCCACCATGCGTTCGACCCGGCGCATATCGCACAGATCCGATCCGATACCGACGATCATGCCGCCATCAGCCTTTCGCCCGCTCGACCTGCATGATGCCCTGCGCCGCCCGCAATCCGGCGATCATCGCGGAAAGATGCCGCGCATCCCGAACCTCGAGATCGACCAGGATCTCCATGAAATCGAGCTGGCGATGCACGATCTTCAGATTGATCACCGCGCCATGATGCTTGGAGGCGGTGTTGGTCAGCGTCGCCAGCACAACCGGCTCGTTCACCGCCACGACACTGATCCGGCCGACATGGGGCGCACTGCCGCGGCTATGGGCCACGGCCTCGTCATCCCAGTCCACATCCAGAAAACGCTCCGGACTGGCGGCGAAAGCCCCGAGGTTATGACAGTCGCGCGTGTGGATCGTCACGCCCTTGCTCTGCGCGATGATCCCCACGATCGGATCGCCCGGCAATGGATGGCAACATCCCGCGAAATGCGTGGCGATGCCCGATCCGATTCCCGTGACGACGGCACTGTGACCACCGCTGCGCGCCGTCGCCTGACCGGTGCCGATCCGTGGCGACAATCCCGGCACCATGCGTGGGGCGCGTGTCGTCTGGCGCAACTCCGGATAGGCCGTGTTGACGACATCGCGCGGGCCGATCTGCCCATTGCCGACCGCGACATAGACATCTTCGACCGTGGATTGCCGCAAATCCTTGAGAAGGGATTCGAGCACCTTCTCGCTGCCATCCACACCCTCCTGGCGGAAAGCCTTCGCCAGAGCGGCACGCCCGTTATCGATATGGACCTGGCGCTGCTGCAACGCGACATGGCGGCGGATACGGGCACGCGCCTTGCCGGTGACGACGAATCGTTCCCAGGACGCCGATGGCGTACCGCCGCGCGCGGTCATGATCTCGACCTGATCGCCGTTCTGCAACTCGTGCCGCAGCGGCATCAGCCGGCCGTTGATCTTCGCGCCGACGCAGGCATCGCCGACCTGGCTATGCACGGCATAGGCGAAATCGACCGGTGTCGCCCCACGCGGCAGCGAAATCAGCTGACCCTTCGGCGTGAAACAGAAAACCTGGTCCTGATAGAGTTCGAGCTTGGTGTTTTCGAGGAATTCATCCGGCGCGCCCGAGTCCTCGAGAATCTCCAGCAGGTCCTGCACCCAGCGCAGCTTGTGCAGGCCAAGGGCCACCACCTCGGTATCCACCGCGACCGCACGCTCCTTGTAGGCCCAGTGCGATGCCACGCCGTTCTCGGCAAGATCGTGCATCTCCGGCGTGCGGATCTGCACCTCGATCTTCTGGTTGCGTGGATGCCGAAGCGTAACGCCCGTATGCAGGCTTTGATACCCGTTGCTTTTCGGCGTCGAGATATAGTCCTTGAAGCGCCCGGCGATCATCGGATACGCGCCATGGATCGCGCCCAACGCCACGTAGCAGGAATCCCGCGTCGGCACGAGCAGACGGAACGCCATGATATCCGAGAGTTGCTCGAACGCGACATTGCGCTTCTGCATCTTCTCCCAGATCGAGAAAGGCGATTTCTCGCGACCCGTCACCTCGATGCCCGGCAGCCCGGCTTCCGCGCATAGCTGGGAGAGTTCCTTGCGGATCTGCTCGATGATATCGGCGCCATGTCCGCGAAGGTAGTTGAGCCGCGCGCGGATCGTCGCATCCGCTTCGGGTTCCAGTTGCGCGAAAGACAGGTTCTGCAGTTCGGTCTTGACCCGGTCCATGCCGATCCGCTCGGCCAGCGGCGCATAGATATCCATGGTTTCGCGCGCGATACGCTGACGGCGATCCGTCCGCTGCACGTAATGCAGGGTCCGCATGTTATGCAGACGATCCGCCAGCTTGACGATCAGCACGCGAATGTCGCGCGACATCGCCAGAACCAGCTTGCGGAAATTTTCAGCCTGTTTCGTTCGGTCGGACTGAAGCTCCAGGCGGGTCAGTTTCGTGACGCCGTCCACCAGGCTCGCAATGTCTTCACCGAAATCGGCCTTGAGCGTGGCGAATGTAACGCCTGTGTCCTCTACCGTATCATGCAGAAGCCCCACGGCGATGGAGGCTGCATCCATGCGAAATCCGGCCAGGATGTTCGCGACGGCGATCGGATGCGTGATATACGGGTCGCCATTGTCCCGTGCCTGACTGCGATGCGCCTCTTCCGCCACGGCATAGGCGTAACGAATCAGTTCGAGATCGGCCTCCGGCGCATAGGCCGCCACGCGGCGGAGAAGATTGCCGATGGAAGGCGCAGCGGCGTCTTTTGCTCCCGTCGTCTCGACTACGGAAGCATTCGGCTTCTGGGAGAGGATTTCCGACATATCACGACTCCCCTAGACCGTGGCAGGCACGGCGCCTTGCCTGACCTGCCGTCGGAAACCCGATGTCGGATCGGCGAATCCGGCCTCGCCTCAGCGGTGATTCGCCATGGCGCTGATTTCTTCCTGCGACATCGTCTCCGCCATGTGGGCGTTTTCTTCCTCGGACGAGATGTCCTGCAGGCCGAAGATGTTCTGGTCCGTCGGGATCAGGTCCATCACTTCCTCATCGACCGGCTCCGGCTCCGGCGCACGGGCCAATGAGCGCACGATGCCTTCGCGCAGATTGTCCAGACCAACCGTTTCCTCGGCAATCTCGCGCAGTGCCACAACCGGATTCTTGTCGTTGTCACGGCTCAGCGTCATCTCCTCGCCACGCGACAGGCCCCGCGCGCGCTGCGCCGCCAGCAGCACGAGTTCGAAGCGGTTCGGAACCTTTTCAATGCAATCTTCGACGGTAACGCGCGCCATGACGACCGACTCCCAGACAAACGGTAAATTGGATAAGAGGTGAGCAGTAACATGCGGGTCCGGCAATCGCAAACCAAATCCGCATTTCAAAAGAACGTCTTGTGAACGACTGTTTTGCGTTATGGTAGGTGCGCTGTCGAAGGGGCCAAGGCAACTTTCGTGGCCAATAATGATTGATCAGGCAGCCGGATGCCCGGCGCGGATTTTAAGAAAGAGATTATTCTTCATGCTTCATCGCGATGAACGTACAGCGATTTTCATTGATGGTTCCAGCCTTTACTACGCTTCCCGCACACTTGGTTTCGATGTCGATTACCGCAGTCTGCTGACATATTTCCAGAAACATTGCCGCCTGCTGCGCGCCTTCTATTACGCCGCGCTTCCGGAGACGGACGACTATTCCCCCCTCAAGCCCCTGACCGACTGGCTGGCCTATAACGGCTACCGCCTGGTCACCAAAAACGCGCGGGAGTTTACGGATTATTCAGGACGTCGACGTATGAAGGGCAACATGGATGTCGAACTGACCGTCGATTTGCTCGAACAGGCCGAACGTATCGATCACGCCGTGATCTTCAGCGGCGATGCCGATCTGCGCCGCGCCGTCGAAGCCGTGCAACGGCGGGGCGTAAGGGTGACGGCAATATCGTCCCTCCGCGCGTCGCCGCCCCTGATCGGCGACGATCTTCGCCGTCAGGTCGATCAGTTCGTCGAACTGGGAGACATCGCCAGTCATTTCAGACGGCAGACACAGGAAACACGCCCCAAGGCCGGGCCGGTCCGACATCCGGCGGATATCTCCATCGACGAATCGAGTACCAGTTGACCTTCAAGCCCCCAGCTTCTGCTCCCGCCTTCGATACGTTCGATCATGTCGCCACCATCGACGTGGCGACACCGCCGACCGAGGCCATGTTCGTCATGGTCGGCCCCTGTGCACCGGCGCGACTGCGCCGTCTGCACGCGTTACTGGAAAACAACGGCTTTCTGGTCGGGCATGACGCCGATGTTCGTCAGGGAGAGGAAAACCGGGTCGCCATCAGGACGCGGTTTCTCGTTATTGGTGGAGAAAACGCGTCGCCCTGTGCATTACCTTCGGTCACGCAAGCGATGACCAGCGCCGCCATCATCGCACAAGCCTTCCGCACCATCCCCTACCTGAGGGTGGCAGTTGCATTGGGGGTAGCTGCCCACACCGCCGTCGTCGAGGCCTGCGGCGTGCCCCGTCACCGCATTCCCTTCCGGCCCGATACATTGACCTGCCTGCCCGATGGCCTGCTGCTCGCCGATACGACACATCCGGCCGTTCAGCGCCCGTCCGCCCTGTTACCCCTGCTTGCACGTATCGCCAATGCGCTTGAGTCCACCGGCGACAATCCTAAGCTGATGTCATGATCGCAACTCCTTGATCGTCAAGGCGTGTAGGTCACGACATTTGCGACGATCGGAACAACAATCATGGGTAACGCGGCAGTGAACACATCCGTCAGGACAATCGGCTTCATCGGCTACGGCGCCATGGCCATTCGCATGGGCGCCAACCTCCGCAAGGCCGGATACCGGATCATCGCCTTCGTTCCCTCCGGCAAGACCGACGAGGATCAGACGACCCTTCTCCCGACGCCGAAGGCCGTCGCCGAACAGGCCGATCTGATAATCGTCTGCGTGCCCAACGATGCCGCGCTTGCCAGATCCGCCGACGGTAAGGAGGGCATCTTCGCCGGTGCGCGCCCCGGCATGCTGGTCCTCAACACCAGCACAGTCTCCCCGGAAGCCACCGACGCCCTTCAGAAGGCCGGAAAGGAACACGATGTCCGGGTGCTCGACGCGCCGATGTCCGGCAGCACGCCGGAGGCGGAAAAGGGCGAACTCGTGATGCTCGTCGGTGGCGAGGCCGCCGACGTCGACGCCGCACGACCGGTTCTGGAAGCCATCAGCAAGGCGATTGTCCATGCCGGCCCCAGCGGGGCTGGCACGAAGCTCAAACTGGTTGTCAACGGCATCATGGGCGCGACGCTCAACATCGTGTCAGAAGGCGTGATCTATGGACTCTGCGCGGGCCTGGATCGCGATACCCTTTATGACGCGCTCGCTCAGGTGGCGGTAATTTCCCCGCACCACAAACGCAAGCTTCTGGCCGCACAGAAAGGTGCTTTCCCGCCACAGTTCCCGACGCGCCTGATGTCCAAGGACATGGGCCTGCTGATCGATACGGGCCGCGACGTCGGGGCGTTCATGCCCGGCATGGCCGTCGCTGCCCAGGCCCTGGCTCTGGCGAACCGTCGCCATGCCAATGACGATTACGGGTCGCTGATCGGCGCAATGGAGCATAGCATCGTGCCGCATCAGGATTCGTGATCGCGGCGAAACCTTGACGGGCGTCTCCGGCGCTCATAGCTGCGATAGAGCAAAGCGCGGGCAACCCCGTCCCGTGCTGTCACGCTGACAGAAATGGAGAGGCGCCATGGCCTTCGAACTGCCTTCCCTTCCCTACCAGACCAACGCCCTTGCCGCGGCCGGCATGTGCCAGGAAACGCTGGAACTGCACCACGGCAAGCACCATCAGGCCTATGTCACGGCCCTGAACGGCTTCGTCGAAAGCAAGCCCGAACTTCAGGGCAAGAGCCTGGAAGAAATCATCCTCGCCGTGAAGGGCGATGCCGCGCAGGCACCCGTTTTCAACAATGCCGGCCAGCATTGGAACCACATCCTCTTCTGGAAGAACCTGTCTCCGACAGGCGGCAAGCTGCCGGGCAAGCTGGCCGAGAAGATCGATGCCGATTTCGGTGGCCTCGATGCCTTCAAGACGGCCTTCAAGCAGGCTGCCACCACGCAGTTCGGCTCCGGCTGGGCCTGGCTGGTGCTTGATCCCAGCGGCAAGCTGGTCGTGACCAAGACGCCGAACGGCTCCAACCCGCTGGCGGAAGGCCAGGGCAAGGTACTGCTCGGTCTGGACGTGTGGGAACACGCCTATTATCTCGATTTCCGCAATCGCCGTCCGGATTACATCACGAACTATCTGGACAAGCTGGCGAATTACGAATTCGCCGAGGCGGAATTGCAGTCCGCCTGAAAGAAAGGGCCGGACGTCTTGTCCGGCCTTTTTTATTTCTTCGCTTTAGCCAGATCGTTCGCAGGCTTCGCACTGCTCGACAGAACCACGGTCACCGCATCGCGCACGCACTGAACGCGGATGCCCGGCGCAATCTCGATCTCGATCTCCTTCGCACCGTCACGCGTCGCCTGCACCACGCCGATGATGCCGCCAGATGTCTGCACGCGGTCGCCACGACGCAGACCCGCCAGTTGCGCGCGCAGTTCGCGCTGCTTCGCCTGCTGCGGCCGGATCAGCAGGAAATAGAAAACGACGAACACCAGGATCATCGGAAGGAAGGAGATGATGCCGCTATTGGCGAGCATGATGAGAATTCCGTTTAATGTGAGAAACGCCGGAGCAGGCACCGGCTTGCCGGGAACAAGCCGGGACCATAGTTTCTGCGCCATTCACGTCAAGCTGTCGCCTGCGGAAAGGAAAGCGCACATGGATGCATCGTGGCTCACCCAACTCGAGCGTATCGCCGGGGCGCTGGAACGTCTTGCACCGCCGCTGCCGAACGCCGACACGCTGCAAACATGCAACGCCTTCGTCTGGCAGGGCGAGACCGGCACGCTCACACCCGTGCCGCATGTCGCAGGAGTCGATCTCGCCCTCTTGCGGGGCGTTGAACGCCAGATCGGGCTGGTGCTGGAAAATACGCGCCATTTCGCGGCCGGGCGCCCCGCCAATAACGTCATGCTCTGGGGGGCGCGCGGGATGGGCAAGTCGTCCCTCGTCAAGGCAGCGCATGCCCGGATCAACGCTGAAACGCCCGATGCTCTGGTCCTGATCGAAATCCAGCGCGACGACCTCTCGACCCTTCCCCGCCTTCTGACGATTCTGCGTCAGCAACCGCGCCGCTGCATCGTCTTCTGCGACGACCTTTCCTTCGAAAGCCAGGATGCGGATTACAAATCCCTCAAATCAGTTCTGGACGGCGGCATCATGGGTCGTCCGAACAACGTCGTATTTTATGCCACGTCCAATCGCCGTCATCTGATGCCGCGCGACGCGATCGAGAACGAAAACGGCAGCGCGCTCAACCCGCATGAAGCCGTTGAGGAAAAGGTGTCGCTTTCGGATCGCTTCGGCTTGTGGATCGGCGTCCACGGCGCAAATCAGGATACATATCTTGCGATGGTCGACGCCTATGCCGCCGATCGCAGGTTGCCGGTCGACCGTGCGACGTTGCATCGCCGGGCACTGCAATGGTCGATGGAACGCGGAAGCCGGTCGGGCCGCGTTGCGGCACAATTCATAGACAATATGTCGGCGGAACTGGGTTGAAGAAAAAAGCCGGGCGAATGCCCGGCTTTTCTTTGGCGTTCAGAAATTGGCGTTGATACGCCCGTAATAATATCCGCCTCCGATGGGGATGCCCGAAGAGTCGGTGTCGTAGATTTTCGGGCCGAGATAGTTGTTGACCCGGTTCACGTGACGTGGCCGCTCATTGAAGATATTGTTCGCCCCGATCGCCAGATGCCAGTGATCGTTGAAGCGATATCCCACCTCGAGGTCGGTGAGCCAGACAGGCGTGTTGTTGAACTGCGCCCAGCAGACGTTGGAATACTGCAACGGCTGCCCCTGGCAGGTCTGCGTCGTGGAGGCCAGGTTCTGGTAGGACAGCATGGACGTCGTCTGACCATAACGCGTCTGGCGAACGTTCACATCCCACTGATGATAGGTCCAGTAGGCATTGAGGATGATCTTGCTGCGTGGTGAACCTGTGGTCAGATAACCAAGCGTTTGCGCATTCACCAACGGGTTGCCGAACGCATCCGTGTTGACGTGATGAATGCGCGTGCGGTTCAGGTTGAGCATCATCGACAGGTTCAGATTACCGTAGCGATGCATATGCAACAGATAGTCCGCTTCGATATCCAGACCCTGCGTACGCGTGCTCGCCGCATTGGCGAAGTAGTTGGCCGTCACGTCCGACAGGGCGATATCGCCGGACGGCACCTGAACGCCCGTCAACGCAATCGCATCGTAAGCGGTCTGTCCGTTGACCGTCGCCGATCCGATAATCCGATCGCGGATATTGATCTGATAGACATCCGCCGAGACATGGAAACCGGGAACCGGCTCGACGATGATGCCACCCTCCGCGCTGGTCGAGCGCTCCGGCTTGAGGTTCTGGGCGCCGATGGTACGGCCCGCGACGCTGGTGGTCGACAGAAGCCCGGAAGCGCCGGTCGGCGAGACGTTCAGCGAACTGAAGTGCTCTTCCGGCAAGGTCGGCGCGCGGAACCCGTTGCTGATCGTGCCACGGATCGCGATCTGTTTCGTGAAGTCGTAACGCGTCGTGACCTTGCCGTTCTCCGTATTGCCAAAGTCCGTGTAGTGTTCAAAGCGACCCGCGAAATCGAGGTCCCACTTCTTCGTAGGATGGAAATCGCCGTCGATATAACCGGCCCAGACATTGCGTTGCCATTGGCCTGCGTTCTGCGGCGTCAGGCCCGCGTAACCCTGTGTACCGCCCAACAGATACGATGCCGGTTCACCGGCGTAGACATGATACATTTCAAGACGATGTTCGGCACCCATCGCCAGGGTCATGGGCACGACATTGGCAATATTGAAATTACGCCGCATGTCGAAATTGCTGGTCCACTGCGCAAGCTTATAGCTCTCGCCGCGAACTGTCGTCGGCGACGATCCATATTGCTTGTAGTAGTTCGGATTGAACGTGTTCTTGTTCCCGATATCGTCGTCGTCCTCGCCGTAAAGCGTGCTCAGATCCCAGTGGAAACCGAAAAGATTGTCACCCTTGATGCCGAGGTTGGCCTGGAAGTTGTTTTCCTCGATCGTCTCAAGCGGCGAGAAACCATAGGGATAGGCAGAAGGCGCCACCGAAGGAACACGATAATTCTCATAAGCTTCGGCATGGCGATGCGCATAGGTGATCAAACCATAGGTGTTGATCCCCTCGGTGATATCCTTGCCCCATTCGATCGAGAGGTTTTCGCGCGTCTCCTCCGGATTGCTGAGAATTTTGTTGGAATTCGCCGGAAAATTATATTTCGCATATTGCGGATACAGGGTCTTGTCGGCGCGATTATCCGCCGCGCTCCGCGAATTCACCACCATATGGTCGGTGTGGTACACCTGCCCGCTGATATGCAGGAAGCCGTCCTTGCCAAGCTTCGTACCGCCATCCGCGCCGACAAGATACTGCCAGCCATCGCCATTATAAGCGTTCGCACCCGTCTGCGCGACGGTATTGATCCCATGCGACGTCTTCTTGGTAATGATGTTCACGACGCCCGCGATCGCATCGGAACCGTACATCGCCGCCGCGCCATCACGAAGAATCTCGATATGATCGATCGCACCAGCGGGAATCATGTTGAGGTCGACAGGCGTCGAGCCCATCTGCGGCCCGGCATCGGCATAGATGTTGGCCGTCGTATTACGGCGCTTGCCGTCCACCAGAACCAGCACCTCATTCGGATTCAGGCCGCGCATACGAATCGACGATGTCAGCGCACCGGCGTCGGAGCCGTTGGCCATCATGGTGATCGACGGATCGACGCGCGTAATGGCATCGGCCAGATTGAGCTGTCCGGAGCGACGCAGCGCGGCGCTCGATACCACCGATACAGGCGATGAACTGTCACGCGCACGTCGATTGAAGGCATGCGTCCCGGTCACGATGACCGACTCGCCGGCGTCGCCGCTTGCATCGCGTGCCGAGCTGCGACGACGCGTCCGTGACGATGTCATCGATGGTGCCGGAACAGCCGCTGGTGCAGCGGACGCAACGGTGCCTGGCGTGGAGGCGCTACGGGCGGCAGGGGCAGTCTTATGCGAAGCGTGCTTATGCTTCGTTTGCGACGGGGTCGCCGCATGGGCCACACCGAAAGGCAATGCCAAAATGGTAGCGGCGAAAAGGCTGCGCTTTAATGACATCTTGGATTTGATGCTCCGGCGTTCGTGGATGGATATCTGTTCGTTACGACATCAAACAGTAAGGTTTCAAGCTCGCAACATCTTTTCCGACCGGATTTTGGTAACCTGCGACATAAAAGATACGTTTGACCCAATTTTAAAGGAATTATGTTTCTCGGAGTTCGACTTTTCCGGAACTATGGTGCGGAAAACCCGCATTCGCAGTGATGCGTTTCATTATTTGTCCGAAACTTTTTCAGGCGATTGAAGCATGCTCTTTCCGCGGCCCGCCCGAGGCTGCTAGGATCGCGCTCACCGGCCGTTCGCGATCCGGATCACGCCGATCACCGCGCCTGAAGGAAGTCCATGACGCAGAGCCTCGCTCCCGAGATCGAATTCGACAACGACGTTGTCCCGTCCACCGCCATCATGGCGGAAGACGGCGCGTCGAGTGACGGTCATGCGGATTTGCGTCGGATCAAGTGCGACCCGAACTACTGGTATCCCGTTGGCTGGTCGCATGAACTCAAGCGCGGCAAGACAATCGGTACACGCTATGCCGGCCAGCCCATCGCGCTTGTCCGCCCCCAGGAAGGCGAGGTCTTTGCCCTCGAAGACCGATGCGCGCACCGTCAGGTGCCACTCAGCAAAGGCCGCGTCGAAGGCGAGTCCGTGCAGTGCTGCTATCACGGTTGGGCCTATGGCCGTTCAGGCCGCTGCATCGACGTGCCGTATCTCGGCAAGGGCAAGCTGCCGAACGGCGTGCGCACTTATCCGTGCCGGGAAGTCGGCGGGCTGATCTTCGTCTTCCCTGGCGATCCCGATCTTGCGGCGAGCGTTCCCCTCCCGTCCCTCGCACGCGCGGAGGACCCGGAATACAAGACACGCCGCTTCGGGCGACATGTCGATTGCCATTACAGCTTCATGCATGAAAACCTGATGGATATGAATCATCAGTTCATGCACATGAAGCAGATGGGCAAAATGAAGCCGCGGTTCCTCGGCAACGACATTCAGCCGGCGATGGTCGAAGCGCGCTACAGCTTCGCCCGCACGGATGGCAAACAGCCCTGGGGCGAGACGATCATTTTCGGGCAGCGCCGCGACAACAGCGCCAAATACGCCCATCGCGACGTCATGACGATCCGCACCGAATATCCTTACCAGACGCTGCGCATCAGCACCGACGGCGCACCCCCCGTCATGGACCTGTGGATCGTCTACGTCCCGCAGGACGAGGCGCAACTGACCTGTCGCGTGTTCGGCCTTCTGTCCATCCGCCGGCCCAAGCTGAAAGGCGCGCTGGAACTGGCATGGCCGTTCCTCGTCGCGTTTACCGAGCGGATTTTCCGCGAGGACCGCGATATCGTGGAGCTGGAACAGCAGGCGTGGCGGGAACTGGGGGGCGACCATAACCAGGAAGTGTTCCCCGTCATCAACATGCTGCGCGACCTGCTGCGCCGCTGTGGCGTGGCACCGGTTCACGAGGCTTCGTGACACCAACGCTCGAAGCGGGCCCCTATACGCTCCGCATGCTTCAGGAAACCGATGCGCCCGCCGTGCATCGGCTCATCAACGACTGGAGCGTGGTGCGGATGCTCAGTCATCTGCCCTTTCCCTACCCGCGCGAACTGGCCGATGCATGGCTCGCCGAAACACGTCGCAGTAGCAGCGGTGGCGAAGCGTTCCATTTCGCCGTCACGAAGGACGATGCGCTGCTCGGATGCGTGGGGATCGTGCTGGAACGCAATCGGCGCACCGCCAGCCTTGGCTACTGGATCGGTCGCGCCCACTGGGGACAGGGCGTCGCGACGGCGGCGGCGGGCCGGGCAGCGCGGTGGGCCCTCGCTGCCCTCCCGATCGAACATCTGACCGCCGACGTTGCTTTCGACAACGATGCTTCCGCGGCTGTCCTCCGGAAAATCGGCTTCCGCGAGGCCGGAACCGGACGCAAGAGTTTCCTTTCGCGCGGCAGCGAGCATCCGGTGCAACTGTTCACCGGATCACGAGAGGACATCGCGCCGGAGCCTGCCACGACAACGAACAACACCCGCCGAACCGTTCTGGTCGTGGCCGCGGCGCTGGTGGACGCGCAGCAGCGTATTCTTCTGGCCAGACGACCGGAGGGCAAGCCGCTCGCCGGGCTTTGGGAATTTCCGGGCGGCAAGGTGGAAGCCGGAGAAAATCCCGAGCAGGCCCTGACGCGGGAGCTACAGGAGGAGCTGGGCATCGACATTGCGCAGAGTTGCCTCGCCCCCTTTACCTTCGTCTCGCAGGATGTCGGCAGGTTCCACCTGTTGATGCCGCTGTATCTCTGTCGGCGCTGGCGCAATACTCCTCAATCAAGGGAAGGTCAGGAACTTGCCTGGGTGCCGGCGGACCGTCTGGCCGATTACCCGATGCCCGCGCCCGATCGCCCCCTGATCCCGCTCCTGCAGGAACTGCTCTAGGGTTCAGTTCGCCAGCTGGAATTTCTGCTGCGGGATGCCCGGCACCTCGACGCGGAACGAGAAGATGCTGCCGGCATGCGGCTCTTTGGCCAGTTGCGCCTCCGGCACACCGCGTCGCGCCGTTGTCACGAAGGCCGTGCGATAGTCCTCTCCACCGAAGGCCAGCTTCGTGACATTGGAGCACGGCATGGCAATCGTCTCCAGCAACGTGCCATCCGGTGCGAAATGCAGGATACGACTCCCGCCCCAGACGCAGCACCAGAGTCCGCCTTCGCTGTCCGTCACGATGCCATCCGGATAACCCTGGTCAAGCCGGGCGAAAATACGTTCCTGGGACAGGTCGCCAGTCTCGGTCACCGTGAAGGCATAGATTGTCTGCTCCGGAGAGTCGCAGACATACAGTATCCTGCCATCCGGCGAGACGGCAGGGCCGTTGGACACAGTATAACCCTCGTCATGGTGGGAAATGTCCAGACCGCCCGGCGTATGGCGCACGCAATAAATCGATCCCGTGGGCGACTGTTCGCTGTCATCCATGCTGCCGAACCACACGCGCCCTTTCGGGTCGACACAGCCGTCGTTCAGGCGATTGCCGGGCTTGCCGGGCTCGACGACCGCATCATGGGAAAACCGGCCGTCACGCGGGTCGAAGCGATACAATCCGTCTGGCATGCCGCAGAGAAAGGTGCCGTCCGTTACCGGCAACAGGAAGGCCGCACGATTCGGCGCTTTCCATGTGTCGTGCTTTTCCGTTTCGGGATGATAGCGATGAATGGTGCTGGCCGGGATATCCACGAAATAGAGAGCCTGCTCCTCCGCGATCCAGACCGGCCCCTCCCCAAGAGTGACCTTCACGTCAAAAAGGCAACCGGGCACGATCTTGCTGGACATAGTCATTTCTCCTGCTCCTGCGGAATCAAACCGCCGTGTGGCGGCAACGTCTGGTGACCCATCATGGTTGATGCAAAAACACAGACAACCCTGTCGTCAGAACCAGCACGGAACGATGCCCATGCCCACTACCGCCTGCCTTCTCGTCATCGGCAACGAAATCCTCTCAGGCCGCACGCAGGATGCCAATATCCGCTTCCTCGCGACCGGACTCGGCGAACTCGGCATCGCCCTGGAAGAAGTCCGCGTCATTCCGGACCGCCCCGCACGTATCGTCAATACCGTGACTGAATGCCGCGCGCGCTTCGATCATGTTTTCACGACCGGCGGCATCGGCCCGACGCATGATGACATCACGGCCGCCTGCGTGGCGGAAGCAGTGGGCGTGCCGCTCGAAATCCACCCCGAAAGCTATCGTCTGCTCGAAGATTATCTGGGGAAGGAAAAGTTCAACCCGGCCCGTCAGCGCATGGCGATGCTGCCACGTGGTGCCACACCCATTCCCAACAGTGTTTCCGTCGCGCCAGGCTTCACCATTGCCAATGTCCACGTGATGGCCGGCATTCCACGCGTCATGCAGGCCATGTTCACGGCCCTTGCGCCAACGCTCGAGCACGGCGCGCCACTGGTATCTGTGGGATGGCACGCCATCGATCTACGGGAAGGCGCGCTTGCCGAAGGCCTGACCGCCATCCAGGCGGCATTCCCTGCCCTCGACCTCGGTTCCTATCCGTTCGAACGCCCCGACGGCCGGCGCGGCGTGACCCTCGTAGCCAAGGGCTACGACGCAGGGAGCGTCGCGGCTGCCGGCACGCAATTGCACGATTTCATCGTCGAGCTGGGCCACACGCCGATCGAGGGCGAGCCGGTTGCCTAGAGCGCGTCGCGGCCCATCGCCAGGAACTTCTCACGGCGACGCAACACGAGCGCCGCCGGGTCCAGCGCTTCCAGATCGGGCAGTTCGGCCGCAATCGCATCGCCAACAGCGGCGATCGCCTCCTGCGGGAAGCGCTGCGCGCCGCCCAGCGGCTCGGCAATCACGCGGTCGATCAGCTTGAGGTTCAGCAGGTCCTGCGCCGTGAGTTTCAGGGCCTCGGCCAGCTGGTTCGCCTGCTTCGGATCGCGCATCAGGATCGACGCGGCACTTTCCGGGGCGATCACGGAATAGATCGAATGCTCCAGCATCATCACGCGATCACCCGCGCCGAGCGCCACGGCGCCGCCTGAACCGCCCTCGCCGATGATGGTCGCAATCACGGGGACCGGCGCACGCAGGAAAGCGTCCGTCGAGCGGGCAATGGCTTCCGCCTGACCGCGCTGCTCCGCGTCGATTCCCGGCCACGCGCCGGACGTGTCGATGAATGTCAGCACCGGCAGGCCGAAACGGGCGGCCAGTGCCACCAGACGTTGCGCCTTGCGATAGCCTTCCGGCTTCGGCATGCCGAAATTGTGCTTCAGGCGCGACTCCATGTCGAACCCGCGTTCCGTCCCGATCACGACCACCGACGTGCCGCGGAACCGGGCCAGCCCGCCGATCACCGCCAGATCTTCATGGCCCAGACGATCACCGGACAGTGGCGTGTAATCCGTCAGCAGATCGCGAATATAGTCCAGCGCCTTCGGTCGCTGCGCATGACGGGCGACCTGCACTTTCTGCCACGGCGTCAGCTTGGCGTAGGCCGCGCGAAGCTGCTTGTCGGCCTTTTCCGACAATCGCCCGATTTCTTCGGCAATGTTGATGCCCTCGCCGTTCTTCGCCATCTGGCGCAGTTCGACGATCTTGTTTTCCAGCTCGGCGACCGGTTTTTCGAAATCGAGATATTGACGCATGGCGCGCCCGATAGCACGGGCGCGGGGTATCCAACAATCCGTTACCCGCTCTTCTGTTGCGCGAGCGGGTGATGCTCGCGCACGAGCTGTTTCAGGCGCTCGCTCAGAACATGCGTATAAATTTGCGTCGTGGCGATGTCCGCGTGGCCCAGCAGCATCTGCAACGCCCGCAAATCCGCGCCGCGATCCAGCAGATGACTGGCAAAGGAATGACGCAACACATGCGGCGTCACCCGCGCAGGATCGAGCCCCGCGAGGATGGCGGACTGATAAAGAATCTTGTCGAATCCCTGTCGCGTGAGCGGCCTGGCCGGATCCCGACCCGGAAACAGATAACGGCTGTCGATATCGCGATCATGCCGGCGCAGCGCCAGCGCGGCCTCGCGCGCGCCCTCGGAAATGGGCACGAGACGCTCCCGGCCGCCCTTGCCGCGCACCATCACCATCGGCGCCTTGTTGAGCGGCAGGGTATTGGGCAGGGACAGCAGTTCGGAGATACGCAGACCGGTCGTGTAGAGCAGTTCCAGCGCCGCACGCGACACCAGGTCGCGCCGCGGATCGTCATGACCGCGCGTCCCCCGCGCAAGCAGACGCCGCATCTCGTCTTCGGAAAGAACCTTCGGCAGACTGTCCGGCAGTTTTGGCGCCCGCTCACGGGCGGTCGGATCATCCGCGCGGTGGCCTTCCCGCAGCAGGAAACGGTAGAACTGCCGCAGGCAGGACAGACGCCGCGCGCTCGTCCGCGCTGAAAGACCGGATTGGGAAAGCGATGCCAGATAGCCCTGCACACAGGCGCCATCGGCATTCAGCAGCGCGTCCGGACCAACGAAACCGCGAGTCGCGCTATAGCTCGCGAAATCCGCCAGATCCGCCGCATAGGCCGCGCGGGTGCGCGGGGCGGCATTCCGTTCTGCCGCCAGCATTTCCAGAAAGGCCTCCGCGTGCCGTCCGGGCGCAGCGCTCATGCGGATGACTTACGGACAATCGGATCAATGCGCGGCTGCGGGCGCAGGCGCCGGGATGGCGGTCGGCGCCGCTGCCGGCGGGGGCATCGCCGGCAATGACGCCGCAGCAGCGGGCGCGGCCGTTTCCGTCGCGAACCGTCCCGGCGGCAGGTCCTTGTGCACAGGCGCCTGCGCCGGGGGCATCGCGTTCATGCCCAGCGACAGGAAACCGCCACCCAGGCCCAGAACGATCAGAACAACCACGACGATAGCGATTTTGGGGGCAGTGACGGACATGGAAGCTCCAGAAAGGCGCAGCGGAATCGGGGCAACGGCCACGCGTGCGCACGCGTGGCGTACGGCAACTGCATGGCGACTCGATCCCCTCTATGGTAGCCTCGTGAAAATGTCACGTTTCTCTTCCATATCGTTATCGTCATGATGGACCATCTCGCCTCCACATCCGATACGCCCTCCCCGGTATCGACCCCGGCCCAGACGGAAACCATCGTCCTCGTCGGCCTGATGGGCGCCGGGAAGACAACGATCGGCCGGCGCGTCGCGACGCGTCTCGACCTGCCATTCGTGGACGCTGATGTCGAAATCGAACGGGCAGCGGGCTGCACGATCTCGGAAATATTCACGCGCCATGGCGAACCGGCGTTCCGCGACGGCGAACGACGTGTCATCAAACGCCTGTTGCAGGGTCCACCCTGCGTTCTCGCCACGGGCGGGGGCGCCTTCATGGACACACAGACCCGCATACTTGTGCGCCAGCATGCCCGTTCGGTCTGGCTACGCTGCGCCCTGCCCGTACTGGCGCGACGCCTGAGCGGACGACAGGGCCGCCCCCTGCTGGCCCAAGGGGATCACAAGACCATTCTCGCCGCACTCCAGGCTGTGCGGCACCCCATTTACGCGGAGGCGGATATTATCGTGGATTGCGGTGATGACAGTGTGGATACGAGCGCCCGGCGCGTGCTGGAAGCTCTGGAGCAGCATCGCCACCCGGTGCGCGTGCCGGTGCAACTGGACACGCATCGCTACGACGTCACCATCGGCGCCGACCTGATCAGCCGTGCAGGCGCGTTCCTCGCACCTGTCCTGCCCCAGAAACGCGCCATCGTAATCACTGACAGGAATGTCGCCGCCCTGCATCTGCCCCGGCTCATGACCGCCCTTGCGGAGACCGGCGTCGAGGCGCGCGATTTCGTCGTGCCGGGCGGCGAGGAATCGAAGTCGCTGGCGCAATACGGCGCGCTGATCGACGACATTATCACGGCAGGAATCGAACGCCGCACGACCGTTATCGGGCTGGGCGGTGGCGTCGTGGGCGATCTCGCCGGATTCGTGGCTGCCACCGTTCTGCGTGGCGTGCCTTTCGTCCAGATTCCAACGACCTTGCTGGCGCAGGTCGATAGTTCCGTCGGCGGCAAGACGGGCATCAATGCACGTAGCGGCAAGAACCTCATCGGCGCCTTCCATCAGCCACTGGCCGTCCTGGCCGACAGTTCCGCACTCGCCACGCTTTCCCGCCGCGAGCGCGTGGCGGGTTACGCCGAAATCGTCAAAGCCGGGCTGATCGACGGTGTGGAACTCTTCGCCTGGTGTGAAAACCATGGCGCGGCAGTGCTGAGCGGCGATCCGGCCGCCCTGGCCGAAGCCGTGCGACGCGCCTGCCTCTTCAAGGCGGGCGTGGTGCAGGCGGATGAACGCGAACAGGCGGCGGAGGGCGGTCGCGCACTCCTCAATCTTGGCCATACCTTCGCCCACGCCCTCGAAGCGAGTTTCGGCTACGACGGGCGTCTCCTGCACGGGGAAGCAGTGTCCATCGGACTGCACCTGGCTGTCGGTCTTTCCGTGCGACTCGGCTTCTGCGACGCAAGCGTGCTCCTGCGCCTCGACTCGCACCTGCGCACCCGCGCCATGCCGGCAGGTCTGGACTGGTTCGCGGACGCCTTGAGCGCGGAGGAGCTTCTCAATCACATGGCGCGTGACAAGAAGATGCGCGATGGCCGTCTGTCCTTCGTTCTGCTGCGCGATATCGGAGACTGCTTCACGACGCGCGACGTCCCGATGGAGATTGTCCGCGACTTCCTGATTCGCGAAGGTTGTCGCTCCTGAAACGTAACTTGCGGCTTCCTGGTCACAGGGCACCCACAAACGGGCAGCATAACATCTCCGTGATGGGACAGGCGGCCGCCTGTCCTCTAACGAACGACCGCGCGATGGTCGACTCGTCCCCATCCCGGAACGAACTGTTGCAGTTTAGCCACGGGTCCTTGTCGTAATGGGCCTCAGGGCATGTAACAGCCTTCCTCCGGCGGAACCGAGCGATCTATACGCACTTATGCATCGCGCTGAGCTTGTCGCACGGCGCCCTTTTCGGGTTTCCGGCGGCAGTTCGAATGGATGAATTTTTGAGGACGAAATAAATGCGTCTCCGCACGGCACTTCTGGCCATGACGTCGATGGCAGCCGCCCCGACTGTCGCAATGGCGAGCACCATCACCGGCCCGTATGTCGACCTGGGCGGCGGGTACAACCTCGTTCAGCAGCAGCATGCCAAGTTCTCGCCTTTCAGCGAAGCTGACGGCTCGACCGGCAACGGCCAGACCAAGTCCCGCTTCCGTCACAAGGACGGCTTCACGGGCTTCGGTGCTTTCGGTTGGGGCTTCGGCAACGGCCTGCGCGCTGAAGTTGAGGGCGTGTATAACTACTCGCAGATCAACCACCGTCGCCCGACCAACGGCAACGGCTCGACGAGCGGTTCCGACCAGTCTTATGGCGGTTTCGTGAACGTGCTGTATGACATCGATCTGGCCCAGTTCGGCATCAACGTGCCGGTCACGCCGTTCGTCGGTGTCGGTGCAGGCTACCTGTGGCAGCACTACAACCCGATCACCACGACCTATAACAACGGCGCCGTGAACCGCGTTGGCGGCACGAACGGTGGCTTTGCCTATCAGGGCATCGCCGGTGCGGCATACGACATTCCGGGCGTCCCGGGCCTCGCGCTCACGACCGAATATCGCATGATCGGCCAGACCTTTACGGATGGTGCATATCACTCGACCGCTTGGAACGCGACCGGCGTTCACAAGGGCAACGTGAACTTCGACCACCGCTTCAACCACCAGTTCATCCTGGGCCTGCGCTACGCGTTCGACACGGCGCCGCCGCCGCCGCCGCCGGCTCCGGTCGTTGTGCCGCCTGCTCCGACGCCGGCACGCACCTATCTCGTGTTCTTCGACTGGGACAAGTCGAACCTCACGGGCCGTGCACGCGAGATCGTTGCCCAGGCAGCTCAGGCTTCGACCCACGTCCAGACGACGCGCATCGAAGTCAACGGTTATGCTGATAACTCCGCGATCCACCCGGGTCCGCGCGGTCAGAAGTACAACCTGGGCCTCTCCGTCCGTCGCGCCCAGAGCGTGAAGGCCGAACTGATCCGTGACGGCGTTCCGGCTGCTGCGATCGACGTTCATGGCTACGGCGAAGAGCATCCGCTGGTTCCGACGGGCCCGAACACCCGCGAGCCGCAGAACCGCCGCGTCGAGATCATCCTGCGCTAATCCCGCTCGAGATCGCGACGTTCTCTGCCTCGGCAGAGGGCAAGCTCAGAGAAAGGCACCTTCGGGTGCCTTTTTTTGTGCGCGGTTTCCATCTTGTATGCCGCATGATGTGCGCGTAATCAGCCGCACCGAAACAGGCATGGGGAACGAAGCTCTTGCGTAAAGGCCGGATTTTCTATCCGCGCGGGCGCGGTCCAATGCTTGGACAGTTCTTCCGTTTCGGTGTCGTCGGTGCGATGGGCTTCGTGTGGGATGCCGGCACGACCTACGCGCTCAGACCGGTCATTGGCCTGACCGCCGCCGTCCTGATCTCCTATTTCGTCGCCGCGACCATCAACTGGCTCTTCAACCGCTTCTGGACATTCCGCGGCGTGGGACCGTGCGGCCATATCATCCTGCAATGGTTGCAGTTCCTTGCCGCGAACAGCTTCGGCTTCCTTCTCAATCGCGGCGCCGTCTTCGCCTTGTGCTTCACGCTGCCGATCTGCGTAAGCTATCCCGTTCTGCCATTGGCCGTGGGCGCGTTCGCAGGAATGGGAACGAATTTCACACTCTCCCGCCGGCTGGTCTTCCGGGAAAAGACTCCCGAAACCCCGCTCGAACTGGCGCGCATGACGGTCGAACTTCCTGGTTCGGTGCTGCCGTTCGGTGACCGCGACACGGGTTCCGGACCGAACTGATCGTCAGGCGATTTCCTTTAGGCGCGCGATGCTCTAGTGGAAGACAAATTCCTGCCGCTTTTGGAACCGCCTGTTCTCCATGACCAGTTCGACGCCCAATTCCACCAATTCCCTTCGCGCCACATTCCTCGACTATTTCGGGGAACAGGGGCATCGCATTGTTCCTTCCGCCTCCCTGGTGCCGCAGAACGATCCGACGCTCCTGTTCACCAATGCGGGCATGGTGCCGTTCAAGAATGTCTTCACAGGCCAGGAGACGCGCCCCTATTCACGCGCGACCACGGCGCAGAAGGTCGTTCGCGCCGGCGGCAAGCATAACGATCTCGACAATGTCGGCTACACGGCCCGCCATCTCACCTTCTTCGAGATGATGGGCAACTTCTCCTTCGGCGACTATTTCAAGGCCGAGGCGATCGAGTTTGCCTGGACCCTCCTGACCAGGGACTTCGGCCTGCCCAAGGAGAAGTTGCTGGCGACCGTCTATGCCGAAGACGAGGAAGCGGCCGGGCTGTGGCGCAAAATCGCCGGATTGCCGGACGACAAGATCATCCGCATCGCCACCAGCGACAATTTCTGGCGCATGGGCGATACCGGCCCCTGCGGTCCGTGCTCCGAGATCTTCTACGATCACGGTCCGGAAGTGTTCGGCGGCCCGCCCGGCTCGCCGGATGAAGATGGCGACCGGTTCGTCGAGATCTGGAACCTCGTCTTCATGCAGTATTTCGAGGATCCGCCAGGCACCCGTACCCCGCTGCCGCGACCCTCGATCGATACCGGCATGGGCCTTGAGCGCTTCGCCGCGGTCATGCAGGGCAAACGCGACGTCTATGACACGGACACCCTGCGCGCCCTGATCGAGGCCTCGGCCAACACGCTGAACCAGGACGCCGACGGGCCGTTGCGCGCCAGCCATCGCGTGGTCGCCGATCATTTGCGTTCCAGCGCCTTCCTGATCGCCGACGGCGTGCTGCCGGCGAAGGACGGTCGTGGCTATGTGCTGCGCCGCATCATGCGTCGCGCCATGCGCCACCTTCAACGCCTGGGCGCCCATGAGCCGGTGTTCTACAAGTTGCTCCCGGCTCTGATCCGACAGATGGGCGGCGCCTATCCCGAACTCGTGCAGCATCAGGCCCTGATCGCCGAGACGATGCGCGGCGAGGAAGAGCGGTTCACCGCGCTGCTCGAACGCGGCATGTCCCTGCTCAACGACGAGACCAGCCGTCTCGGCGCGTCCGAGGCACTGCCGGGCGATGTGGCGTTCAAGCTCTACGACACCTTCGGTTTCCCGCTGGACCTGACGCAGGATGCCCTGCGCGAGCAGGGCCGGACGGTCGACGTGTCCGGCTTCGACGCCGCCATGACCGAACAGCGCCAGCGCGCACGTGCCGCATGGGTCGGTTCCGGCGACACGGCAACGGAAACCGTCTGGTTCGATGCCCGCGATAAGTTCGGTCCGTCCGAATTCCTCGGCTACGTCTCCGAACGCAGCGACGCCGAGGTGCGCATGATCGCACGCGGCAACGAGATTCTCGACCATGCCGATGCGGGTCAGGACGTGGCGGTGCTGCTCAACCAGACGCCGTTCTACGGCGAGAGTGGCGGCCAGGTCGGCGATCACGGCACGTTGATCGCGCCGGGTCTGCGCGTCGAGATCACCGATACGCAAAAGCGTAACGGCGACATGCTGGTGCATTACGGCCGTGTCGTGGAAGGCACGCTGAAGCCCGGTATGGCCGTGACGGCAGAAGTCGATCATCACCGTCGCCAGGCCGTGCGCGGCCATCACTCCGCCACCCACCTTCTGCATGAGGCGCTGCGGCGGCAACTGGGCACGCACGTGACCCAGAAAGGGAGCCTGAATGCGCCCGATCGTCTGCGATTCGACGTGTCGCAGCCGCGCCCGATCACGCAGGACGAGCTGGCGGCGGTGGAAGCCGCGGTGAATGCGCGCATCCGTGAGAACACGGCGGTGGAAACCCGGATCATGACGCCGGAGAAAGCCGTGGCCGAAGGCGCGATGGCGTTGTTCGGCGAGAAATACGGCGATGAGGTCCGCGTCGTTTCGATGGGTCTTGGCGATGAAGAACGCACCGCTTACTCCGTCGAACTCTGCGGTGGCACGCATGTCGGCCGGACGGGTGAGATCGGCCCATTCCGTATCGTCTCCGAAAACGGCGTCTCCGCCGGCGTGCGCCGCATCGAGGCCGTTTGCGGACTGGCCGCCGATCGTCTGACGCAGGAAGCGGACGCGCGGCTGGCACGCATGGCCGATCTGCTGAAATCGACCGTCGCGGAAGCGCCGGACCGGCTCGCGGCCCTTGTGGAAGAGCGACGCAATCTGGAGCGCCAGGTCTCCGAACTGCAACGCCGCCTTGCCACGGGCGCGGCCGAAACCGGTAACGAGACGATCAACGGCGTCACGCTGGCCGCGCGCGATCTGGGCGATGTTTCCCCCCGTGAACTGAAAGGCATGGCCGAAGCGATCGGCAAGCAGATCGGCTCGGGTATCGTCGCCCTTGTCTCCAGCGCCGACGGCAAGGGCAGCGTGGTCATCGCCCTGACGCCGGACCTGACAGAACGCTTCGACGCTGTAGCACTGGTCCGTGAAGCCAGCGCCGTGATGGGCGGCAAGGGCGGCGGCGGACGTCGCGACATGGCACAGGCCGGCGGCCCGGATGCCAATGCCGAAGCCGTCTTCGATATGTTGCGCAAAACGTTGTCGGCATGACGTAGTATGGCGGCGTGTCCCGAGGGGTAGACACGTCGCCGCAATTGACGGCATCCAGTCATCTGAGCCCGCCGCAGGCTCTTATTGATGGAAAGAGGTGAACAATGGCGTCAACCCCACGGCAGAGTCTGATCGAACTTCTTGAGGGCGTGCAGAAATTCGATCGCGACGTCTATCCCGACCATCAGGAGTTGTTCGAAAGCCTGGCAACCGGTCAGTCGCCATCCACCTTGTTCATCACCTGCTCGGACAGCCGCATCAATCCAAGCCTGATTACGCAAACCGAGCCGGGTGAACTCTTCATCGTCCGCAACGTCGGCAACATCGTGCCGCCTTATGGCGACATGCTGGGCGCCGTTTCATCGGCCATCGAATATTCGGTGCTGGTGTTGAAGGTTCGCAACATCATCGTCTGCGGCCATTCGAACTGTGGCGCGATGAACGCGCTCTGCGACCTGTCCAGCAAGAAATTCGACAGCATGCCGACCGTGCGCCGCTGGCTGCGTGCCGCCGAAGCCGCCCGCGCGACCTTCGGTCCGCTTCAGGCGGAAGACGTCGGACCGGAGACGATCCGTAGCCTGGCCGAACAGAACGTGCTGCTGCAACTGACGCATCTGCGCACTCACCCGGCCGTCGTCGGTGCTCTTGCGCGCGGTGAACTGGCACTGCAAGGCTGGTTCTACGACATCGCCACCGGCAAGATCACGGTCCTGGATGAGGCAACCCGCAAGTCCTATTCCGTCGACGAGGCGATCGCCCATTTCCAGAGCCGTTGATCGGCCGATACGCACGCGCATTCGGCCTTCTCTGTCTCGTCGGGACCGCCCAGGCGCATGACATCAAACTGTCCACCTGGAATCTGGACTGGCTGACCGTCCGCCCGGCGGGCGATCCAGCCATTCCACCCGATGTCGGTCGCCGCACGGACCAGGACTTCGCGCGGCTGGCAGCTTATGCACGCCGGCTGAACGCCGATGTGGTCGCGTTTCAGGAGGTCGACGGCCCTGCGGTTGCCCGGCGTGTTTTCCCGACCGACGCCTATCGTCTCTTCCTGACGGACGATCCGGTATCGCAGCGCGTGGGCCTTGCGGTCCGCGGCGATATTGCCGTGACGGTCAACCCGGAACTGACAGCCCTGAACGTGACCGGCCCACAGGCCAGCCACCCCCTGCGTGGCGGTCTGGACATGACACTGCGCGGAGGTTCGGCAACCCTGCGCGTGCTTGTGGTGCATCTCAAGACCGGCTGCTGGGATCAACCGCTGACGCAGAAGGCATATTCCTGCCCCACCCTTCGCCAACAGTTCGCCGTATTGGACGACTGGGTGCTGGAACGCCAGGATGAGGGCGAGGCATTCGCCATCCTCGGCGACTTCAATCGACGCCTGACATTGGCGGATCCCATGATGCAGGCGCTTGAAGCCGATGCGCCTATGACGCTGACCACGGCAGGGCATGCCAGCCCCTGCTGGGGCGGCGAGTATTTCATCGACCACATTCTACTGGGCAACGCGGCACGACAGTGGCTCGTGCCCGACAGCCTGCGCGTCATGCTGTATCGGGATGCGAAAGAAGAGGATCGCGCGCGCCTCTCGGATCACTGTCCGGTTTCAGTCACGCTGCGCCTGCCCGATGATCCCGCACCAGCCGGTGGATGAACGCCATCTTTTCCAGAATCCGGGGGGTCAGGACGAAAGGGTAGACGTCCCGCAGTCCCATCGCCCGGTTAAGGCTGTTGAGAAGATAGGTCATCGGCAGCCAGGCATCGGAGAGGGTCGTGAAGTCCTCGACCGCAAACGGATTGAAGTCGATCCGCGTCGAGAGCAAGGCCTTCTCCGCGACATGCGGAGTGATCGACAGGCCATAGCTTGCCCCGGTCTCCAGCGTATCGACGATGTGGAGATAATGCGCCCAGGTTTCGGCAAAATCCTCCCAGGGGTGCATGGTCGCATAAGCGGAGACGAAATCCGCCTGCCAGTCGGTCGGCGCGCCGTTCTCGTAATGGCGTTGCAGGGCCTCGGCGTAATCCGCCCGGTCGTCGCCGAACAGGGCCCGGCAGGCATCAAGCCGCCCCCCGTCGCGCACCAGCACGTTCCAGAAATAATGCCCTGTCTCGTGCCGGAAATGGCCGAGCACCGTTCGATAATACTCGCCCATCTCGACACGCATCCGCTCACGCTCGACATCGTCGGCCTCGCGCAGCGCAATCGTCACCAGCCCGCTGGCATGCCCGGTCATGACGCGCGGGCCGCCAGGCGGATCAGCCAGGAAATCGAACGCCAGCCCGTCATGGCGCGTATGTCGGTCGACCAACGGCAGGTCGAGCCGCCGAAGGGTATAGAAGAGACGGTGCTTCGCCTGCTCCAGAACACGCCAGCGGTTGATATTGGCGGAATCGTTGAGATTGGGCACCGTGCGGTTATGACGGCACGCCAGGCAGAAACGATATCGGCTATCCGCAGGCAACAGCCAGTTACAGGCCTCAAGTTCCGCATTTTCGCAAAAACGGAACTGTCCGCCATGGCGCGTGTCGATCCAGTCATTGCCGGCAGCGTTCAGGGCAACCATGCGGTCGCTCTCCGGCTCATAGCCGATCCGATGGCCACAGCGTGAACAATGCCGGTTTTCGAAAATCAGGGTGCAGCCGCAGGACGGGCAGGAAAAGATACGCATGATGGGGCGTTCTACGGAAAAACGCTTGCCAGAGTTGCGTGAATTCCTGCGCTCGGTCCAGAATGCCCGACATATCAACCTTGTCTCCTATGCATGAGAAGGCGCGTTGCCATGCAGTTTCGCCGATTGGGCCACTCCGGCCTCAGCGTCTCGGCCGTCGGGCTGGGTTGCAATAACCTTGGCGGCCGCATCGATGACGCGGCCTCGACCAGCGTCGTGCATCACGCGCTGGATCAGGGCATCACGCTGTTCGACGTGGCGGATGTCTATGGCCGTCGCGATGCCCATGCGGGCGCTTCGGAAGAGGCGCTTGGCCGTGCACTGGGGCCGCGTCGCCGCGATATCGTGCTGGCAACCAAGTTCGGCATGAAAATGAGCGCGGGCGACGACCCGGACGGTCGCACCTCCGGGGCATCGCGCCGTTATATCGTCAGCGCCGTCGAAGCCAGCCTGAAACGACTCGGGACGGACTGGATCGACCTCTACCAGCTCCATGCCCCCGATCCGTTGACGCCACTGGAAGAGACACTCCGCGCACTCGATGACCTGACCCGGGCCGGAAAGATCCGCTATGCCGGCGTCTCCAACCTGCCGGGCTGGCAGGTGGCGGATGCATGGCATATCGCGCAGCGCCGGGATTACGCCGGGATCGTCTCCTGCCAGGACGAACTCTCGCTGATCTCGCGCGACGCGCTGGACGACCTGGTTCCCGCCCTGCGCCATTTCGGGCTGGGGCTTCTGCCCTATTTCCCGCTGGCCAGCGGCATGCTGACGGGTAAGTACCACCGCCATCAACCACCACCGGAAGGCAGCCGTCTCGCCGCCTGGAGCTACCTCCACACGCGCTACGACAACGATGCCACATGGACGCTTCTGGAAGCCCTGCGGAAGGTGGCGGACGATTTCGACCGCTCACTCACCGAGCTCGCCTTCGGCTGGCTGCTGGACATCGATGTGGTCGGCTCGGTTATTGCGGGTGCCACCACCGCACGACAGGTCACGGACAATGTGCGGGCCGCCGAACGCCCGCTGGATGACGCCGAACGCCAGGCCGTGGCCGATGTGCTGGCGGCCCATGGCGGAAAGCCCCGCGCATGATGGCGGCGACGGAATGGCCGGTCGTCGAACTGCACCCGGATGTGTCTGTTGCCACGCTCGACGACAGCCCGGCACTGGACGCGGACACAGCCGCGCATGTCGCCGCGCTTTGGGAAAGGGCATGCGCGACACGACCCAGCCTCTATAATGGTCGGGTGTTCTGCGCGACCGAGATCGCGCCGGATCGCATCGCGGGACGCTGGACAGAATATCGTCTTGCCCTCGCGCAGATGCTCGATCCCGATCTGTTCGAGGTGCTGCAATTGCGCCCGCTTGCCGTCAATGGCCTGATGCGCACGCCGGATGGCATCGTGCTGGGCCGCAGGGCCGCGAAAGCGATCTATCAACCCGATCTGCGCCAGAGCGTGCCGGCCGGCAGTATCGAATCCCGTAATGGCGATCGGCCCGTTGACCTTGCCGCGCAACTTGCGGCCGAAATCGAGGAGGAGCTGGGACTGTCCGCCCGCGATGTGGTCATTCACGCCCCATTGCTGACCTGCGAGCACCCCGGAACGCATATCGTCGATATCGGCATTCCCTTCGACTGCGCCCTGCCTTTCGCCACCATCCACGACATCTGGCAACGCCATGGCAACGACGAATACGATGCGCTGGAATGCATCGCGCACCCGCTGTCGCTGCATGATGCAACGGACGTCGTCCCCACGACACGCGCCATGATCGGACGCCTGACACCATGACCGCCTACCGCACGCTCGATATCGAAGGCTGGCGCGCCTATCTCGCTAGCACGCCCGATCTGGCGTCGCGCCTCGGCGGGCGGTCGGAGGGGTGGCAACTGCGCGAAGTCAGCGATGGCAACCTCAACAACGTCTTTCTCGTCAGCGGCCCGCTGGGCGGGTTGTGCTGCAAGCAGTCGCTCCCGCATGTCCGCGTCGATCCGGACTGGAAGATGCCGCTCACCCGCACGGATTTCGAGGCCCGCTACATGCGGGCCGTCGCGCCGCATGTCGGCCATCTGATGCCCGCGCTATATCATTTCGACCCGGATCTTCATCTTCTGGCAATGGAGAGCCTGACGCCGCACCGCGTCCTGCGTGGCGCGCTGGCCACCGGCGTGGCGGCCGCCGGATTTTCCGCCCGAATTGGCGAATATGTCGGACGTGCCGCGTTTCTCACATCGTGGCGGGCCCGTCCTTTCGAGGCGGTCACCGAGCAGGTCGCGGCTTTCGCTGCCAACACGACCCTGACGCGGATCACGGTCGACCTGGTGCTGACCGCCCCCTACCGCGCGGGCTGCAAGCGCAATCACTGGCTGTCACCGGAACTGGACGATATCGTCGGAGAATTGCAATCCGATCCTCAACTGGCGAGCGCTGTCTCCCGCTTGCAGGAACGCTTCCTCACCGCGCCGCAGGCGTTGCTGCACGGCGATCTGCATACCGGGTCGATCATGGTGGATGGTGACGACGTGCGCGTCATCGACGGGGAGTTCGCGCTCTATGGCCCGATCGGTTTCGATGCCGGTCTCTACGTCGGCAACCTGCTGCTCCATGCCGCTGCCAATCCGGGCCGTCTCGACTGGATGTGCGATGAGATCGAGACGTTCTGGCGCCATTTCGAACGCAATTATCGCACGCTGTGGTCCGAGCGTGGACGCAGCGGCGATATCGGCGCGCTGCTCGACGATAGCGGCCAGCAACAGGCGCAGGTTGCCGCCTGCCACGCCATCATGAAAGATCTGACCGGATTTGCCGGGCTGGAGATGATCCGCCGCACGATCGGCTATGCGCAGGTGTCGGATTACGACGCACGCCCGAACCGGGCAGAACGCGCCGAAGCCATGCGGGAGGCACTGATGCAGGGGCGCGCGCTCATTCTCCATGCCGGACGCACGGAAACACCGGGCGCCCTGCTGGATCTCATCACGCTGTAGAAATCAGGATTTTTCCGCCGGTTCCGGAAAGCCGCTTGGTTCGTCCGACGGCGGCACATCCGGGCGATCGATCGGTGGATTGGGATAGGGCGGCGAAGTCGGCGGTGGATTCTGCCTGTCGGTGTCGGACATGTTGCATGTTCCTCCTGCAGTATGACACCACAAGCGCGCCCGCTGCCGATAGTTGCTTCGGGCATGACAATTACGCCATCCGGAAAACGGGTCCAGTATCGCGCCACCATGCCCATGACCCGGAACGCCCGTTCAACGTCCCGGTCGGAAGCTCAGATTCTCGATCGTGGCCGGTAGCGCATCAGTCCATAGGTCGCGATGATGAAAATAAGCAGCGCGAACAGTCCGCCCATCACGCTCATGGAGAAAGGCAGATTGAACAGGTAGGTCGGATCGTCACACGGCTTGCTCGGCCGGAGTGGCATGCTGGCCATGCGGGCATGGAAAGTGCCGCGATGGAAGATCGGCGCATGGCAGGACGGCAGCGGGCTTTGCCACCATTTATGCTCAACCCCGCCGTGGATAACGGCCAGAACCATGTCAGCCGCCAGCACGGGCAGGGAGAGGATCGCCGCCCAACGACCGCCACGGCCCGGTACGATCAGGGCCAAAATGCCCAGCAGGAACACCAGACGCCACGGCCCGCGTTCAAGCAGGCACAACTCGCAGGGCACATAACCATCGATATGTTGTCCATACCAGGCGCTCCCGAGAGCCACGATACTGGCCGCAATCAGGATAGCGCCGAGAACGCGCTGCATAACTCCTGCCGTCATGGCGTATCGTTCGACTCCTGCAATTTCACGAGGAAACCATGCGCCCAATGTGCGGCCGTCCGCGTCGTGACTTCCTCATCCAGCGTTTCCCAACGACGCCTGCGCTCGTCGAGCGGCATCGTCAATGCCGTATTCAGCGCATCGGCAATGTCGTCGGAATCGTAGGGATTGATCAGCAGCGCCTCGCTCATCTCCGGCGCGGCACCCGCGAAGTGCGACAGGATCAGCGCACCGGGATTCTCCGCATCCTGCGCCGCCACGAATTCCTTCGCCACCAGGTTCATGCCGTCCCGAAGGGGGGTCACGAGAGCAACATCGGCCAGGCGATGGAAACTCGCCAGAATATGGCGTGGCACCGGTTGGGTCAGATAGCGGATCGGCGTCCAGTCGAAATCGGCATGATCGCCGCAGATGCGTCCCGCCAGTTCGTCAAGTTCACGACGCAGGGCCTGATAACTCGCCACCCCACCGCGCGAGACCGGCGTGATCTGGAGGAAGATGACGTTGTTGATGTGCTCTGGATAGCGCTTCAGCAGGGCCTCATAGCCATGGAAGCGTTCGGGGATGCCCTTGGAGTAATCCAGCCTGTCCACACCGATGATCAGCTTGCGATTGCGCAGGCTTGCCCGCAGCCGGTTGACTTCCGGCGTTTCGAGACTGCTGATGGCCTGCTCCGCGAATTCCTTCGGATCGATCCCGATCGGAAACGCATGCACATCCTTTTCCAGGCCGCACATATGGAAGCAGTCGCTCATATTGTGAGCGTCCTCGTCGGTCTGGACACCGATGAGGTCGTAGCTCGTCATGTCTGTCAGGAATTCCGCCGCGCAGGGCAGCACGCGCGTGACGCTCCACGGCGGAAACGGGATGTGCAGGAAGAACCCGATCTTGCTCTTCACGCCCCGCTTGCGCAGTTCCTCACCCAGGGGAAACAGATGGTAGTCGTGCACCCAGATCGTATCGTCGGGACGCAACAGCGGCACGAGCTGATCGGCGAACAACGCATTGACTTCGCGATAGACCCGCAGATCCTCGCGGTGGAAGTCGATGATGCCGATGCGATAGTGACATAGCGGCCAGAGCAGACCGTTCGAGAAATTCTCGTAGAACCGCTCGTGCTGTTCCGTCGTCAGATCGATCGTGGCGTAGGTGACGCCTTCGACCTTGTCGAGATTGGGCTTCTGGTGCTCGACATCATCCGAATATTCACCGGACCAGCCGAACCACAGGCTTTCAACCCCGCGAACGGCATCCTTCAGTCCAACGGTCAGGCCGCCAGCCGGCTGCGTACGTTCGCGCGGCGATGGAACGCGGTTGGAAACGACGATCAGACGTCCCATTGCGGGGCCTCCGAATAATGCTTGAGCCAGTCGCGGAAAGCCTGCGCGGTCGGGAAATCGTCGGGGATGCGAAATCCGACGCCACCGGCCGCACGCGCCGCACGAATACCGTCATTATCCGTCACATCGTCGCCGACGAAAAGCGGCTTGCGTCCGGCGAAGGGCGCCTGTTCCAGCAGCGCCTCGACGGCATGCCCCTTGTCCACGCCCGACGGGCGAATTTCCCATGCCATCTTGGCCGCCTGTATTTCGAAGCTGTCATCTCCGGCCAGCCAGCCCTCGGCGGCCTCGCGGAGAGGTTCCTGCGCGTCCGGCGCGCCGCGATAATGCAGGACGAATCCGGCACGTTTCGGCTCGACACTCGCGCCCGGCCAGCCGCGCACGATCTTTTCAGCCTCGTCACGCCAGGCCTGCGGCACTTCCGGCAGCGGCGCGCGTTCGATCGGCGCACCGGGGTGCCGGCGAATGGCAATGCCATGCTCTCCGCAAACGGCGGTCGGCACGCCAGGCAGGAAATGATCGATCTGTTCGATCGGCCGCCCGGTCACGACGGCCAATGCGCCGCCGCAACGTTCGCGGAGGGTCAGCAGCGTTTCGCGCAGGCCCGGCGGCACGACGACGCTCTCCGGCGTCGGCGCGATATCCACCAGGGTCCCGTCGAAATCGAGGAGAATGGCTGTCTGATCCGGTGGAAAACCGATCCGGGGGCGTAATGCGGCGCTATGAGGCGCGGGGGGCACGGCAGTCATGGTCTAATAACTTCCTCCATGAAAGCGGGTTTCACAGCGATAGGGACTTGAAGGGTCCCCTTCCGGCTGTCACGGCAAGACGGCCATAATATGGCCGGATTATTGCCCGTCCGGAAAAGGTTGTGGCGGCGGCAGGTGTTCGGGCGTCTGCGTGGGTGCATCGGCGGGCGGCGTCAACGGCATCGGGCCGCTCTGGGCGCCGGATGACGAACCTGCCGGCGGCGCATCGCTTGCCGGTGGCGCAAGCTGCATGGGGCCGGCAGGCGGCGCCGTGTGCCCCCCTGTCGGGGCATCGGGCGTCAGCGGCATTGGACCATGCGCCACAGGTGGTGGCACGGCGGGCTGATCGCCCGTGTCGCCGGGTTGGTCGTCCGCACCGCTGGGCGTGGCGGAAACGGTCTGCGGCACGGCCGGCTGCGGCAAGGGGGGCACCAGCGGCGCCACGGTATCACCCGCGCACGAGACCACGCGCACCTGATAAAGCGGGCTGGGGAAAACGGACAGGGCCGGCTCGGCCGCCAGAATCCAGCCGTCGAAATGCATGTTCCTGTCGGTGTTGTCCGCGATGCTGACCTGGATCGCCGCGTCCGATGCCAGCGTCGGCGGCCGATCCACGCAACGATGCACGGCGATATGCAGCGTCTTGTAATCCGTCTCGCCGCCTGCCGGCACGGTCAGCATCGTGACATGCGAATCCATCCGGTCCAGAATCCGGATCACCGCCTGCCCGCGCCCCTGCCACATCGTCGCAGGATACATCGCCGGCGGCGCGACCATCGTGGCACCCAGGGCCGGCATCGGCCCGGGAACAGGCGCCGTCACGCAGATGGCGGACAGGGCGATCCGTTTCATCATGCGCCCGGTCATCATGCGCCCGGCTCGCGCAGTCGCTTCACCATATCGGTCAGGATCTCGCGCATCGCGTCGGGCGCGACACCCATCAGCAGCGCATCCTCGAAGGCATCCTGCATGTTCTGTCGAAGTTCCGCGTCATTTTCGCGCAGGACCTTGAGCTTCTCGACACAGCCGATCGGCTGCCCCTGCCGATCGAGCCAGACCGCGCCCTGTTCCGCGACCGTCATGGACCGGCATCCCCCGCTTTCGGGGCCGTCCCCTTCGACTTCGGCAGGTTGTCCGTCACGGAGAAGATGAACTTGCTCAGAAGCTGCTCGAGACTGATCGATCCCTGCGTCTGCACCATCACCGCGCCCGGCTTGAGCATCGCATCGCTGCCGCCGGGCGACAGGGCGATATATTTACCGCCCAACAGGCTGTCGGAGGTGACGATCGCCGCGCTGTCGTCAGGCAGGGAGACATCCTTGCGCACCGTGAAGATCACGCGGGCGCGGAAATCCTTGGGATCGACGGTCTCCGAGGTCACATGCCCGATGGTGATACCCGCAAGCCGCACGTCAGCGCCGACATCCAGCCCATCGATCTGGCTGAACACGGCCCGCAGGGGGTAGCCGTCCCCACCCTTGTGATGGCGGCCCGCCATGGCCAGGACGACGAGGGCGATGAGAACGCCCATGACGAGCATCCCCGTCACGAGTTCGAGAGTATCTGGGCGCGCGCGTGCGCCGGACGCTGCACTCATGAAAAGACCTCGATAAACATCATGACTGAAACCGGATGGAACATCGGGGTCCAGCACTACAGACTATCGCACGTGCCGTCCATGTCTGAACATGCCAACCCGCCCGGCATCAGGTTATCCCCCATATCCCCGTTATGCGGGGCATTACCGGGATGACCGACACGCATTTCATGCTTTCGCCGGCACGACCGTGGTACTAGAGTCATGTCCATGACAGCCCGCCAATATTGGAGCGGCGTCCGCATGCGCACGGCGCAGGTGACGGCCGACCCGGACGATCCCATTCCCCACACGGTCACCCTGCCAGCCGCATGGGACGACGACGCCGCCAGCGCCCTGCTGCAGCTCGCCCCCACGCGCGGCACGGATTCGACGGCCCCCGTCCGGCTCTCGACCGAAGCCGGGCGCTGGCTTGCGGAACTGGACGCGCTGAAAGCGTCGCCCGGCACGACCGACACCGCCAGTCCCGGGCGTTCGCTGGCCTGCCTGCTGCTGCTGCGGCAACTCGCGCCCAGCGCAACGCTCTGGCAGGGATTGCACGACCGGCGACCGGGCTTCGTCATCAATCTCGCCGCTTTCGTCTTCGACGGTATTTTCGCAGGCGATGCTTTCGTGGCGGCCATCCGGCTGGCCTGCGACATGCTCCGCCGCCTGCAGACCGAAACCGCCGATTCCCTCAACGGCGAACTGCCCCTGTTCGACGCGCCACAGCAGGCGAATGCGCCGGTAGCGGCAGATGCCGAAGCGCCAAGCGGTCCCGCCGGAACGCTGTTGCTGACCAACCTGGACGCCTGTCTGGCCCAGCTTGGCCTGGACTATGACAGCGACATCGGGCGTGACGCAGCCTGCGCGCTCACATGGCTGACATCGTCCCTCGCCCGTCAGGGTGCGGGACCTGTGCCGCTCCCGCCCGCCGCCTTTCCAATCCCCGGTCTGGCGGATGTCGGCGCACAGATCCGCGACGAGATCGACGCGGACGATGACGCGACACGCCGCGCGCCCGTGGAGACCGGCTTCTCCGTGCCCGGCCCCATCGACGCCTTGCTCGGGGTGGAAGCCTGCGGCCTCGCCCCGGTGTTTTCTCCGTTGCAGGCGGATGGCCGGCTGCGACCCAGCACGATCGCGCGCCTTGCCCATCGCGGCCTGACGCCGGAAACCGCTCTGGCTGCCGCGCTGGCAGGTGATACGCCCCTGCCGCAGCCGGGCCCGATGGCACATCTCGCCATGCACCGGGCGCTGACGGGTTTTGTGGACCGCATGCCCGCACGCCCCGACCCGCTGGCGCCACTGACGACCCGCGTCAGGCTGGAACGCGGCGTGCGCCGCCCGCTGCCCGCGCGGCACGGCGGCTTCACGCAACGCGCCGCCGTCGGTGGCCATCGCCTCTACCTGCGCACCGGCGAATACGAGGACGGTTCGCTCGGCGAGATCGCCATCGTGCCGGCACGCGAAAGCGCCATGGTGCGGGGACTGCTGGAGAGCGTCGGGCAGGCCGTGAGCATCGGCCTGCAATATGGCGCGCCGCTGGACGAGTATGTCGGACGATTCGCCCACACGCGCTTCGGACCCGGCGGCACGGTGGAGGGCGATCCGGTCGCCGCCTACGCGACGTCCCTGCTCGACTATGCCTTCCGCGCCCTGTCGGACGCCTATCTCGGCAAACGCCTGCCGGATGCCGCGCCCGATGCCGTCGAACCGGCCGAGCCGGACCCGATGCTGCCCCTTGCCATGCCCGAAGATTCGACCCCGCCGCGCCGCAAGCCCGGCCTGCGCCTCGTCGGCTGACGATGTACCCGAACGGAGACCGATCACCCATGTCCGAAACACCTCAGGATCGCCTGAAAGCCCTCGGCCTGACCCTGCCGCAGGCCGCCGCCCCGGTTGCCACCTACGTCGCTGCCGTGCAGACCGGCAGCACGCTGGTGGTTTCCGGCCAGTTGCCGCTGGTCGACGGCAAACTCAAGGCAACCGGCAAACTCGGCGCCGCCATCTCGCCCGAAACCGGCAAGGAATGCGCGCAGGCATGCCTGCTGAACGTCCTGGCGCAGGTGGAAGCCGCGATCGGCGATCTCTCCCGGGTCAAGCGCGTGGTGCGGCTGGGCGGCTTCATCGCCTGCACGCCGGAATTCACCCAGCATGCCGCCGTGATGAACGGCGCCTCCGATCTGGCGGTGGCCGTGTTCGGCGATGCCGGCCGTCATGCGCGCTCGACCATCGGCGTGCCCTCCCTGCCACTGGATGCGCCCGTGGAAGTCGAGGCGATCCTCGAGATCGGCTGATAGTTTTTGCATTTGACGCGTGCGCGGCCCACATTCGGGGTCATGCCGGATTGGTCGCTCACGCTTCATGCCTCGATCCACGAGATCGACCCCGCTCTCTGGGACCGCTGCGCGGGACCGGACAATCCTTTCGTCACCCACGGCTTTCTTTCAGCCCTGGAAGACAGCGGCTCGGTCGGTCCGCGTACCGGCTGGTTGCCGCGCCATGCCGTGCTGCGCCATGGGGACGAGACCGTCGCCGCTGTCGCACCGCTCTACGGCAAGGGGCATTCCTTCGGCGAATACGTCTTCGACCACGCCTGGGCCAATGCCTACGAAGAGGCCGGCGGGCGCTACTATCCCAAGTTCCAGCTTGCCGTCCCGTTCTCACCCGTGCCGGGCCCCCGCCTGCTCGTCCATCCCGACCAGCCCGCGCCCGATGCGGTTGCACAGGCACTGGGCCAGGCCATCGCGCAGGCCTGTGGGGAACTCGGTCTTTCCTCCGTGCATGCGACGTTCTGCCTCGAAAACGAGCAGGCGCAACTCGCGGAAGATGGCTGGCTGCCGCGTCTGGGCGTGCAGTATCACTGGCACAACCGGGCCTATGGCGATTTTGAGGATTTCCTCGCCGCCCTTTCCTCTCGCAAACGCAAGAGCATCCGCCGCGAACGCCGTGACGCGCAGAATTGCGGCCTGACCTTCCATACCAAGCAGGGCGATGCCATCACATCGGCTGACTGGCGTGCCTTCTATCGCTTCTATCAATCGACGGTCGATCGGAAATGGGGCAGCGCCTATCTGACGGAGAGCTTCTTTCCCCGCCTCGCCGAACGACTTGGCGACCGTGTCGTGTTAATGACAGCCGAGCATGACGGCGCGCCTGTGGCCGCCGCGCTGAACCTGATCGGCACGGACACGCTGTTCGGCCGCAACTGGGGATGCACGGGCGACTGGCCCTTCCTGCATTTCGAACTCTGCTATTACCGCGCCATCGATTTCGCCATTGCGCAAGGCCTCTCACGCGTGGAGGCCGGCGCACAGGGCGAACACAAAATCCAGCGCGGCTACCTGCCGAGCCTGACCCGCTCCGCCCATTACATCCGCGACCCGGCCCTGCGCGATGCCGTGGCGGATTTCCTCGAACACGAGCGCCTGGCCATTCATGCGGAGATCGACGCGCTGTCGTCTTTCTCCCCCTACCGGCAAGACAACTAAGACCTTCGATATATTTGTTTGTTGAGAACGATTATCATTATCGTTATGGTGGCGGCAGACATCGTCTGAATGAAAGCCTCTGGCATGATCCGACATCTCTCGACCGGCGCCTCGGAAATCGCTCACCTCCTCGCCATCACCGCACCCCGTCGAACGAGTCTGGACTGGTCGTCGGCATGGGAGTTTCTTGGCCTCGACCCCGATCGGGCGCCGGTTGACGAAAAAGCCGACGAACGCGCGTCACCGGCATAGGATCACGTCCGGACGTCAACCTTTTGGCAAGGATTGACGGGCCATAATGCGCCGGAACGCAAGGACCGGTTCATGGAAAACGCCACCTATATCGCCCTGTCGAGACTCGATGCCCAGCAACGCGCCATGAGCGTCGTGGCCAACAACATCGCCAATGCCTCGACGGCTGGTTACAAAGGCCAGCACGTCCTGTTCAGTGACTATCTGTCCCGGCAGGACGGCGACAACGTGACGACAGGCGGCGAGACCCAGGCCTACACGCAGGATCTGGCCACGTTCCGCGATCTCGCACAGGGGCAACTACAGCAGACCGGCAATCCGCTCGATCTCGCGATTGGCGGGGAAGGCTACTTCACGGTCCAGACACCGAATGGCACCCGTCTGACACGGTCGGGACGGTTCGAACGCCTGACGGACGGCACGGTTACGGACGAAGCCGCAAACCCCCTTCTGGATCGCGACGGACAGCCCATTCGCCTGCCCGCCGCCGATCATGACGTCACCGTTTCCGCCGACGGCACGATAACGACCGAAAGCGGCATCGCCGGACAGATCGGCATCGTCATGCCGCAGGACAGCAACAGGATGACGTCCGAAGGCGGCAAACTCCTGTTGGCCGAAGGGCCAACCCGCCCCGCCGACAACCCGAAACTGATGCAGGGCATGATCGAAGGCAGCAACGTGCAGATCATGTCCGAGATGACGCACATGATGCAGATCCAGCGCGATTTTCAGTTCGTCTCGCAATTCGTCAGCAGCGAAGCGACGCGCCAGCAGGACGCCATCGCCAAGATCGTCCAGGTCCAGTCCTGATCTTCAGACCTTCTCTAGGATAATCCGCTCATGCGATCTCTCGATATCGCCGGCACCGGCATGCAGGCGCAGCAAACCAACGTGGAGACGATCTCCAACAACATCGCCAACATGACGACCACCGGCTACAAGCGCTCCCGTGCGGAATTCCAGGACCTGATCTATCAGAACATGCGCCGCGTCGGCACCACCAGTTCGGATACCGGCACGATCGTGCCGGCGGGCGCGCAGGTGGGTCTGGGCGTCAAGACAGCCGCCATCTATCGCATCAACGAACAGGGCAATCTGGAGCAGACAAGCAACTCCCTGGATTTCGCCATCCAGGGAAAGGGCTATTTCCAGGTCACATTGCCCTCGGGCCAGACGGCCTATACACGCGACGGCACGCTGTCGCTCGCCAATGACGGCACGATCGTCACGGCGGATGGCTATGCGCTCAATCCGCCGATCAACGTGCCGAACAACGCACAGTCCGTTTCCGTGGATCAGTCGGGGCAGATCAGCGTCACCGTCGCCGGACAGACCCAGCCCCAGATCGTGGGCCAGATGCAGATCGCGACCTTTGCCAACGAGAACGGCCTGTCGGCGATGGGGCAGAATCTTTTCGTCCAGACCGAGGCATCGGGAGATCCCATCGTCGGCACGCCGAACACGACCGGCTTCGGGTCCGTCATGCAGGGCTATGTCGAAAGTTCGAACGTCAACGTCGTCACCGAGATCACCGACCTGATCAGCGCCCAGCGCGCCTATGAAATGAACAGCAAGGTCATCACCGCTTCCGACGACATGATGCAGACGCTGACCAATCTTGGCCGCTAAAATCCATCTCCGCGTGCTTGGCCTGCTGGCGACGCTCGGCGCGGCACCCGCCGGCGCCGCCACGTTGCATACGGAAGTCGTCCTGCATGGCGACAAGGTGCGCCTTTCCGATCTGTTCGGTGGCCTGCCGCCCGGGCAGGACGCCACGCTCGGCGATGCGCCCGAGCTTGGGAAAAGCTATACGGTCGGCGGTCCGCAACTCACCGCCATCGCGGCACAGTATGGCGTGGACTGGCCGGAGGCATCGCCACTGGTCAGCACGACGGTCATTCACGGTGCGCGGACATATGGGCGGAACGACATCGTGCGATTGCTGCGCAACGCCCTCCATCTGCCTGAAAACGACACTGATATCGAACTATCCAACTTCACGCCGATCGTCGTTTCCCTCGATGCCGGGGCCACGCCGCGCCTGACGCATATCAGTTACACACCGAATATCAGCGGGCATTTTTCAGCCCTGCTTGCATTCGATCTGCCCACGCCGACCGAGTTCCATCTTGTCGGCGACGTCACGCGCAGCACGCAGGTCGTGGTCCTGCGTCATGCCATCCGACAGGGCGATCCCGTGCTTCCGGAGAACGTCACCCTTGTCATGATGCGCGAAGACGGACTGGCGGACGACACGTTGCACGACGCGACGGAGGCCCTGGGCCTGACAGCCCGCGGCACGATCGGCGCGGGCTCCCCGGTCGGGGCGCGCCAGCTTGTCCACCCCATGTTGATCCGCAAGAACATGCCGGTTGTCATGTCCTACAACACACCCTCGATGCACGTGACCGTCTCCGGGCTTGCGCTGGAGAGCGGCGGTCGCGACGACATGATTCGCGCGCTCAATCCCGGAACGCGGATGGTCGTCACCGGTCGTATCGTGGATCATTCAGTTATCGAGGTCATTCCCGGCATGGTCCCGACGCCGTTCGACAACCACTCTGGCACCGCGCATGATTTTTGATCTTCCATGTCCGCCAGTCCCGGCCATGTTAACCGGCGGTTTACCATCGACATGCTGATATGATGCCATGGAGCACCGGAAGACAGCAGGAACACGGTTGATCGTCAGATGGCCGATATGGCTCGCCCTGCCGCTTCTGGCCGGCTGCGGCAATCTTGCGCAGATCGCGGAAATCGGTCGGCCGCCGCGCATGACACAAATCGCGGACCCGACCCTGGCAGCCAGCTACCGGCCTCTGACCATGCCGATGCCGCCCCTGCAGGCACCACCTTCCGAACCCGCGAGCCTGTGGCGTAGTGGAAGCCGGGCCTTCTTCAAGGATCAACGGGCATCTCAGGTCGGCGATCTCGTTACGGTCGTGGTCGATATCACAGATACCGCCAGCCTCAACAACAACACGACCGCACAACGTACCGGCAACGAGAAATTCGGCATTCCGAATCTTTTCGGGGTCAAGCAGAAGGTGGTGGCGCAGCTGACAGGTGCTAACTCACTGTCGACCAGCAGCAGTAACGACGCTGCATCGACAGGAAAGATCACACGCAACGAGACCGTGACGCTCCGGCTGGCCGGCACCATCACGCAGCTGCTGCCCAATGGCAATTTCGTCGTGATGGCGCGTCAGGAAGTACGGGTGAACAGCGAGCTGCGAGAGCTGAATGTCAGCGGGATCGTGCGACCGCAGGATATTACCGCCGACAACACCGTCACGCACGACCGAATGGCCGAGGCCCGCATCTCCTATGGCGGGCGCGGCACGCTCACCCAACTGCAACAACCGCGCTACGGGCAGCAGTTCATGGACGCCGTACTGCCCTTCTAGCGTTCATGCGGACTCAGTAACCGCCGGGGTAAGGCTCTGTGTAAACCGGAGGCGCATAGCCGGGAGCATAACCATAAGCGACAGGCGGCGGGTAATATCCTCCGCCATAGTAACCGTTATAATAGGGGGAGGCGGCTGCGGCGCCGATGGCCGCACCGGTCAGCAGGCCGAAACCAAGGCCCCAACCGCCCCAGCCCCAGCCGCCACCCCAGCCGGGCATCCCCCAGCCGTAGCCGCCCCACCCGGGGCCACCCCAGCCCCAGCCGGGCCCACGCCAGCCGCCGCCCCAACGCCGACCCCAGCCGCCGAAGCCACGATAGCCGCCATAAAAGCCCGGTCGTCCGACGAAACCCGGTCCGCCATGAAAGCCGGGACCGCCGCGAAACCCTACGCCCATGCCACCGTGAAAGCCCGGGCCCCCGTGAAAACCCGGACCACCGAACCCGCCACCGCGAAAACCGCCGCCATGGAAACCGCCGCCGCCACCGTGAAAGCCGCCACCACCATGGAAACCCCCGCCATGCTGCGCATAAGCGACCGGAAACGAAGCATCGATCGACAAGGCCGCAACCAACAGGATGGCTTTTTTCCTCATCGTCATTTTGTTTCCTCCATGTCCCATGTCTGTGCGGGACTAAACGGGCAATCGATCATCGAGCAGATATTGTTTGTGTATTACGCCGGGAAAAGGGCGGACCTGATACGTGTTTGCATCCAACTGTCACAAAGAAACACGGTTTCCCGCCATGGATGTCATATCTTGTTGCGCGCGCTGGCTCGTCGATGACGCACATGCCCGCCAAGACGCGCCAGAACATCGCGGAGGGGCCCATCCGCCATATCGGGCAGCGTGACAGGCGCCGGGGGTGCCTGTGGGCTCGGCCGTGCCGGTTGGGCGACGGTCGCGTCCTGCAATATCTTCAGCCGCACCACCAGCGCCTGTTCCTGCGCGAACAGGGGCCCCGTGCGATTCGGACCGCAATGGGCGTTGATACGTTCGATCAGTTGCGGCGCAAGATGTTGCAACTCCATCGCCACCGGCCCCGAGCAGGCGACCGTCAGCGTCCCGGCCGAAAGGCGCCGCGGCACGGTCTCACGCGCCAGCGCCGTACCAACGATATCCGGCCAGTCCAGCAGCAGACGCACCGCAGCGCCGTTATTCCTGCGCATGGCGGGCTGCGTGACGGTCGGCAGGATGCTGCCCAGCGTGCGCGCCTTGAAGCTGCGTTTTTCCCACACCGGCGCCGGTGCTGTGGTGGTGCGCCTCTTGCCGCGCTGCGTTTCCTTCGTCATATCGCGAGCGTGATTCCTTCCGATTCCGCGCTGCTTCACTGGTATGACCGGCACCGACGCGACCTGCCCTGGCGCGCGCGTCCCGGTCGACAGGCCACACCCTATCACGTCTGGCTGAGCGAAATCATGCTCCAACAGACAACGGTCGCCACCGTCAAAGCCTATTACGCACGCTTTCTCGAAAAATACCCGACGGTCGACGCCTTGGCACAGGCTCCGCGTGACGACGTGCTCGCCCTTTGGGCAGGGCTTGGTTATTACACCCGCGCCCGCAACCTGCATGCCTGCGCCCGGCTTCTGGCCGATCAGGGCGCGTTTCCCCAGACGGTCGATGGACTCCGCGCCCTGCCGGGTATCGGCGACTACACCGCGCGCGCCATCGCGGCGATCGCTTTCGGCGTGCCGGTTATTCCGGTCGATGGCAATGTCGAACGCATCGCATCACGCATCTTCGCGATCGAGGAACCCCTGCCGCAAAGCAGACGGCAGATCGCACAACGCGCCGCCACACTCAATGACGGTGCGCAGGCCCGGGCGCGCGCCAGCGATTTCGCCCAGGCCCTGTTCGACCTCGGCGCGACGATCTGCACGCCGCGCAATCCGGCATGCGGTCTGTGCCCATGGCGCGAGGCCTGCGCCGCCCATGCACGCGGCATCGCCGCCAGCCTGCCGCGCCGCGCCCGGAAACAACCGAAGCCGGAGCGGTTCGGCGCCTGCTTCATCCTGCGCGATGCCTCCGGCGCGGTGTGGTTGCGCCGCCGTCCGGAAACGGGCCTGCTCGCGGGCATGGCTGAATTTCCGGGCACTGCCTGGCGCGAGACACCATGGCGACCGGCCGACGCCATGCGCGATGCGCCCATGCCGGTGCGTTTTCGCGAACTCGGGATCATCACGCATGTTTTCACGCATCTGACCCTTCGTTTGACCGTATTCGAGGGACGAACCGATCGATTCGCCCCGGATATGGCTGGGTTCGCCTGCCCGGCCGACAACCTGGCCGGGCAATCGCTCCCGACCGTGATGCGGAAGTGCCTCGACCTGTCGCAGGACTCTGCGACGCTACTGGAGACCACTCGATGAGCCATTCGATGACCGGATCGCGCCACTGGCTGCTGGATGTTTTCGGTGAGGTGCTGGATCTCGATCCGTTCCGCGACGACATCTACTGCCGCAAGCTCAGTGCCGCGGCCCATTATCCGGGCATTTTCTTCTTCACGGAAGACAGCCGGGCCGTGCCGTATGACGTCGATCTGCGCAAGGCCATCTCACTCCCCGCCCCATTCCCGCCACTGCGCGCCGTGTCCGACGAAGCGGGGCTGATCTCCCTGGAAATCCGCGACGAGGAGTCGCCCCGCTACCTGCGCAGCATTCAGAATGGCGGCGCGGATTTCCAGGCGAACGCCATCAACGCGTGGGAACGGTTCTATGTCCTGTCCGAGCGCATGCTGCATGCGTTGCTGATTCTTGCGCAGCCCCAGCTTCTCTCGATTACCAATGCGATGGGTGAGGCTCAGCCGCCCTTGCAGGTCGAGTGGAATTACTGCGCCTCGATCGGTGGCCTCGTCTTCTCGCTCCGCGACCATACGGAAGCGCTCGAAGATATCGCCAGCCTGCCGCCAGGCGCATCGACGACCATCGATATCCGCAGCGGCGACCAGACGCACACCCTGACCTTCACGCGGCGGTAGGCAACCGGACGTCACCCACGCGGCCGATGTGGCACGGAACGATCCTACGCGGCCTCGTCTTCTCGTGTTCGCGCGGTCGCCTTCAACGCGTCCAGCGCCCGTTGCCGACCGCCATCGAGATCGACGATCGGTTCCGGATATGTCTTGCCGAGCGTGACGCCAGCCTGCCGCAGGGACTGCTGCGACAGCGTCCATGGCGCGGGAATTTCCTTGCCCGTCAGCTTTGCCAGTTCCGGCACCCAGCGGCGCATATAGTCGCCATCCGGATCGAACCGTTCGCACTGCCGCAAGGGACTGAAGACGCGAAAGAACGGGGTCGCCTCGATGCCGGTGCCGGCAACCCATTGCCAGTTGACGGCATTGTTCGCCGGATCGGCATCCACCAGCGTATCCCAGAACCACGCTTCCCCCACACGCCAGTCGATCAGCAGATGCTTGACCAGCAGGGAGGCCGTAATCATCCGCGCACGGTTATGCATCCATCCGGTCTCCCAGAGTTGCCGCATGCCCGCATCCACGATCGGTATGCCGGTCCGGCCCTGTTGCCAGGCCCGCACGTCCCCCTCGTCGCGACGCCACCGCATTATATCGAAACGCGGCTTGAGGTTACGATGCGGCAGGTCGGGCGCATGGTAGAGCGTGTTCCAGGCGAATTCCCGCCAGCCGATCTCACCACGAAACACCTCGGCATCCGTGCCCTTGATGTGTGATACCGCGTCCCAGACCTGCCGTGGGGATACATGGCCGAAGCGCAGATAGGGAGACAGGCGCGAACTGCCTTCCGCCGCCATCTCGTTTCGCCCTGTATCGTAGTGTGCCAGAGCGTGCGTCACGAAATCGCGAAGGATTTCCCGACCCGCCGCCTCGCCCGGTGTCCAGTCGGCTTCCAGACCGCCCGCCCAGTTCGGCTTGCGCGGCAACAGGGCATCCTCGTCCAGCGGCCGCATGGTTTTCGGCCAGTGCGTCGGTGACGACCAGAACCTTATCCGGCCCGGCGCGGCCAGCGGCCTGGGTGGCGGCCCCAGCTTGACGGCCGCTTTCCAGTAGGCGCCGAACACGCGATAGGGCGTGCCCGTCTTCGTCCTCACAGCGTCCGGTGCGCGCAGCAATGTCCCGTGGCGCTGGACGATCTCGACCCTGCGCCCGGCGAGACGGTCGAACACCGCTGAATCCTGATCCCGCGCTTCCTTCTGGTAGCGGTAGTGGCAATACAGCGCGCCGGCGCCGCTGATGTCCGCAAGCCGATCCAGGGTCTCCGGCGCCGGGCCGGCAAACGTCAGGAGCGTCCCGCCCATGTCATTCAACTGCGCGCGCAATGCGGCCAGCGCACCATGCAGCCACCAGCGGGCCGCGCCACCCAACGGGCGCACGCCACCCGTTTCCTCATCGAGAACATAAACCGCGATAACGGGACGACCGGAATCGATGGCATCGTGGAGTGCCGGATGATCGGCCAGCCGCAGATCATCGCGAAACCAGACGATGACCGGCTTTTCCCGGTCGGTGGAAGCGTGTGGCGACACAGGCGATGGAATCCTTTTGTTGTGGACAGGCATTAGGACGCGCCACGTTGTCATCTGTTCATTCATGCATCACGATTCGGCGAGACGGTCATGCGACAGGCCGGATTTTCGATGCGCAAGAAGAACTTCCGGGCCGCTCTGGCGTATCTGCACATGAACAATCGTTCATAGGAGCATTTTAATGATTACCCGCACAAAGACCCGTCCGCTCGCTCGTTTCTTTCTGACGCTGGCGCTGATGACGGGTTGTGCCGCCGGTCTTTCGGCATGCAACACGATGCGTGGTGCAGGACAGGATGTCAGTTCCATCGGTCATGACGTCTCCAACGGCGCGAACGGCACGCAGCAGGCCTGGCACAACGCCCAGCCAAGTGCTGCGACACACTGAAAACACGGCGCATCCGAAAACGGGTGCGCCTGACTGACGCAGGAAGCCGGACTTCGCGGGAGCGAGGCCCGGCTTTTTGCATTCCATGAACACTCTTGCCAAAGCGATCCGCCGCGCCCATATGATTTTTAGTTAATTTTGAGACGTTCTCAGGGCGGGGTGGAACTCCCCACCGGCGGTAGGCGCGACAAGCGCGAGCCCGCGAGCGCCTTCGGCACAATGCCGGAGGGTCAGCAGATCCGGTCGAACTCCGGAGCCGACGGTCATAGTCCGGATGAAAGAGAACGCGGCCCCGTCGAAACGGCGCGTTGCGTCGTGCCGGCAGTGCGCCCTGACGCCCTGAGTCCGTCCAACAGGGATGGAGCAAGAGCGCGTGCAGCAAGCCAGCACGATCGGACCGCCTGACGTTCAGCCGCCGCGCCTGCCTTTGGCACGCGTGGGGCGCGGCTATCGCGCCGCCATCGATGCCGCCAGCGCCTATATCGGCGCGACCGCCCCCAATCCACCCGTCGGATGCGCCCTGCTGGACCGCGAAGGCCGGATTCTCGTCGTGGCCGCGCATCATCGTGCCGGCACCCCGCATGCGGAGGCACGCGCCTTGCAGGAAGCGCGCGAGAAGGGCCTTCTGGCGCAGGCGCACACCGCCCTCGTCACGCTGGAACCCTGCAATCATATAGGCCGCACGCCGCCCTGCGCGGAAGCCCTCCGCGAGAGCCCCGTCGAGGATATCTGGCTCGGGGTGGAGGATCCACATGCCATCGCCGCCGGCGGCATCGCCCGCCTCCGGCAGCAGCCGGGTGGCAGGAACGTCTACCGGCTTGCCGATTATCCGGCGCTTGGTGCGTATCGCCGCGACTGCGAGGCGCTGATCGCCCCTTTCGCCAGGCGCGTCGTCACCGGCCGAAGCTGGCTTACCGTCAAACAGGCGCTGGATGTCAACGGCGGCATGATTCCGCCCGCCGGTCGCACGACGTTCACAGACCATGATTCGCTGGTTCTGGCGCATCGTCTGCGCCGCGCGACGGATGCCATCGTCACCGGCATCGGCACCGTCCTGGCCGACCGACCGCGCTTCAATGTCCGCCATGTCGCCGACCATGAACCGCGCGCGCCGCGCCTGCTCGTCATCTGCGACCGCCATGGCCGCACCCCGCCGGATTACAGGAAAGCGATGACACAGGCCGGTTTCAACGTGCAGGTCACGGATGACATCGCCGGCGTCCCGGCACGGCTGGCCGCGCATGGCGTCAACTGGGCGATGGTCGAGGCCGGACCCGGGCTGCTGCGCGAAATCGATCGACTTGGTCTCTGGGACGACTGGCTGACAATCCAGCAACATGCCGCGCAGCCGGACACGCACGATATCCGCGCTCGCGGCGTATCCCCCCTCCGCTTCCTGACCGGTCTCGAACACGAGACACCGCGTTATTTCGAAGGAGCTTCCTGATGTTCTCCGGCATTATCGAACGGATCGGCACCGTCCGCACCGCCATGCGCACGGCGCAGGACATGCGACTCACGGTGGCGACCGGCCTGCGCGATCTGGATCTCGGCGAAAGCATCGCCGTCAACGGCGTCTGCCTGACGGTTGCCGAATTCACGCCCGATGGCGATGCGGACTTCCATCTCAGCGCCGAGACGCTGGACCGCACGGCGCTGCATCGCCTGGCGGAAGGCGCGCGCGTGAACCTCGAACGCGCCAGCACGCCGGCCACGCGGCTCTCCGGCCATATCGTTCAGGGTCATGTCGATGGCATCGGGCGTCTGGCCTCGGTGGCGCCCGTGGGGGAATCCCATCATCTGACGGTCACGATCCCCCACGCACTGCGGCGTTACGTCGTGGAGAAAGGCTCGATCGCGCTGGACGGCATCAGCCTGACGGTCAATGCGCTGGGGCCGGTGGACGGCGAGAACGCCGCGATCGAGCTGATGATCATTCCGCATACCTGGACACATACCAGCCTCAGCGGCCTGCGGGCCGGAGATCCGATCAACGTGGAGGTGGACGTGCTGGCCAAATATGTCGAAAGCCTTCTGGCCGCGGGGAGAACATCATGACGCCGCAACTCGCCGCCGCCATCTCGGCCATGCGCGATGGCCGCATGGTGATGATGGTCGACGATGAAGATCGCGAGAACGAAGGCGATCTGGTCATGGCCGCGCAATTCGCCACGGCCGATGCCATCAACTTCATGGCGACCCATGCGCGCGGCCTGATCTGCCTGCCGCTGGAAGCCGGGCAGATCGACCGTCTCGACCTGCCGATGCAACCGCGACGCGGGCACGATCCGCGCGGCACGGCCTTCACCGTGTCGATCGAGGCCACGACAGGCATCACCACCGGCATTTCCGCCGCCGATCGTGCACGCACCATTCAGGTCGCCGCCGATCCGCAGGCCGATCCGGCGGCAATCAGCACGCCGGGCCATATCTTCCCCCTGCGCGCCCATCCCGGCGGCATCGTCGCGCGCGACGGCCACACGGAAGGCGCGATCGATCTCGCGCGGCTGGCAGGGCTGACGCCCGCGGCGGTGATCTGCGAGGTGATGAGCCCGGACGGCACCATGGCCCGTCTTCCGGAACTGCGCCGATTCGCCGAACGGCACGACATGCCGGTCATCACCATCGCCGAACTCGCCGCATGGGTCCGCGCGAACGGGCGGGAAGCCGTCGCGAAGCCCGTCGCCACCGAAGCACCGGCCCCCGCCATCGAATTCATCGCCGAAGCCGCGCTGCCCAGCCTGTACGGCGGCGACGACCTGCGCATCCATGCCTTCCGCGCCCCGGACGGCATCGAGCACGTGGCGCTTGTGAAAGGCGATCCGGCGCGCGGACAACCTCTGGTGCGTCTGCATTCCGAATGCGTGACCGGCGACGCGCTCGGTTCGTTGCGTTGCGATTGCGGTGCACAATTGCGTGAGGCGTTGAGCCGCATTGCCGAGGCCGAATCCGGCGTGCTGGTCTATCTCCGCGGCCATGAAGGACGAGGCATCGGTCTTGGCAACAAGATCCGCGCCTACACGCTTCAGGATCGCGGCTACGATACGCTGGATGCCAATCTGGAGCTGGGCCTGCCCGGCGACGCGCGGGACTGGTCGGCTGCCGCCGCGATCCTGCAGCATCTGGGCGTCACCACGCTGACGCTGCTGACGAACAACCCGAACAAGACGACAGGACTGACGGCGGCAGGGCTGCGCATCGCGCGGCAGGAACGTCTGGAGGCTGGCGCCAACCCCTTCAACCGCGACTATCTGCATGCCAAGCGCACGCGCATGGGGCATCAGCTGAGCGATGCCTGGCCCGAAGCCCTGACCGGATTCATGAACGCCGGATCGATGAAAGACAGAGAGACCACATGAGCAAGACCATTCCCACGGCCCCGGACCTGCGCCTCAACCCCGCGCCGAAGCTGGCGATCCTCGTCAGCCGCTTCAACACGAACGTCACGCATGGCCTGCGCGATGGCGCGCTGGCCTGGCTCGCCGAGCGCGGCATCGAGGACGCGGACGTCTTCGATGCGCCCGGTGCATTCGAACTGCCGCTGATGGCCAAGACCCTGGCGCGCACCCGGCGCTACGAAGGCGTGATCTGCCTCGGCTGCGTCATCAAGGGCGACACGGCGCATTTCGAGTTCATCAGCCTGGGCGCCACGGTGGGCATCATGCAGGCGCAGCTCGAAACGGGCGTGCCGATCTCCTTTGGCATATTGACGACCTATACCGACCAGCAGGCCATAGCCCGCTCGCGCGACGACGCGGAAAACAAGGGACGCGAGGCGGCAGCCGCCTGCGTGGAAGCCCTGGCTTTCATCCGCCAGGTCGATATCGCATCGTAACAAACAGGTGACGCCGCGCGGCCCTGGCCAAGACGGCGTTTCCCTATTTCAGGCCGATGTTCTACACCGTGCGCAGATCGCGGCCGTACGCGCCGTTTCCATGACAAGGTTTTGCGTACCCCATCATGCTTTCCTCCCTGATCGGCCGTATCGTTACTTTCTGCGCCCGGCGCGCCTGGCTCATTATCGCGATTTTCGCTTTGCTCGGTGTGGCCAGCGTACTCGTCAGCATGGCGCGCCTCGGCGTGACGACCGACACGGGCAAGATGTTCTCGGCCGACCTGCCATGGAAGAAACGCAACACCGAGTTGTCGCGCCTTTTCCCGCAGAACGACGACACGCTGGTCGCCGTCATCCATTCCGACATTCCGGAACAGGGGCGCGCCACCGCTCGGCAACTCGCGCAGGCTCTCTCGGCCGATCGGCGCCACTTCACCATCGTCAATCTTCCGGACGACAAGCCGTTCCTCAACAATCACGGCCTGATGTATCTGGACAAGCCCGCGCTGGGCGACCTGCTGGACAGCATCACGGCAGCGCAGCCGTTCCTTGGCACGCTGGCGGCCGATCCCTCCGCGCGCAGCCTGTTCGGCGCGCTGGGCCTGATCGGCGAGGGCATCCAGTCTGGCAACGGCGTGCCGGACAGTTTCGCGCCGGAACTGCGCGGCTTCGCAGAGTCGCTGAAGGCGGCGGCCAACGGCCATCCGCAAGACCTTTCATGGCAGAACCTGCTGGCCGGCCCGCTGACGAAGCTCAGCGTGGGATATGAGTTCGTCATCGCCAAGCCGATCCTCGATTTCAAGTCCTTCCAGCCCGGCGGCGCGGCGACGAATGCCATGCGCCGCGCCATCGCCCAGCTGCCGTTCGTCAAAAGCGGCAATGCCCATGTGATGATCACCGGCGAGGTCCAGCTGTCGGACGAGGAGTTCGCGACCGTCGCCCAGGGCATGACCCTCGGCCTCATCACCTCGCTCGTGCTGGTGGCGCTCTGGCTGATCCTGGCCGTGCATTCGCCACGCGTCATCGTGCCGATCCTCATCACGCTGGTGACCGGCCTGCTGCTGACGACGGGCTTCGCCGCGCTGGCCGTGGGTACGCTGAACCTGATCTCGGTGGCATTCGCCATCCTGTTCGTCGGCATCGCCGTGGATTTCGCCATCCAGTTCTGCGTGCGCCTGCGCGGCCAGCGACTGCCCGGTGGCCGGCCGATGCCGCTACCGGACGCGCTCGCACTTACCGGTGCCGAAACGGGCCACCAGATTCTCGTGGCCGCGCTGGCCACGGCGGTCGGCTTCCTCGCCTTCGTGCCGACCAGCTTCGTCGGCGTGGCGCAGCTGGGGCTGATCGCGGGCTTCGGCATGTTGATCGCCTTCATCGGCACACTGACCTTCCTGCCCGCGCTGCTGCATGTCTTCCGTGCCGATCTCGGCGCGCGCGCGCCCGGATTCGCACGGGCCGCCCCGGTCGATCATTTCCTGCGTGAACACCGCAAGCCGGTGCTCGCCGTCTTCACCATCCTGGGCCTCACGGGCGCGGCGCTCGTGCCGACGCTGCATTTCGACGCCGACCCGCTGCATACGAAGAACCCGCATTCGGAGGGCATGCGCGCCCTGCACTTCCTGGAGCAGGACCCGCGATCGTCGCCCTATACGGCCGATCTGCTCGTCCCCAACCTCGACGTCGCCGCGCGCGAGGCGGAACAGTTCGACAAGCTGCCGAGCGTCAGCATGGTGATGTGGCTCGGCGATTATATTCCGCAGGATCAGCAGGCCAAGCTGGCGATGATCCAGGATACGGCCTCGATCCTCCTGCCGACCATCGTGCCGGAACAGGTCGCCCCGGCGCCCGATGCGAACGCCCTGCGCGACGCCGCCAGAAAGGCCGCCGACCAGCTTGGCGCCGTCGACGGCAGGCTTGGACCGAACGATCCGCTGCGCGACATCCAGCAATCGCTCCAGCGCCTGAGCCAGGCCCCGGACGCGACATTGCTGGCCGCCAATACGGCGCTCACGCGCTTCCTGCCGGATCAGCTCGCGGAACTGCGCGACGTTCTGCAACCCACGCCGGTCACCTATCAAAGCATCCCGCACGACATCGCCGACGAATATCTCCTGCCGGACGGGCGGGCGAAGCTGAGCATCCATCCAAAGGGGCGCCTGTCGGACAACAAAGTCCTGCGTCGCTTCCTGATGGAGACGCGCAGCGTCGACCCCAACATCGGCGGCCCGGCGCTCGAAATCTATGAAAGCGCGCGCACGCTGGTGCATGCTTTCGTGGTCGCGGCCATTTCGGCGTTGATCATGATCGCGATCATCCTCCTCGTCGCGCTGCGCCGCCTGCTGGACATGGCGCTGGTGATGGCGCCGCTCGTGCTCTCGGCACTGCTGACGGTCATCCTGATCGTCACCGTGCCGGAGACGCTCAACTTTGCCAACATCATCGCCCTGCCGCTGCTGCTGGGCGTGGGCGTCTCGTTCAACATCTACTTCGTCATGAACTGGCGCGCCGGCGTGCGCGGACCGCTGACATCGCCCACCGCGCGCGCCGTTCTATTCTCGGCGCTGACGACCGGCACGGCGTTCGGTTCGCTCGCGGCATCCCAACATCCCGGCACCGCCAGCATGGGACGCCTGCTCCTGATGTCGCTGGGCTGCACCCTGCTCTCGACGCTGATCTTCATTCCGGCCCTGTTGCCGAAACGCGACATTGACAAAGAATGATACAAATCGGGTCACATATGGTTGATCTCGAGCCGTAATGACCCGATCGCGTCCCACCGCAGCAAGACGGCCACTTTCGTGGATGCTATGAGGGCTCTCCTCGTCTCTCCAGCCTTGAGCCCTTATGTCCATTCTGTTGCGCTTTTCTGCGCGTGCCCTGTCATGCGCGCTTTTTCTGACTATCCTGTTCAGCGGTATCATCACCCCCCAAGCGCATGCGCAGGTCGCCGATAACAATATCGGCTCCGCACCGAGCCAGCGCGTCGATCTGCCGTTGCCGAACAACGATACCTTCCAGACATCGGTGCCGCCTTTCTCACATCCGGAAGCGCTTTTTCCCAATCCGGTATCGCGCTGGCTGCGTGCGCATGGGCTGAACTACCTGCTGGACAACACCAACGAGTTCGCCGGCGCCATCACGCCGCCGACACGCGGCAGGACGCCGGGCTTCAACAATTATAAACAGGGCGCGAGCAACGCGGGCCAGTATGCCATGCAGCTCGATGTGAACTGGGAAAAGCTGGCGGGCCTGAAAGGATTCGCCACCCATATGATTACGGTCGGCCGTTACGGCACGACGGCGAACCGCATGTTCGGCGACTGGCTCAACCACGCCTCGGAGGATTACGGCGGCGGCGGCAACGTGGTGGTCCATCTCGTCTATGCCTACGGCGAAGAGACGCTCTTCGGCGGCCGCCTGGCGATCGCGGCGGGCCGTATGTCGGAAATCTCGGACTTCGCCGCCAGCCCGCTCTTCTGCAACTTCCAGAACGGCAGCTTCTGCGGACGCCCGAAAGGCATCACCGACACGAACTACGATGCCGGATATCCGGCGGCTACCTGGGGCTTCCGTGTCCGCGGCCGCCCAACACGCAGCGTTTACGTGCAGACCGGCGTCTACCCCATCGAGAACGGCATCTATCAGGTCTATCAACACCGCACCGGCTTCAAGTTCAACGGCGCGAACATCATTGGCTATGCGGCGCCCATCGAATCCGGCTGGGAGCCATCCTTCGCGCATGGCACGCTGCCGGGCCACTACAAGCTCGGCGCCCAGGTCTTCAGCACACCGCAGAACGACAATTTCTTCGATCTCTACGGCGGCTCCTATGCATTGACGCGCCTGAAGCAGAAGCAGCACAGCGCCTCCTGGTCCACGTGGGCGATGTTCGACCAACGCCTGCTGCACTACAAGGACAAGGATTCAGGCCTGACCGCGCTCTGGGGCGTGATCTACAACGATCCGCACACCTCCCTGCGCGAATACGTGGCCTATGGCGCGCTAATCAATCGCGGCTATTTCGCTTCGCGCCCGTTCGACACCATGGGCCTGTCATTCACCTACACCAAGATCGCCCGCGGCGTGACGATGACCGATCAGGACCTGCTGGACCTCGGCCGCACGCTGCCGAACCACGCAACCGGCGTGCAGCGCCACGCCATGGTGATGGAAGCCAACTACGCCATCCATGTCATGCGCGGCGTCATCTTCACGCCGCTGCTGGAGTATTATTTCCGGCCCAACGCGCAGCGCAATCTGCGGGATGCGGCGCTGCTCGGCTTCAAGAGCCATATCCAGTTCATGTGATCTGCCCCGACCGCAACAAGATATGTCGCATGCCGTTGCGTGTTCCAGACACCAACGGCACAAGGCAACAGAGCATGGCGAACGATCGACCACGCGGCATCGACCATATCGGCATTACGGTCCCGGACCTCGAAGTGGCTTCCCGATTCCTGACGGACGCTTTCGGGGCCGTCGCCCTGTATGACAACATCGCCGCCGACGATCAGCCGCAGGAAGGTCCGCAGGCGGAAAAGACGCTCGACCTCGCCCCGGGCACACGCGTCGTGCATATGCGGATGATGAGCCTGGGCCACGGGCCCGGCATCGAACTGTTCGAGATGCATGGCCCGCATCAACAGGCGCCGGTGCGCCCCAGCGATTTCGGTTTGCAGCATTTCGCCGTTTATGTGGACGACATGGCCGCCGCCCTCGCCCGTTTCGAGAAGGCCGGCGGTATCGTACTCAACAGTCCGGCCGACCAGCCCAACCTCGAAGCCGGGCCGGGCAATGTCTTCCTCTATGGCCGCACGCCGTGGGGATCGATCGTCGAACTCCTCTCGACGCCCAGTCGCGAGAAATTCGACGCTGTCTCGCCCGTCCGGCGTTATCAGCCACCGCCGCTGGCCTGACGCGCCCCGCCTATTTCGCCGGGCAGGTCGTGGCAGGCGCCTGCCCTCGCAGCACATTCTGCGCGAAAGCCGTCGTCTCCCCCATGGCGGCGTAGAGGCTGCCCATGTGGCTCTGGCCGCGATAATCCCTGGCGACGACCGATGTGCCGGCTGCGCAGACATCATGCACCAGCATGTGCTGCATGGCCGGCGCGACCTGCGTATCGTCACCCCCGGTCGCCAGGAAGAGAGGCGCCGTGAGGTGAAGGTCCGGAAAAGCCGACCAGTCCAGAACCGGCTTCAGCGCCACGGCGCCGTTCGCTTGCAGGGCATTGCCCGGTGTCAGGCCTGATTTCTGCACCGCACCGTAGAAATTGCCGATGCAGAGCTGCGTCGCCTGCTTGTAGAAAGCCATGGCGCGCGGCGTGAACACCTTGTCCGGATCGAAGCCCGGATCGGCCTCGCCCAGGGACGCGCCCATCAGCAGCATATAGACGAGTTTCGGCGCGAAATGTGTCGCGGCGGCGCCTGTCGCGGGGGCGAGCAAGGCCCGCGTCGTCGCCGCGTTGAAATAGGGCGTGCCAACGGCGATCGTCGCCCGGACATGCACGTCCGGCGCGTAGGTCGGGGCCAGTGCCGCGGCGGCGATCGCGGCATGGGCGCCCTGCGAATGCCCGGCGATGATGACGTTCTGGCTCAGGCGGGAATCCACCGCCGTCACCGCCCGCGCCGCATCCAGCACGCTCATCCCTTCGGCCCGCGCGTTCAGATACAGGTCCGGCCCCGGTCCGCCCATGCCGGGATAATCCGTGGCGACCACCGCGAAGCCGTGCCGCAGCCAGTTGGTGAGATAGGGTGCGTAAGGGCCGTGATCGATGCCTGTCACCGATGGCGCGCAGACATAGGAAAGCCCGGTCGTACCATGCGCCCAGCTCACGACCGGCCAGCCGCCCTCCGGTGGCGGTCCCTCTGGCGTCAGCAACACACCGGACACGGTCGTGACACGATCGGGATGCAACGCATCGGTCATGCGGTAGATGATGCGCTCCGCCACGCCGGGCAATGTCGTGGCAAGCGGCGCACGCGAGACGATCTCACCCGGATTGGGGTGCGCCGGCGCTGGCGTCGCCGCCACCGGCTTCGGTGCGACGGGTTTATGCGCGCAACCGGCGAGAGCTGTGACGGCCAGCAGGGCAGCGAGGGGAAAAGCGCGTTTCATCGGCACGAGCGGTTGGCTCCCTTGTTGTCAGCGACAGGTGTCGGCGGGGGTTTGACCATCGACGACCTGACGCGCGAAAGCCAGCGCGTCCGTCTGGGCGTCGTTGAGCGCAGGCGTATGTTCCGCGCCGCGGTAGTGGTGCAGCGTGACACGCGTGCCTGCCGCGCAGGCCTTGCGCGCCAGCCCCTCCTGCGTGTCGATGGGGATTTGCGTATCACCCGTGCCGATGCCCAGAAAGAGCGGCTGGGCCAGCGTCAGCGTCGGATAGCGCGCCCAGTCGAGCGCCGGTGCGAGCGCCACACGGGCGCTGGGTTCGAAACTGTTGCCGGGCGTCAGACCCGCATGTTCGACATCGACGAACAGGTCGCTACGGCATTCGGTGGCCGCCTTGCGATAGAGCGGCAGGGCGCGCGTGGAGAAAGCATCCGACGGATCGAAGGCCGGGTTCGCCTGCCCCAGCGACGCACCCAGCATCAACGCATAGACCACGTTCGGCGAGAAGCGCCGCGTGCCATGCTGCCCGTCGAAGAACGTATCGTCGTCCTGCAAGTTCGGCGCGCCGACGGCGATCGTGCCCTTCACATGCAGGTCCGGCGCGTAGGATGCGGCAAGCCCCGCCGCCGAAATGACGGCATGCGCACCCTGATCGTGACCCTGCAACACGACATCGCGGCTCAGGCCATGCACAGCCCGACGGGCGGCACGAACCGAGTCCAGCACCGCCATCCCTTCGGAGCGCGCGTTGAGATAAAGCGGCGTGCCGGGTTCGCCCAGTCCGGGATAATCCGTGGCGACCACAGCGAAACCACGCCGCAGCCAGGCGCCATAGAAACTGGCCTGCGGACCGCCGACGCCCATGATCGACGGCGCGCAGGTCAGGCCGATGCCGCTGGTGCCATGCGCCCAGGCCATGACCGGCCAGCCGCCGGCCGGTGGCGTGCCGTACGGCACCAGCACGGTCGCGGACACGGCGACAAGCTTGTTGGCGACATGCGCATCCGTCGAGCGATAGGCCATGCGATAGGTCGTGCCGGGCGCCGAACTGGCCTGATGCTTCAGCGAAATGACCTGCCCGGCGGCGACGTGCGCGTAGAAGGACTCCGCGTCCTCATCCGGTTCCGTCGCACAGGCGGCAAGCCCGAACATCGTGATGCCAAGGGCCAGCCATACGGATCGCATCATGCGGGATTCCTGTTGTTGTCTGAACGGATCTGATGCAGCCGGATCAGGGCCGACGCCGCCTCGATGGATTGTTTGTCCGGATTTTCCAGACGGTATGCCCGCAGGAAAGCCTGATCCCCCTGCACGCACTCCGGTATCGCAGGATCGTTGACCGGTCGCGGTTACCGGGGGCGCATCGGGATAATCCGTCGTGATGCGCTCGCGGGCCCGCCATAATCTGCCTTCCGAACGGTCTTTTCTTTCGTCCCGACGGTCCGTCTGGTTCGCCGCGTCCTCGGCGGCGATGTCGAACCACGCCTCCTGAGCGACCGGCGGCCATGGCATGCGCGTGCAACATCCATCGCGCATGTTTTCGACGGAATATCCCACCGGCGGCGCCCTCAGTCGTGATGCGTGTCGGCGGGGTTGCCGGGGGGATAAGGCGGCACCCACGCCGGATGGGCCGGCAGTGCCGTCGGCTGGCCCTGGATCTGCTGCATCAGCGTGGAGACAGCCGTTTCCAGTTGCCTGTCATGCCCGGCAAGGAGATCGGCGGGCTCATCTTCCACGACGATGTCCGGGTCCACACCGTGATTCTCGATCACCCATTGCGACTTCAGATCGTAAAGCGCGTGTTCCGGCACGGTGATGGAACTGCCATCCAGCAACGGCAGCATGCCACGAATGCCGCGCACGCCGCCCCATGTGCGCGTTCCGATCAGCTTGCCCAGCTTGTATTCGCGGAAATAGAACGGGAACATGTCGCCGTTCGACGCCGAATAATGGTTGATGAGCGTCACCTTCGGCCCGACGATCAACTGCTCCGGCATGGTCGAGGGCGAACCCTCGCGGTTGGTGCTGAGACCGTCCAGCATGCGACGCAGCCGTTCGAGCAGGATCTCGTCGATATTGCCACCGCCGTTCCAGCGGTCGTCGATGATGACGGCGCGCTTATCGAGCTGCGTATAGAACTGGCGGATGAACTGCTGCATCCCCAGCGCCTCCATATCCGACAGATAGATATAGGCGATCTGGCCATGCGACAGCCGATCCACGACCGCCTTGTTATGATCGATCCATTCTTGCTCACGCAGGGACATCTCGGATTTGACGGGCGCCACCAGAATATCCCGCCGCTTGCCCGCCAGTTGCGAGGAGATGGTCAGCGTGACCGGTCCCATCTTGCCCACAAACAGGCTGTAGGGGTCGGTCGGGGCGCGCAGCTCCTCCCCGTCCACGGCCAGCAGGTAATCGCCGTCCTGCACGTTCATGCCCGGCTGCGCCAGCGGCGCGCGATAATCCGGCCGCGTGTTGTCACCACGCAGCACATGCGCCAGCCGATAGCGGCCGGAGGCGGAGTCCAGGCTGAAATCCGCGCCGATCAGATAGGTCGGGAAACGGAGTTCCGGCGTGGTCGCATCCCGTGCCGCCTGCGCATAGGTATGCGAATTACCGAGTTCGCCCTGGATCGACCCGAGCAGATAGCCGAAATCGGAATCCGAGCCCACCAGCGGCAGCAGCTTCGCATAGCTGTCATGAATACCCGCCCAGTCCGTGCCGTTCATCTGCGGGTTGAAGAAGAAATCCCGCTCCAGCCGCCATGCCTCGTTGAACATCTCCGCCCATTCCTGCGGCGGGTCGATCGTCGCGATCATCTGTGTGGTGGGCAGCTTGTGCGTTTCCGCCTTGGCTTTCGTCTCGGCGATGAACCAGTCGTTGTGCCGGTCGAACATCATGAAATCGCCATCGGCGGAGAACGCGATATGCCCGAAATCCTCGAGCAGCGTCTCATCCTTGCGCTTGTCGAGATCGTAGCTGTGCAGCGCGGCCTTGCCGCCGTCCGGCTTGGCGTCGTCCAGCGATTCCAATGGCGACGTCGTGTAGAGCAGGTGCTTGCCGCGCACATAGAGCGTGTCCACGCCCGGCGCGACATTGGCCAGCGGCACGGCACGCGCGAGGATGCCGTAGGAATCGATGGCCGCAACCTTGCCATTGGCCGGAATGTCGCCCTTGTGCTCCGGCGCGGGCGGCTTGGGAGCCGGTCCTGACTCATCGGACTGGACCGGCAGCGGGGAGGCCGCCGTGGTCGTGAGCGGGGCCACGTAGATGGTGCTGCTCTGCGCCGAGAACGCGTTGAACTCGTGTTCGTCGAGCAACGGGTGTTCCAGCCGCTGGGAGACGAAATACAGGCTTTTACCGTCCGCCGAAAACTGCGGCTGGGAATCCGCATCAGCCCCGCCAAGCGGCACCAGCTGTGACGTGGCGATTTCGTAGAGGAACAGGCCGGGCAGGTGATTGGCCCGCATCATGCTGAAGACGAGATATTTCCCGTCCGGCGAGAAATCGAACTCATGAATTTCGCGCTGCTGGTCCTGTGCGACCTGGACCGGCTCCCCCCCGATCGGCATCACCCACAGACGATGCAGATTGTCGGTGAAGGCCAGTCGATGCCCATCCGGCGAGAAGGCCGGGCCGTAGCGATAACCGTCGGTGAAATGCGTGATCGCCTTGCGCGGGCCACCACCGGCGGGACGCAGGTAGATCTGCTGCTCGCCATCCGTATCCGCCGTGTAGGCGATCTGGCTTCCGTCCGGCGAAAATGCCGGATGGTCGTCGTTGGCGTCGCTGCTATGCGTCAGGTTGCGTACCGCACCATGCTCGCTTGGCAGGGTGAACAGATCGCCGCGCGCGATCATCGCCGCCCGCTTGCCGTTGGGCGACAGGGCGAAATCCGGGCGATGCGCATAGTCGGTGGCACGGATCGTGCGCCAGGCTTCGACAGGTCGCGCCATGGTGCGCACGCCATCATCCGGCACGGTGGCGTCCACGTGTTTCAGCGTCTCGGAAGGCAGGTCCAGAACCCAGAGCGACCCGCCCTGCTGGAATGTCAGCCCATTATCGCCCAGCGAAGGAAAGTCGACGTCGTAATCCGTGAAATGCGTCACCTCCCGCGTCTGGTGCGTGTCGAGATCGAGCACCCAGATATTCGCACGGCGGTTCCTGTCATGATCGGACAGGAAATACACCTTGCGGCCGAACCACATCGGCTGCGTGCTGGTGCCGGACCAGTCGGTGAGCTGCTTCAGGTCGTGACTGTTCAGGTCGTAGCTGTAGATGTTCTGCGCCAGGCCACCGTTATAGCGCTTCCATGTGCGGAAATCGCGGAAGATGCGCGTCAGGGCCACCGTATGCCCATCCGGACCGAACGTCATGAAACCCGCACGGTCCAGCGGCAGCGGCGTCGAAAGCCCGCCGGTCAGCGGCACGCTGTAAGGCTGCGTGATCCACGAATTCCACGCGCGCTGGCGCGACAGATAGACGATGGCCCTGGAATCCGGCGTCCAGGTCACGACCAGATTGTCCGGTCCCCAGCGCGTCGGCGCGTGGGCGGTGATGTCGGAATGGAAGGTCAGCCGCCGCGCCGGGCCACCTTCCGCCGGGATGACGTAGACATCGTCGTTGCCCTGATAGGACGCCGTGAACGCGATCCATTTACCGTCCGGCGAATAGCGCGGGGCGATATCGTCGCCCGCCTCACTCGTCAGCCGCTGTGCCGCGCCGCCGTTGCGCGACACGCGCCACAGATTACCATGCGCCACGAAGACGATGGTATCGCCATGCAACGCCGGATAGCGCATGAACGTATGCTGTGCGTCCGCCTGCACAGCCTCGGCACGCGCGAACTGCGGCGCCGCCAGAGCCAGCGGCATGAGCGCCAGCAGTCTGGCGCGACGTAACAGGCGGACGGTTCGTGTCATGCGGCTTTCTCTCCCGGATCAGCGCCAAGGTCGTGGAGCGGGAAGCCGCCGTCAAGACGCCATCTCTTCCCGTATCCGCCATCAGACGCTATGCGGGACGAAACCACTGCAACGACAGCAAGGACGCCGACAATGAGCGACACCATTCCCGACCGGCTCAGCGCCACGCCCGGAAGCCCGTATTATGACGAAGCCCTGCTCGAACGCGGCATCAGCGTGCGCTTCAAGGGCGAGGAACGCAACAATGTCGAGGAATACTGCATCAGCGAAGGCTGGGTGCGCATGGCCGTTGGCAAGACGCTGGACCGCAAGGGCCGCCCGATGACGATCAAGGTCAGCGGTCCGGTCGAGGTCTGGATCAAGGGCACGGAGACATCCCCCGACACGGAAGCCTGATCCGAAAGGCCGCGAGACCATGAGCCCCACGCGCATCATCATCGACACCGATCCGGGCCAGGACGACGCCTGCGCCATCCTCATGGCGCTGGCCTCCCCCGAGCAGTTGACGGTCGAGGCGATCACGACGGTGGGCGGCAACACGGGCATCGCCAATACAACGCGCAATGCCGCCGCGATCCTCGAGCTGGCGGGCCGTGCGGACATTCCGCTCTATCAGGGCTGCGACCTGCCGTTGCTGCGGTCGCCCGTGCGCGGCGAACATGTGCATGGCGAGACGGGACTGGACGGTGCCGACCTGCCCCGCCCGGCCAAGCAGCCCGAGGCGCAGCATGCCGTGGACTTCCTGATCGCCAAGCTGCGCGCCGAGCCGCCCGGCGCACTGACGGTCGTCACCCTCGGCCCGATGACCAATCTGGCGCTGGCACTGCGCAAGGCGCCGGATATCGCATCGCGTATCGCGCGGATCGTCTCGATGATCGGCGCCTGTTTCGAAGGTGGCAACATCACGCCCAATGCCGAGTTCAACGCCTATGTCGATCCCGAAGCGGCAAAGATCGTTTTCGGCGCGGGCATTCCGATGGTCGTCCTGCCGCTGGACGTCACGCATCAGATCCTGACGACCAAGCCGCGTCAGGCCCGGCTGAAAGCGCTCGGCAATCGCGCCGGCGCGTGCGTGACAGGCATGTTGTGCTTCTCGGAACGGTTCGACCTGAAGAAGTATGAATCGGACGGCGCGCCGCTGCACGATCCCTGCACGATCGCGTGGCTGCTCAGACCCGAACTGTTTCAGGGCCGCGACGTGAATATCGAGGTGGAGACGCAGAGCGCCTTATGCGTGGGCGAGACGGTGGTGGATTACTGGCAGGTCACAGGGCGACCCACCAATGCGTTCTACTGCCGTGACGCCGATGCTGAAGGCTTCTTCGACCTGCTGATCGAGCGGATCGCGCGCCTTCCCTGACATATCGGGGTGGCGCGCGGGTTCGTTACTGCGGCAGTTTCTGCGCTTCCGCGAGATGCTGCTGCAACTTGGGCAGGGTCTGCCCGGCCCAGCTCTTCAGGGCAGCATTGTCGCCGCTATCGGCATAGCGCTTGAACAGCGAGACCGCGTCGTTATGACCGTCGATCTGGTCCTGCCGGTATTGCGCGGCAAATTCCTTGCCATGCAGCTTGTGAAGCTTGTCCAGCATGTCCTGATGCGAACTGTCCAGGGCCGTTGGCACATCCGCGTTGATGTTGGCGCTATGCACCAGAGACTTCAGCTGGCTGGAGGTCTTCTGGTGATCGGCCACCATCTGGGTCGCGAATGAATGCGCCGCACGATCATGCTGGGCCAGGGCCAGCTTGCTCGACTGTATTTCGAACATGTCGCTGACCGCGACTTCCTTGACGAAATCCGCCGTCGCCGGCGCTACGCCCATCGCCGAATTCACCCCGCTCTTTTCCGCCATCGACTGCGCGTGGCCATATGATGTCGACAACGCAAGTATAGCGGCGATCGGAAGAAGCTTTTTCATGGTCGTTACCTCACAGGAAGCCGACATAACGTGCGATATGCCGTAAGACGCCAGCGGTAACGATATTGTTATACCTGGATGTCCCGTCGATCTTTCCGCTGTGACGGCAGCCATGCCGAACGCTCATGCGACGGCCATCCGCCGAGCGTCTATGCAGGTCCGACAACCCGCGATCCGCCCGGTCGGATTGCCAGTTCAGACAGAAGGATTCATCCGTTCCATGGATATCGCGGCCATACTCGGGGCCATCGTCAATGAGATGCGCGGCATCGCCGATCGCGGCATGCTGCCAGGCTATATCCCACCCCTGACGCAGGTGGACCCGCAACGGTTCGGCATGGCGGTCACGATGGCGGATGGGCGGATGCATGTCGCCGGCGATGCGGACGAGGCCTTTTCCATCCAGAGCATCTCGAAAGTCTACGCCCTGATGCTGGCGCTGGAGACATGCGGCGATCCGATCTGGCAACGGGTGCGGCAGGAGCCTTCCGGCACGGCTTTCAATTCGATCGTCCAGCTGGAGAGCGAGCACGGCATCCCCCGCAACCCTTTCATCAACGCCGGTGCACTGGTCATCGCCGATATCCTGCTAACCCGGTTCGGCGCCGAAGGTGCGCGTGCGCGCTTCCTCCAGTTCATCCGCGACCGGGACGATGCCCTGCCCCCCATCGCCTTCGATGAGGACATGGCGCGCGTGGAATATGAAAGCGGTTTCCGGAACGCGGCGCTGGCGAACTACATGCGCACGTTCGGCAATATCGAGAACCCGGTCGATGCCGTCCTGAAGCAGTATTTCCTGCAATGCTCGGTCACGATGAGTTGCCGCCAGCTGGCCGGGACAGGTCGGGGCCTGATGCGTGGCCGGACGGCCGAACCCGCCTCGCGCCACGTGCCGACCGTTCTGGCATTGATGATGATGTGCGGCCATTACGACGGCTCCGGCGCTTTCGCCGTGCGCGTCGGGCTGCCGGGGAAATCGGGCGTGGGCGGCGGCATCCTGGCCATCGTGCCGGGCATCGCATCCATCGCCGTCTGGTCGCCGGGACTGAATGCGCAGGGCAATTCCCTGCTCGGCACGCTGGCGTTGGAAAAGCTTGTGCGCGCCACGGGCTGGTCGGTCTTCACGCCGCATTGTCCATGAACACTTTGCCGCCACCAGCGGCGTATTCTAGCGTTGTCGTCATCATATGCCAGGCAAGGAGAACCGGAGATGGCGGAAACCAGCACGCAGGATCGCTTCACGGTCCTGATCGTCGGCGGCGGTGCGGCGGGAATCACCGTGGCGGCCCAACTCAAGCGGCAACGCCCCAACCTGTCGGTCGCCATCGTGGAGCCTTCGACGACCCATGCCTACCAGCCCGGCTGGACGCTGGTGGGGGCCGGCGTGATGTCGCTGGCCGAAACGCTGCGGCAGGAAGGTGGCCTTATTCCCGATGGCGTGACGTGGCTGCGCGATCGCGTCGTCTCGTTCCAGCCGGACGACAAGACCTGCACGCTTGAAAGCGGCCGCATCGTGGAATACCGCCGGCTTGTCGTGGCACCGGGCCTGCAACTCGACTGGAACAAGGTCGAGGGCCTTGCGGAAACGATCGGTCGCAACGGCGTGACCAGCAACTATTCACGCGAATCCTGCGCCTATACCTGGGAATGCATCGAGCAGCTCGATGGTGGCGTCGCCATCTTCACCCAGCCGCCGATGCCGATCAAATGCGCCGGCGCGCCGCAGAAGATCGTCTATCTCGCCTCGGACTACTGGCGGAAGGAAGGGCGGCTGCACAAGACGCATGTGGAATTCGCGCTGGCCGGCGACGTCCTGTTCGGCGTGCCCTATTTCGTGCCGTCGCTACAGAAGATGGTCGATTATTACGGCGTCGATGTCCGCTACAAGGAGAACCTCATTCGCGTCGATGGCGCGAAGAAGGAAGCGACCTTCCAGCGTGTCGGCACCGAGGAGACGGTGACGCGTCGCTTCGACATGCTGCATGTCACGCCGCCGCAAAGCGCGCCCGATTTCATCAAGTCCAGCCCGCTTGCCAATGCGGGCGGCTGGGTGGATGTCGATCCTGCAACACTGCGCCACGTCCGCTACGAGGATATTTTCAGCGTGGGCGACGCCGCCGGCACCAGCAATGCCAAGACGGCCGCCGCCGCGCGGGTTCAGGCGCCGGTCGTCGTCGCCAACCTGCTGGCCTCGCTGGATGGTCGTCCGCAGACGGCAACCTACGATGGGTATGGCGCGTGCCCGCTGACCGTCGCCTACGGCAAGGTCGTGCTGGCGGAATTCCTCTATGGCGGCAAGCCTGCCCCCAGCTTCCCATACGACCAGCGGTCGCCGAGCCGCTTCGCATGGTTCCTCAAGACGCAGGGCTTCCCACGCCTGTACTGGAACCTGATGCTGCGCGGCTATGACGTGAAAGTGCCGCACAAGGCCATCGAAACGGCCTGACGCCCGGGCAGCGGCATCGCCCGAACGCGATGCCGCCCCTCAATCAGCCATGCAGATACCGGTCGAACCATGCGATGGTGCGCGCGGTCGCATCGTCCCAGTGCTTCGGGTCGCGCATGCCGTGACCCTCTCCGGGGTAGATCACCAGTGATGTCGGCACGTTAAGCGTCTTCAGTGCGTGGTAGAATTCCTGGCTCTGCGGCGGCGGGCATTCCTCGTCGTTCGCGCCGACATAGATGAAGGTCGGCGTCCTCACATTCTTGATGAACGTGATCGGCGACGATTTCGCATACACCGCCGGGTCGTCATACACACTCGCGCCGAAGAACGGCGGCAGCCAGCCGTCGATCCCGTTCTGGCCGTAATAGGACTGCCAGTTGGCGATACCACCGCCGGCGACCGCGGCCCTGAAGCGGTTGGTCTGCGTTACGGTCCACATCGTCATGTAGCCGCCATAGGAATAGCCGGTCAGGCCCAGCCGCCCATCGTCCACCGGCTCGATCTTCTCGACCGCATCGATGCCGCGCATCACATCGCGCAGATCGCCATGGCCGAAATCGCGGCGATTGGCGCGCGCGAACGCTTCGCCCTGGCCGTAGCTGCCGCGCGGGTTGGGCAGGAAAATGTCATAGCCCGCGTCAAGCAAAGCCTTGTTCTGCGAACGTGCCTTCAGGTAACGCGGGGGCGCCCATGCCGCCGGGCCGCCATGCACGTCGGTAATCATCGCGACCTTGCCGTTCTTCACGGTGCCGTCCTTGCGCGTCAGCGGTGTCAGCAGCCAGCCCTGCACGGTAAAGCCGTCACTGCGCCACGTCACGCTGCGGGCGTTCGCATTGGCCGGCATCGCGTCGTTGTCGTGCGTCAGCGGCGCCCATTGGCCAAGCGTGCCCGCCACGAGTTCCGGTGCACGCGTGAAGTTCTGCTGCACGGCCACGCTGCGATCGCCGCCGCATGACAGGGTGGGGAAACCGCCGGTCGCCGAAATCAGCCCGTCGGCCTGCGCCACGATCTTCGGTGCGCCGTCCAACGTCCAGAACGTGCTTTGCGCGCCCGCCAGGCCACTGCCGATCAACTGTCCATGGCAATAGGACAGGCCTGTCACCGTCGCCTTCATGCCCGGCGTCAGGTTATGCGGCGCGGCATGCGGCTTCGTCAGGTCCAGCGTGAAGGCGTCGCCGCCGAAGAACGTGAAATCACTCATCAGGCCGCCGATGAACACCACCGACCGTCCGTCCGGCGCCACGCGCGGCAGACCGAGCTGCTGCGAGACAGGCGGCGCATACAGCACATCCGCCTTGCCGTCCGCAAAGCCGTACAGCTTCGCCAGCCACCAGTGGTCGTCCCCGTTGCCGGTCGCCGCGGTCCCGACGAAACGTGCTCCCTGACCGGCCCGCCAGTCATATTCGTACACGTAAAGATCGGCGGGCGACTGCCACGTCAGGCGGCCATCCGCCACGGTTGCGATGCGCTGTTCGTCTTCCTGTGCATCGATCTCGCCGGTCTGTGGCGCACCTGCCTGCAGGGCGCCCGGATCGCGATGCGCACCGGCAATGGCCAGAACGGCCAGCGTCCCGTCGGGACCGAAGCGCAGGTCCTGCAGGGAGCCGTCGAACGAGAGCAGCGTCTGCTGGTTGATACCGTTCGCATCGACGGAAACGATCCGGCGGCTCTGCTGCTTCGGCGCGCGCAGCACAAACGCCAGACGCTTGCTGTCCGTGCTCCAGGCGAGGCCCGACGGATCGCAGGTCGCGCAATCCGTGCCCACCGCCACCGGCGCACCGCCGGGCAGCGTGCGCAGAACGACATGGAAATGCGTGCTTTCGCCGGGATTGGCGCTTTCGTCGCCTTCCAGTGTCGCGACATGCGTGCCGTCAGGCGAAATGACCGGCGATTTGATGTCGTGCATGGTGGCGCGCGGCGATGGCTGGGGCTGGGCCTGGGGCTGGGGCTGGGCCTGGGCCAGCGCCGGGCTCCAGGACAGGCCGCCGAGAAGTGCCGCACGGAAAAAAGAAGATTTCATCGATAGAAAAGCTCAGTTCGAAGCAGTGGACAAACCCGATGGCCCGCGCGATTGCGGCACGAGGCGCCGCCATAGCCGCGTCGCGAAACCGCCGATGGCGTCCATATAAAGATAGACGACAGGCGTCGTATAGAGCGTGAGCAGCTGGCTCATCGCCATGCCCCCGATGATGGCGATGCCCAGCGGACGGCGCATTTCCGAACCGTAGCCATGCCCGATCACCAGCGGTACCGCACCGAACGCCGCCGCCAGCGTCGTCATCAGGATCGGGCGGAAGCGGGTCAGGCACGCTGCGTAAATCGCATCGCGTGGCGTATACCCAAGGTCGTTCTCCGCGTGCAGCGCGAAATCGACCATCAGGATCGCGTTCTTCTTCACGATGCCAGTCAGCAGGATCATGCCGATCGCCGCGATCAGCGTGAACTCCTCCCCGCACAGCCACAGGCCCAGCGTGGCGCCGATACCGGCCGACGGCAGCGTGGACATGATGGTCAGCGGATGGATCAGGCTCTCATAGAGGATGCCCAGCACGATATACATCGTCGCCACCGCCGCGATGAACGCCAGCAATTCGTTGATGAGCGTCTTCTGCGTGTCGCCCGCCAGACCGGAGAACTTGCCGGTCACGCCGATCGGGGCCTGCGTCTGGGCGATCGTCTCATCGATCACCTTCTGCGCATCGGCATAAGTCTTGCCTGCCGCCACGTCGAAGCTGATCGAGGTCGCGATGTAACCGTCCCGATGCGAAATCTCGGTGGGTGTCGGCCGCATCGTCAGCGTCGCCACGTTGCCCAGCGGCACCATCGTCTCGATCGACGATGCGACCGCAGCACCGTTGGAGCCGTTGCCGGTGATCTGGTTGGCAATGGCATTGCGCAGCGACGCCGCGCTCAATGCCGCGGCCGTGTTGGTGCTCGTCGTGCTGTTCGTGTTCTGCACGCGTATCTGGTTCGAGCGCGCCGCCCCCGAGGGCGTCCCGGATGAGGTGGAGATCCAGACGTTCTTCAGAACGTCTGGCGACTGGCGATAAGCCGCCGCCGCTTCCATGACCACGGCATGCGTCGTGATGTCCGTATGAATGCGGGAGGCGATCGTCTGGCCGTAGGCGTCATACAGGACGTTGCTGACGAGTTGCGGCGTGACCAGATAGCGCGCCGCCATGTCGCGGTTGAGTTCGACATGCACCGACGCGCCATGCCCCTCGAAATTCGAGGTCACGTTCTGCATGACCGGACTCTTGCGCAACGCCGTGACGAGCTTCGGGAGATAGGCATACAGCGCCGCCGGATCCTGCCCGCGCAGAACATAGCGATAGGTGCCGGTGCGCCGCTGGCCGCCACCGCCATTCGGGTTGCCCGCCGAGAAAAGGCCGAAATGCACGCCCGGCACCTCACCGAGGCGGTTGCGGATGCGCTCGATCACCACATCGTCCGCCACGCGGTCCCATTTGTCGCGCAACGTGGCGAAAACCTCGCCATCCGCGTCGTCATTGTTCCAGCTGGTGACGCCCACCACGTCCGGGTCATTCAGGATCGCCGCACCGACCTGACGCAGGCGGCGGCTGATCTGTGCGAAGGAGGATGTGTCGTCCACGCCGACATAACCCATCAGCAACGAGATATCCTGCGCCGGAATACCGCTCTTGGGCATCTCGATGATGGAGCCGACCAGCACGATGAAGCTCAGCGGCAGCGACAGGGCGACGATGACATGATGCCGCAGTCCCCAACGCAGCGTCCAGCCATAGGCCGCCACCACCGCATCCAGCGCGCGCTCGATCCCGCGCGACAGGCGCCCGGTCCAGCCCTGCCGGGTTTCCGCGTCATGATCCACGTCCAGCCAGTACGCGCACATCATCGGCGTCAATGTCAGGGACAGCATCAGCGAAATGACGATGGCCGCGACGATCGTCGCCGAAAACTCGAAGAAAATCGCGCCCGGCTGCCCCGGCAGGAACATCAGCGGAATGAACACCGCCACGAGGGATGCCGTAATCGACAGCACGGTGAAGCCGATTTCGGCCGAACCCTTGAGGCTGGCTTCCAGCCGGTCCATGCCGTCTTCCATATGGCGCGCGATGTTCTCGACCACGACGATCGCGTCATCCACCACGAAGCCGACGGCGATGGTCAGCGCCATCAGCGACAGGATGTCGAGCGTGAAGCCCATCATCTTCATGACGGCGATCGTGCCGATCAGCGCGACAGGCACGGTCACGGCCGGGATCAGCGTCGAGCGCAGGCGTCGCAGGAAGACGAGGATCACGCCGATGACCAGGATGACCGACACCAGCAGCGTCACCTGCGTATCCGCCAGGGAAGCGCGAATGCTGTTCGACAGGTCCATGGCCGTCGTCATGGTCACGCCGGCCGGCAACGCCGCGCGCAGATACGACAGGCGGTCCTTGATACCATCGACGATGTGAACCGTGTTGGCTTTGGGCTGCCCCCGGACGATGATGGTGATGGCCGCGTGGTTGTTGAAGTAGCCGGCCTGGTAGAGGTCCTGAACGCTGTCGTCGACCGTCGCGACATCCGCCAGCCGCACCGGATACAGCCCGTTGCGATAGCCGATGATCAGGTCGCGATACTGGTCCGCATTCGTCGCCTGGTCATTCGTCGCCAGCATCAGCCGCTGGCCGTTCGCCTCGATGAAACCCTTGGGCGTGTTCGCATTCGCCGAGGCCAGCGCCTGCCGCACATCCTCGAACCCGATACCCCATTTGAAGAGCGTCATCGGGTTGAGCTCGACACGCACGGCAGGCTGCGCGGAGCCGACCACCTGCACGTATCCGACCCCCTTCACCTGTGCGAGCATCGGCTTCACGCGGGTTGTCGCGATGTCGTAGAGCTGCGGCACCGTTATGACGTCCGATGTCAGCGACAAGAGATAGACCGGGTTGGAGGTCGGATCCTCCTTGTAGGCTTCCGGATCGTTCTGCAGCGTGCCGTTCGGCAGGTCAGCGTGGGCGGCACGCAGCGCCGCCTGCACGTCACGCAGGGCGCCGTCGATATTGCGTGACGACACGAAGTCGATGCGGATATCGCCGGAGCCGTTGTCGCTGTCCGATTCCATGGATTCGATACCGGCGATCGACGTCAGATGCCGCTCCAGTGGCGAGATGACCGATGTCGCCATCTGTTCCGGATTACTGCCCGGCTGCTGCACCCGCACGTTGATCGACGATGCGCTGATATCCGGCATGTCCGCGACCGGCATGAGCGGATAGCAGATCAGCCCCGCCGCCAGCAGAGACACCGCCAGTAAGGTCGTCATGACAGGTCGGAGAATAAACAGGCGGCATAGATTCATTTCGTAACTATAACCTGATTTTCGACGAGAATATCATGACGGTATCGACATATTTTGTCAGCGCATGACCTTGACAGTCGTCAATCCCTGTCATCCAGCGCAGTCAGCGACCCGGGACGGCCCGTACCCTGACGCAGGTAATAGTATTGCGCCAGCGTAATGGGGAGCATGTCCATCAGCCGCGATCCCATGACGAGCCATGCCGGAAAGACAACCCGCCGCTGGCCCCGCGCCACTCCACGCAGGATTTTCCGCACGGCGTGGGAGGTGCTGACGAGGCCCGGCATGGGAAAACGGTTCTGGGCCACCATGGGCGTATCGACAAAACCGCAGCAGACACTGGTCAGATGAATACCCGCCCGCCGCGCATAGGCGCCGCTGGCAATCACGAAACGATCCAGCGCGCCCTTGGCGGCACTATAGGATGCCGTGCCGGGATAGGAGACCAGTCCCGCGACGGAAGCGATCGCGCAGATGCGTCCCCGCACACCCTCCGCATCGCGCGGCTGTGCCCGCATGATCTCAAGCGCCGGCAGGATGGTGTTCAGGGCGCCGTCCAGATCGACGGCGAACATGCGCCGCACCTGCGCTGCCGGCTCCCACGCGGCACCGTCGACATCAGGTGCACGCGCCCCTCCGGTCACGCCGGCGCAGGCATAAACCATGTCCAGACGATCGCGCCCGGCCTCCGCCAGCCAGTCCGCCATGCCGCTGCGATCGGTGACGTCCTGAGACCGCCAGCAGGCAGTCGCACCACGACGGCTGCATTCATCGGCCACTGCTTTCAGGCGTGCCGCGTCACGACCGCCGAGATGCAGAACAACGCCCGACCGTGCGGTGGCCAGCGCGATACCACGTCCGATGCCCGAGGAGGCACCGGTAATCAGAACCGTCTTTGTTGTCATGGAGGCATGGATAGAACATTATCCATGCGAACGAAATCAGCCGCTGCCGTCACATATCGGACGGTTCCGACACGAGCCGCGCCAGCGTGTCGGCCGCGCGACACGCCGACTGAGGCAACTTGTCCATCGGGATCGGGCGCGAAAACATGTAGCCCTGAATGGCGTCGCACCCGAAATGACGGAGGATACGGAACTGCGCCTCGTCCTCCACGCCTTCCGCCACGACTTGCAGGTTAAGCCGATGCGCCAGTTCGATGATCCCGATGACGATCTGCCGGTTACGTTCGTCGGTGCGCATTGTCGCGACGAAACTGCGATCGATCTTGATGTAGTTCAATGGAAGTTCGCGAAGATGCGTCAGGGAGGCGTGCCCCGTGCCGAAGTCGTCGAACGCGATGACGAACCCGCGTTCCGCCAGCGTGATGAGGTCGCGCCGAACTCTTTCGGCACGACCGGAGCTGAGAAACATCGTTTCCGTCACCTCCAGGATCACACTCGATGAATCCAGGCCATGCGCGTCAAGCAACTGCGCCAACTCATGGACCAGGCCATCGCCTTCGAAATCCGTCATGATGAGGTTGATGGCCACGCTCCCGGCGAAAACGCCCTCGGCGCGCCAGCGCGACAGATCGCGCATCACCGTTTCGCGCAAAAAACGTCCAAGACCCGTCGCCAGGCGAAAATCCTGGAACACCTCACTGAAAACCTGCGGCGTCAGGACACCCCGCTCCGGATGATGCCAGCGCAGGAGAGCTTCGCACGACTCAACACCGCCCTTGTGCAGGTTGATTACCGGCTGGTAGTAGATACGGAACTGCCCCAGTCGCAACGCATCTCGTGCCTCGGCCATCAACATCTGGCGATGCAGGGCGGCAATGCCCATCTCGGGCGCGAACATCACCGTCCGGTGGCCGCCGGCCTTCTTGGCGGCCAGCAATGCCAGATCCGCTTCCTTCATCAGCTTTTCGGCATCCGTCAGCACGGGCACGCCTGTCGCGTAGCCGATACTGGTGAATATCGCGATCTGCACGTCACCGATGTTCATGGGCTTTTCGATGTTGTGCCGCAGATCGTCCAGCCGTCCGGCGAGATCCGGCGCATCCTGCTTCGCGTGCAGGATCAGGGCGAATTCGTCACCCCCCAGACGGCTGATGACGGCATGATCGCCGCATTGCGCCGTAATGCGACACGTGATCTCCCGCAGGACGTCATCGCCGGCACCATGGCCGTATATATCGTTGATTTCCTTGAAATTATCCAGATCGAGCATCACCAGGACGATCATCGCCGAGTCGTCGATCCGGTGTCGCAGGGCGCTCGCAAGGTGCAAGTTGAAGCCGATGCGGTTCAGGACACCGACCAGCGGATCCTGACGCGCCAGACGTTTCATCTGATTGCGTGCCTCGATTTCCGCGGTGATATCGAAGCGATAGGCAACATAGGCTTCAATGCGGCCATCGGCCCCTATTTTGGGAATGATCGTCGTCGCGACCCAATACAGGTTACCGCTTTTCGACCTGTTACATATATTTCCCCGCCAGATATGACCGCTACTGATAGTACGATACATTCTCTGGAAAAACTTTTTACTGTGGTACCCTGAGTTGACGACCCGATGGGTTTTACCGATTAAATCTTCTTCGGAATATCCGCTGATGTCGCAAAATTTTTTATTGACTCCTTCAATAATTCCATCTGTATTCGTTATTGCAACAATAAGAACTTCATTAATCGAATTTCTTAGAAATCTTATACTTTTCTCATCTATTTTTTTCTCTCGAAATAGAACATCAATCATCTAAGGTTTTTTGCCTTCAATAATTTCGGTATCCATTCTTTTACGATAACACATCGGACTTCATGATTCAAACTACGTCATTTTAATTATCATTCCGTAAATAAGATTGCGGAAACTCAGCCTTTTTCATTCGAGGCAATTAATTGCGCCCCTCCGGAGCGAATCGAAAAGCAATCGGCCAAGGTGACGCAACGACGCGAATTTTGTATGTCAGGGCCCGGACAGGAAACTCGGAGAGAACCGCGCATGACGCTCATTGCCCGCCGCGGCGTATGTCTTGTGATTTCCGCACCTTCGGGCGCGGGGAAATCGACCATCGCCAATGCCCTGCGCGCGTCGGAGCCGCGACTGAGCCATTCCGTCTCGGTCACGACACGCCAGCCACGCCCCGGCGAGCGCGAGGGCGTGCATTATCATTTCCGCGACATCGAGACATTTCGGAACATGGCCGAAACCGGTGAGCTCATCGAATGGGCGGAAGTGTTCGGTCGGGGATACGGCACGCCGCGCGGCCCCGTGGAAGCCGCGCTGTCCGCCGGACGGGACATGGTGTTCGATATCGACTGGCAGGGCCATCGCCTGTTACGCAACGCCCTGCCCGATGACGTCGTGAGCCTGTTCGTCCTGCCCCCCTCCCTCCCGGAACTGGAGCGCCGCCTGCGGTCCCGCGCCTCCGACGATGCGGCGGAGATCGACCGCCGCATGGCGGCGGCGCGCGACGAGATGTCGCATTGGGCGGAGTTCGATCATGTCATCGTCAACGAGGAACTCGATCGCGCCGTCAGCGAGGCGCGCGCTGTGCTGACGGCCGCGCGCCTTCGCACGGTTCGCCAGCACGGCCTGGCGGACGTCGTCGCGAGCTTCGGGCCCGTGCCATCTGCCCAGCCATAAACATCATGGACTTCTCACGCGTCACTGTTCTGTGCCTGGGCGATCTGATGCTCGATCGCTTCATCTACGGCGCGATGGAACGCATCTCGCCCGAAGCGCCCGTGCCGGTATTGCGCCTGACGCGCACGCGGGAGATGGCGGGTGGCGTCGGCAATGTCGCCAACAACATCCGCAGCCTCGGCGGTCGGGCGATCCTGCTCGGCCTGACCGGCGACGACGCGCCGGGCCATGCATTGCGGCAACTACTGGCGGAAACCGCACGCATCGAGAACCGCGCAACCGTCAGCGCCACGCGGCCGACCACCTGCAAGACACGCTTCATCGCCGCCAACCAGCAGGTCATTCGCGCGGATGAGGAAAGTCTGACACCGCTGACCACGCCGGAACTGGCCGCGCTGCGCGAAGCGGCATTGCAAGCCCTGCCGGAGGCGCAGGCGGTGATCGTCTCCGATTACGGCAAGGGCGTGTGCCACCCCGATATCCTGTCGGTCGTCATCGACGCCGCGCGCCAACGCGGAACGCCCGTCTTCGTCGATCCGAAATCGCTGGATTTCACACGCTACCACGGCGCGACCTGCATCACGCCCAACGCCCGCGAACTCGGACAGGCCGCCGGTTTCCCCACCGAGACACTCGACGCGGTCGAGCAGGCCGCGCGTTTTCTCATGGCGCAGGCTGGCGCCGACGCCATCCTGGCGACACGCTCGGAACGCGGCATGGCCCTGGTGGAAGGCGCGGCGCCCATCCGTGCGGTGCCGAGCCGGGCACGCGAGGTGTTCGATGTCTCCGGCGCGGGCGATACGGTGATCGCCACCATGGCCCTGGCCCATGCCGCCGGCTCCTCACTGGAGCAGGCCATGCATATCGCCAATGCCGCCGCGGGCGTGGTGGTCGGCAAGCTCGGCACCGCGACGGCGGACATTCAGGAGGTCACCGCCGAACTCGAAGCCCAACTGGACACCACGGCCGATGGTGTGGCGCCGGTCGATTGCCCCCTTCTGGACCGCGAGGGCGCATCGGCACTGGCGGAGCGATGGCGGGCGCAGGGCCTGCGGATCGGCTTTGCCAATGGCTGCTTCGATCTGCTGCATCCGGGCCATATCGCCCTGCTCACGCAAGCCCGCGCTGCGTGTGACCGCCTGATCGTGGCGCTGAACACCGATGCCAGCGTCCAGCGCCTGAAAGGCCCGAGCCGGCCGGTCAACCCGTTGGCGGATCGTGCGGCCGTGATTGGCGCATTACGCCATGTGGACGCCGTGACGGCGTTCGACGAGGACACACCGCTTGCGTTGATCCAACGCCTGTTGCCCGATGTGCTGGTGAAGGGCGCGGATTACACGCGCGATCAGGTCGTGGGCGCCGATGTGGTCGAGGCGCATGGCGGCAGGGTCCTGCTGGCAACGCTCACGCCCGGGCGCTCGACGACCGCCATGTTAACCAGGGCCGGTCGCTAGACCGCATGCTGTCACGTCTCGTGTTCCTATTGGCGGTCATGCCTTTCGGTGCCGTGGCGGCAGGTTGTCCCGGCATCGGCCCTGCCGACCGGTTGCCGAGCGTCGCGCAGGACGGCCCGATCTTCTGCAACCACGCCTATGCCGTTCAGGTCTCGCCCGAGACGCGCGACCCGATCTGGTCCGCCGAACATCTGACACGCGCCAGCGTGCGCGCCGCGACCGCACTGCATGGGCGAGACGATTTCCACCCCGACGACCGCCTGCCGATGGCGGCGCGCGCCACACTGGCCGACTACAAGCGTTCCGGCTGGTCACGCGGTCACATGACGCCGAGCGGCGACATGCCGGACCCGAAGGCACGGGCCGAAACCTACGCCCTATCGAACATCGTGCCGCAATCCGCACGACTGAATTCCGGCGCATGGGATCATATCGAACACGCCGTGCGACAGCAGGCACTGCGCGACGGTGAAATCTATGTCGTGACCGGCCCTGCCTTCCGGGAAGATCGCGGCACGATCGGCATCGACGACGTGCGCGTGCCGTCCTCCGTCTGGAAGGCCGCCTACGACCCGGCGGCGAACGCCATCGGCGTCATCGTCTGCAAGAACACGACGCACCCGACCTGCGATCAGGTCGATCTTGCCGCCCTGTATCGCGTGACGGGCATCGACCCCTTCCCCGGCGCACCGTCATCGGCACGAACGCATCGCCTGTCGATTGCCGCATGGACGAAGGAAACGACGCGCTGATGCGACAAAGGCGAGTCGTGAGGAAATTTTATCATCGGGAGAATCTGGCGCGCCCTGCTGGATTCGAACCAGCGACCCACAGCTTAGAAGGAGCCAGGTTTTCCTAAGATTTCAGCGAGTCGTTGGCAATAAACTGCGCAAAACGACTCGCTGGATTGCTTGATCTAAGGGCGAGGTTTGCAGATAAAAATCCTTCCCCATAGCTTGAGTTCCTCCAGTAGCTGGTGGCCAAATGCCAAACAGATAAACAACAACCAGCTTGACACACGCTGCCATGTTCTCGTTATGTTCCCGCACTGAGGGAGGCAACAACGATGAGCATGGCATATCAGGGCGACAGGACGACGGGATTCGCGTCACCGGCGGCGGACGACATTGAAGGGACGATCGACCTGATGAGCGAGGCGCTGGATCTGCGCCGACCCAGCCGCTACCCGGTCCGCGTTGAGGGCGATGTCTTGCTCAACCGGTCGATCCGGCATGGCGATATCCTTGTGGTCGATGCAGCGATTGCCCCTCGTCCCGGCGTCGTGGTCGTTGCCAGTGTCGGCGACGAACTGCGCGTCTGCGAACTGACCCAGCGCAACGGCGAATGGTGGCTGCGCACCTCGACGCCGGGCAGTGCCGATATTGCCGTGGACGAGGCGACAGACGTCTCAATCTGGGCGGTTGTGTCCGGCCTTGTCCGCACCGATGTCTAATGCCTCTCTTCGCGCTCATCGACGGCAATAGCTTCTACTGCTCCTGTCAGCGCGCTTTCGAGCCGCGCCTGCGCCGCCTGCCGGTCGTCGTGCTCAGCAACAACGACGGTTGCGCCATTGCCCGCACGCGCGAGGCCAAGCTGATCGGCATCAAGATGGGCGACCCGTGGCATATGGCCCGCAAGCGCCCGGAGACGAAGCCCGTGGTCTGGTATTCGAGCAACTACGCGCTCTATGCCGATATGAGCCGTCGCATGTTTCAGGTCCTGAGCGGGCATGTGCCACGGGTCGAGCCTTACTCGATTGATGAGATGTTCCTCGACTACACCGGCATGGGTGCTGATCTGCATGGCCTGAGCCGCCGGATTCAACAGGCCGTATTGCATGAGGCGAAGATTCCCACCTGCGTCGGCTGGGGCCCGACGAAGACAATTGCCAAACTGGCGAATGGCCTCGCCAAGGATCATGCCGAACTGGACGGGCTCTGCGACCTCACCGACCCGGCGGTCCGCGCGGTCTGGTATGCCCGGACGGAGATCGGCGACGTCTGGGGTATCGGGCGCCAGACAGTAGAGAAACTGCGCCGGGAGGGCATCCAGACGATTGCCGATTTCATTGCGATGGATCCACGCAAGACGCGTGACATGCTGACGGTCGTGGGCGGTCGCATCCAGGCCGAACTGCGTGGGCAATCGTGCCTTCCACTGTCCGACGTCGCGTCAGCCCGCAAGAGTGTGGCCGCGACACGCACCTTCGGGCGCCTGGTGATGGAATGGTCGGACATGCGCGAGGCTGTGGCGCATTATGCATCGCGCGCGGCGGAGAAGCTTCGATCAGATGGGCTCTATGCCGGGCATATGTCGGTGTTTTTGCAGACCAACCCTCACAACGGCGATCCCTGGTATTCCAACCAACATTCATCCGCGATCGAACCAACCAATGATACGCGGGCGCTGGTGAAGCGTGCGACGCGCCTGCTCGCAAAGCTATGGCGACCGGGACACCGCTACTTCAAGGCGGGCGTAATCCTGACCGACCTGTCGCCGGCCGGCATGCAGGCCGTCATGTTTGCCAGCCAGAACCCGGAGATGTCCGAACGCGTGATGGCAGCGATGGACATAATCAACGCCCGCTACGGTCGCGGCATGGTAAGGACCGCCTCGACGGGCATTCAGCAGACGTGGGAAACGCGCCAGGCATTGCTGTCGGCGCGCTATACGACGAGGTTGAGTGAGATCGTGGGGGTTCGGAGTTGGTAGAATCTAGGTGAGTTGAAAATAGTAAGGCGTGCCGAACTGACAGCCAACATAGCGATACAAAGGAATCGGCATGCCAGTTTGATCTGCATGCAGTACATGGCAGAAGCTGCATGACTGATGCACGGCCCCTATCCATTCGTTTTTCGACGTACTAGATTCGCAGCATGAATTACATGCCATCCTCCCCGACACTCTCTTGGGAAAGTCGAATTGATCATTACGTCAAAGCGACGGGATTTCCTCGCAATCTGTTCATGGGAGAAGATGGCCGCGTCGTCGGAACTTGGATCATGGGCAACGACTATAGGGTAAAATCTACCTATTACGGTGGTTATCCGGCAACCTATCTGCGACGAATCAAGGCTCTGTTCCCTGACAAGAAGCGCGCCCTGCACGTTTTCAGCGGGAAAGTCGATCTGGTGACGTTCCCCGGCGATACAGTGGATATCAATCCCGCTGTCTCGCCCACTTACCTAGATGACGCGCAGACACTCCTGACTGTTCCGCTCGACCAATACGATATCGTGTTGGCTGACCCACCGTATTCAGTCGAGGATTGCGAGCACTACGGCACCAGTATGGTGAAAAGGAACTCTGTCATGCGAGCGCTGCAAGGTCTACGTTCAGGGACGCATGTCGTTTGGCTAGATCAAGTCTTGCCAATGTATCGCAAGGACGCGTTTGCCGTGGAGGCAACGATTGGCATGTGGAAAAGCACCAATCACCGCTTCCGGGGCATCACGATCTTCCGGCGTCTCTAATTATTTCTCTCTTTGGCCCCGCAGAAGATCGTCAATTGAGCGTTTGAAGATGCGACGGAGTTCGTTTTGGAAGCCGCCTGGGCCGTAGCTGCAATATCGGATAATTTTTCCGAGCTCGCAATCAGTGAGACGAATTTCTCCAGTTTCGGCATCGAGCCGATTCTTGTCAGCAAAAAATTTCTGCTGAAAGCCACCTATTCCGATTTGGGACCGCAGGTGCTCTCGCTCTTCTTCGTTTAGACGAAATAAAATGTGCTGCGACTCGGACAAGCTGTTTCTCCTTTATCATATAGAAGAAACAATTTCGCCAAATGACAATATGATTTCTTATTTATCTCCGCTCTGCGCCAACAAACGGCGCAATCTCTCCGTGCTTCGGGCAACTCGCCAGGCCATAGTCCTGAAGCAGCAGCTCGACGCGAGACGCAAGCGCCGCCCGATCGGCATCGATCCGCGCCCCCATCGCATGCCGCACTTCATCATTCTGCGACAGTAGCGTCCCGGCATACTCGACCTCCCGCGCCATCTCTGCATCCGGCAGCGAAGCCAGCGGCACGAACTGCACCGGCAGGCTCAATCCCTGCCCACGCGTTCGACTGGCATCGGCGCCGATGCCAAACACCGGCATGGTGGTCAGTGACGAGACGGAAAACGAGCCTGACTGGCTGAAACTCCCGGTCAGGCTCATCGTCACCGGCCCGGCGATCATCGCCACGACCGGATCGCTGGTCTCTTGCGAACATTGCAACGCCAGGACATTGGCATCAAAGCGCGCGACCTGCGCCAAATCCCAGTCGCCAGCGTGCGATGTGCTGACGACGTGCGCGGCCGTCAGATCGGATTGCACGCCCGCGATCGCGGCACTGATCGTGGTCGCGGGACTGGGCGCAAGAGCGCAGCCTGTAAACCCGAACAGCGCGAAAAGACCGGGAACGGCGCGTATCTGTAAACCGAAACGCCAGATCATGCCGCCCGCATCTCGGCGACCAGCGCATCCACGTCCTCGGCATTCGGCGACAGGGCATTGATTCCCAGCCAATTCTGCCGGCTGACAAGCCCGTAGGCCTCGTCGCAATAGGTGGTCAGCCAGTCCCAGGACATGCGCTTGCGCTCGCCCCACGTGTTGAAGTGCAGCCAGTCCGAATCGTAGCCGTGCAACCAGATGGCATGGCCGCCAACCACCGTCTGATCGCCGGCCGCGTTCAGCGCCCAATCGCCACCCGTCTGCATAATGTAGTTCGGGATCTGCACCCCGATATAAAGACCGCCCAATGCGGCGATCGCGCGCATGACAGACTGCCGGTCGCGAACGTCAACGACACCGAACGCTGTCAGGTAGTCACGGCCTGGCTGACCCGGCCGTGCGTAGCCCTCGCGAATCCAGCGGTTGAGCACGTCGAGCTCGATACCGCCCTGATCGGTCTGCGCCTGGCCCGGCACGTAACCGCTCGCCGCGCTATAATTGTCGATCACCTGGGCATCCGACAGCAGGACCGGCGCCTGCGCGGCACCCGTCCAGGTGCGAATCGCACTGGCGACGGATACCTGCGTGCAACAGCCGATCGTATCGTTGCACCACACCGGCCAGACATCGTTCGGTGCCCAGTTGACGGCAGTCGGTGGCACGATCAACCGCGCAGCGAGTGGCGCACCGAGACGGAAGGTGCGCGCGTCGTGCCGCGCTGGGCGTTTGCCGAGCTTGCGTACGCTCATCGATAGCGTCTCCAGAAAAGAAGGAAGCAGCACGCGACGAGAAGCAGAAAACCCGCCGCGCTGGTCTCGTCCATCAGACGCCCTGATAGATGCGCGCCCGCACCTGCGCCGCGTTATCCGGCAGTGCTTTCGCCTCGACAGACGCGACACCGGCCAGGGCTTCGACCAGCGGGATCATCTGCGAGACCGTGCTCATGTATCCGGCGGCCGTGGGGTCGTAGGCCTGAACGATCGGGGTTGCGATCGAGAGCAGCGTCTGCAGGTCGTCGCCGAGATGCTTCGCCCAGTCCTTGCCGGTGTCGAACGAAACCGAACCGTTGGAGTTGGCGGCAATTTGCGCGGTCACGCTCTTGATCTGCTCGACCAGTCCGACGAACTGCGTTTTCTGCGCGGCCGTGAGATGGCTCTCGATCCCGGGAATGTTCTCGATCGCCTGCACCGCATAGGCGATGGCCGTCGCATCGTTGTTCAGCTCGGCCGTGCTGAAGGTGGTCGTGCTGCCAGAGGTCGAGCAGGCCGAGACCGATACGGTCAGCGCGAGTGCAGCAAAGGCAGCGAGGAAGCGGCGTGCAAATTTCATGGGAATGCTCCAGATATGAAAAAACCGCCTCAAGGGCGGTCAGCGTGCGAACTTGCGCCAAATCGCAAGTCGCGGTTCAGGGCTTGGTCTGGTCTCGCGGGATGCCGAGGCTGTCTGCAATCTCGCTTCGTGCGGATCCGCGCTTGTCGACCGGCACCATCGCGGCACTGCGGCCGATCTGCCGGACATTGGCTGTCGCCTTCACATCGCGGCGCAGGAAGGTGACAACCCGGTAGAGAACGAGCCAAGCCCACCAGAACGCCAGGCGCAGAGCGCATCCGACTCGCGCGCCGAATCGCACCAGCTTTGAGGATCCGGTCACGGTCCAGGCTGGACGCTGCGCTGGTGGCGGGTTGAGATACGGGCCGATATGAGTCGCGATGGTCACGAGGGACGCATAAAGCGAGACGATCGCGGCCATCGTCTTCGCCGGTAGCCAGCCGACACCGACGGCATATTGTAGGATGTAGGTGACGAGCTGCGGCAGGCCCGCATCCGTCGCAATTTGCGTCGGGTCCATGTTTCTAGATTTCCTCTTATCGGGAATGCCAGCCCATCAGGCGGCGAAGCAGGATGCGGCGCCTGATCAGCGCCCAAAGGCGCGCCGTCAAGCGGCGATGGCAGCCTGGTAGTAAGGTAGGTCAGCGACCGGATCGGCCGCGCCGAGGGACGAGTTGTAGGCGACCTTGTGATACCGGCTCAGCCCTGCGGCATCTCCTGCGGCCGGCAGGGCCAGCGGCGAGCGGAAATATTTCACCCGGCACATGGCGATCGCATAATCCATCCGGAACGACATCAGCCCGGCATCCGGCGTCGAGCCGCCAAGGATCTCGTTCAGCGCCTTCTGGATGTCGGGCCGGTAGCGGATGAAGTTGCGCCAGCAGTCATCGTGCGTGTCGGGCTCCATGTTCCAGGGACCGAGCGCAGGACCGCCGTTCTGGTTCACATACTGGAACCACTGGCTTTCGTCGGCACCGGTGCCAGTCACGAGGTTGGTCGAGGACAGTGAGTTCAGGTAGGCCGGCAGGCGCCCCAGGGTCGGAATGACCCACTGGTGCTTCACCTGACCGACGATGATCGGGTAGTTCATGATGGCGTTCTCGCTTGGAAGGCGCGCAGTGCATCCTCGGCCTGGTCGGCGCGGCGGCGTGTCGCTTCGTGGGCCTTGCGTTCGCTGGTCAGGTCCCGCATGGCGGCGTCGCGCTGGTCGCGCAGCGCTCTCAGCAGGTCCATTTGCTGCGTGTGGTCGAATTCCTCGGCCTGATGCTGCTGGTTTCGATACTGTGCCCAGGCGACAGAAAGTCCCCGCAGGACGAAAGAGCAGACAAGGCAGCCCGCGATGACCGGCGCCAGCCACGGATGTTGCGCTACATAGGGCTGGAGCGAAGGCCACAGTTCGGAGAGAAACGACATGTCATCGGAGCCCTCCGAAGGCGCGACTGAGAGCGAACAGGTTCACGCCGCACCAGGCCACGACATAGAGAACGATCGGGTTGAAGCCGAAGGTGTAGATGACCTGGCTGACGGCGACCCATGCCGAGAAGAAGGCCGCCAGGGCCGCAGCACTGCCGCGCCACCAACGCCACCAGCGCGTCTCGAACGACAGCGCCGCGAGCTGATAGGCGCCCCCCAGGATCAACAGGCATTGCCACAGGCCGTTGGGCATGAGGATGAAGAAGCTGTGGGTCGAGGGTGTCGCATGCAACGCGTCATGCGTTCGGCGCAACGATACCAGCCCGAAGGTCAGGAGCGCGATCGCGGACCATGCTTCGGCCCACCAGTGCTCGCGTCGGATGATGAGACGCAGATATTCCTGAGCGCGCCGGATCATGCCGCGCACCCGATCAGGTCGCGCATGGCGATCCTCCAGATATGAAAAAGCCGCCCGGATGGGGCGGCTGGATGTCAGTTCGCGGCTACCGCGCCATCTCCGGTGCGCCACGTTCCGGCGCTATCCCGCCAGACCTTCCGTCCCGTTCCTTTGCCGGTCGCCTGTCCGCTGTTGAGGCAATCGTGGCACCACACCTCGTCGCCCTCGAAGTGCGTTGCGGCCTTGATCTGGGACAGTGTCTGGACGGCTCCGGATACCTCTGTTTCCGGCACGGCAATCGGCCCGGCGAAATTCCATTGTGTGCCGTTGGCGCTCACGGAAGCATCCGAGCCAAATTGCAGCTTGACGGCACCAAACCCAACCGTGCTTTCCCCGTCATTGTAGATGTAAACGTCGCCACCTTGCGCATCCGGCAGATGGATCGCCTTGCCGTTGCCGACGAACACATCCGTGCTGAAACGCGCGTTCTGTGCTGACATGCTCAACAGGGCCGTGGCTGCCGTGGGGTCCACGCCGGAGTTGACGGCATAGAATGAAAATCCCCCGGTGACACCGCTCGGGGCGATGTTGATGATTTCCGTGTTGGCTGAACCGGAGTGCAGTTGGTTCCACGTCTGGTAGGTGCCTTGGCCGGACACCGACGCCGCTGTCGTGGTAGAACCGCTTGTCGTGGCTGGATTATACGCGGCCGCGCTTACCGATAGCGCGTATGTCCTTGCGGTGCCGAGAATGTTGAGCAGACCGTTATCCGCCGGGAAGTGAACATCCACCTCATTGACAGGCGTCGCCCCGGTCGTATCCGAACCATTTGGCGGCTGTATCCAGCCGCCTTCGTTGCCGTACTTGTCGGCGAAGTTAAGCCAGCCGCCTTTTGTGAGGTTGAGTTGCTGGATGACGTTGGGGTTGCCATAGTTATCGAGCTGGATGCTGCACGTCGCGCCGCTTTGCCCGCTCGAGCAGATTGACAGCCCGTAGGGGTTGGCGGCCGGCGTGAACTCAAGGTGTCCCTGTATCTGGCTTGGCACGGTGCTGGCTGTGCCATCGACGCCCACGCCGAGGTTCGTCGTAATATTGGTATAGCTCGTCCCATCGTCTGCGGTGTTACGTTTGTTCCACGCCATCAGCCGGATCATGTGGTGGGACGCCCATGTCGCGCTCCCGGTGTTCGTGGACTGCGCCACCTGGAACAGGACAGAACTTGTATTGGCCGTCAGCGCCGGTCCCTGCGGCTGGCCGACATACAGGTTGTCGCCGCTAATCAGCGTCGTCCACCACTGCGGCTGCATTATGATATAGTTCTGCTGGCCGCCCGCCAGCTTGAGATGATAGCTGTCCGATGTCAGTTGGTTCGGGCCGCTCGCGTTCGTCGTCAGTGTCAGGCCGTGGACGCTGACCTCCCGGTCCCTGGCGGTGTTGTTGACGATCTCATCGACCTCGTTCCACTCCATCTGATGGATCAGGGACGTGGCGGCACTGCCGCCCTGACCGCCGCGGCTGCCGTCGTAAGTCATGTAGACGTTCTGGCCGAAGGTCTTGTTCGGCATGCCGAGATAGACGACCGCCGATGTCGTGGCCGGGTCCCAGACCGTATCGAGCGACGATGTGCTCGGCACCGCGCCACCCTGCTGCTGCTCCTGCGCCCAGCCATAAACGTTGATTGTCGTGCCGCCCTCCGAAACGCTTTGCACGTTTCCGGCATAATTCTGGAACGAAGGAAGCGCACCGTTCAGGCTGGCATCGCCGATCGCGGTCTGCGTGGCCCCGCCCGGCACCGAGTTGGTGACGATATACATGCCCGAATGGATCTGTGCGATCTGGGCCGCCGTCAGGGCGGTTTTCAGCACGACGGCTGTCGCGGTGTAGTGATCGACAGCCAGGATCATGCGCGCCATGGCGTTCGTCGGCACCTGCTCGAACTGCACGGCGTCATGCGTCGAGACGAAACCGCCGCGATAGTCCTGGCCGGAGATCGGCATGCCTGGATGAACGGTTGGGTCTTCTCCAAGGCAGAGCACGCAACCGGCGTCATAGGGACCGGACGGATTGCCGGTGATAATCAAGTGTCCCGGCTGCGCATAACCGGAACCATAAGGCGAACCCGGCAAGGTCTGGGCCGCGATCCCGCCGATGAACGACACGTCGTATCCGCCGCCGATCGCCGACAGATCGCCCGACGCCATCTGCGAATACGCCGAGCCGTTGACGTTGATCTGAGCCTGCGTCGAAAGAAGCGGATTCGTCACGTTCTGATTCGCATCCAGCTGGGCTGAATTATTTACCGTCTGAACCAACGCCTGGAGGGCTGGACCGGTTGCACCACCCAGCGGCGTGGCCAGATCAAGCCCACCCGGCGGCTTCATCGGCGCATAGCGCCCAAGAGACTGCGCGGCGCTGGTCGCCTGCGCCAGGATGCCCGGCGCGGCCATGGCAGGAGGCACAAAAAAGGCGGCCGAAGCCGCCATCAGAAACCGCAGGGTTTTGCCGATCATGTAGATGCTCCAGGCGATAGCCACAGTGCCCCACCGTTGCTCCAGAGCGCGTTCGCCACGCCCGGATCCGAGTCCGGCACATCGATAATGAGAAGCGGCAGGCCGCTGGACGATACGCCAAGGAACTCAACCGTCCCGAGCATGAGATTGCCGTCCGGCGACAAGGCCGCCGCGCCGCCCGCCTTGCCGATCTTGGCCGTCACCGCCAGTGTCGCGGCATTGGCAGCCCCTTCCGCGGCGTTGGCAGCGTTCGTGGCGGAGACCTGCGCCTGGCCAGCAGCCTGTGATACTGCGCCAGTCACGCTGGCAATCGCCGTATCGACATAAGCCTTGGTCGTCAGATGGGCTGGAGCAGTTGGCGCTATGCCACCGAGCGACCCTGTCAGGGACACCCCACCCGCGATCGGCACCGCACCCGCCCAGGCCTGCTCAGCCGTCAGAAACTGGAACTGACCGCCAAACACACCCAGAAAGCCATCGCCTGAGCTGGGTGGCGTCGATTGTTGTGGAAGAGCGGAAAATGCCGTGCCGCCCGGCACGGTGGCGGTCGCGCCGCCTGTGTTCGTCGTCGTGCTTCCGGACATGTCATCTCACGATATTGCAAAGGGGCGACCGGCGGCATCGGTCAGAAACGTGCCATCGGCCAGACGAAGCAGATTGGGCGCGATGCCATAGCCACCCGACAGGATTGGCGCGCTCGCGACCGCACCCGCACTGGTCGCCGCATTGATCTGCACTGAAACCTGCTCGGTATGGCGACGCCCCGCCGCCGTCTCGATCTGCACGGCGATCGTGACGTTCGTGCCCGGCTGGCCCCCGGCCAAAAAGACAGCGGCCATCCCATTCAGCGGTCCCGCCCACAGCGCCACCAGATCCCCCATGATCTGCGCAGCTGGTAGCACGACCTGCATACTGCTCAGCATATCGCCACTATCGGCAAGCCAGTCCGTGGGATCTAGCGCGAAATCCAGCAGATCGGTCGGCGCTTTCGGTATCCAAACAAGCGAAAGCGCCGCCTGACGCAATCCGACCAGCGGGCGCTGGCTTGGCGCGGCGAGCGGAAGAGTGCGCGACGGCGCCACCGTCCATCCGCTGAACGGCACCGCGCTCACGAGTATTCATCGACGATCAGAATGCCCCCGCCTCCGTTGCCGCCGGCATACGCGTTACCGTCCAAAGATGCCGCAGCGCCGCCGCCGGCCGCGTAGCCGGTGGCATTCGAGCCGACGCCGTTACGTGTATTGAAGCCGCCCGATGCAAAAGAGCTGGGCGCCCCGATGCCGGACAAAGCAACGCCAGCCGCATTGCCGCTATTGGCCATGACCAGTCCGTTCGGACCGTTAATGCCCCACTTCGCGCGCCGGGTGGTGCCGCTCCAGTTCGTGATCGTCGGCTGCCCGCCGATCGATTGCCCTGTCTGCCCCGACGTGCCCGGACCGACATTGCCGCCCTTGACGCCGCCGTTGCCGCCTCCGCAAGAGAAATACGGCCCCGATGTGGATGAACCGAACGATGTTGCACCGCCATTCGTCCCGTTGGCGGCGGACTGCCCAACGCCGCCCGTTCCGATGATGAAAGGAATCGCCGACGTATTGGCAAATGCCGATACCAGGATATCGGCCACGATCTCCGCACCGGCTGCACCCGCCGAGCCAGCGCAGGCACCATTGCTCTGACTGGCGTCCACGCCGCCGCCGGCACCACCACCAGCCGCCATGGACAGGCGGATCAGACGCGTCGTCGAAAGGAGAGACACGAAGCCGGTTCCGCCGTTGAAGATCTGCGTACGCAGGAGGCGCCCCTGAACGGCGCTGGCCGGTGCGAACATCTGCTGACACGCCGTCAGAACCTGATTGAGAGCGCCTTTCTGCGGCGCAATCCCGGCCGCATCGAGAAACGCCTTGAATTCCGCGAAGAGCTGATTGACGTGCCAGAATCGGACAAGCGATGGCCCCTGTCCGGAGGCAGGGTTGCCGCCCGTGAACCAGCCGGGCGTATTGCCGGTTGCCGCCGGCATCGCCGGCATGTCGGCAACACTGCTCGGTTCGTCATTGAGGAACATGAAGCGCTCTCCTTATGCCGCCGTCGCGCCGAACAGCGCATCACGTGCCACAGCCGGCGTCATGTCGCCCTCCGGCGCGGCGTTGATTTTGCGAACGATGGCGCGATAGAGCACCGCCGTGCTGAGCGTATGCAGATCCGCCTGCCCAAGATCCTCCGCGGAAAACATGAATTTGCGGCCGGCGCACCATGGGTCACCACGATCGCTGGCCTCCTTGTCCGTGTAGCCGGACATGGCGATCGACACGCGCGGCGTGGTGCCATGCTCGACCGTGACGGCGTGGATGCGCCAGTAGGTCGCTGTCGGGAAAGGCGGCGGGGCCGTGTCTGCCCGCTGGAGGCGCCGACGCGTCCCATTGGTCACCGAGACATCTTTGAGCAGTCCCATGAGAACGGGCTCCTTATACGGTCTGCGCGCCCGCAAGGGCGCTGACATCGAGGCTGACGGCGTTGTCGGACGCCGCATTGGCGAGGGCGAGGATCGCGGCATAAATCTGGGCCCAGCTGGCCTCCGAGACGTCGGACACACCGAGATCGGACGCCGCGAACTGAAACCAGAGGTTCAGACGCGCGGGGCTGATGCCCACCGCCGCGGATCCGTCATAGCCGCCCAGCCAGACCTGACGCCGGTTGACCGGTGCCCCCATGATCTTGTCCTCACGGATCGCCCAGTAGCTGGCGCTGACGCCCGTGACCGGGTCCGTGACGTTCTTTTCAAGCGCCATCATTCACCTTTTGCGATGTAGGGAATATTCATTTGGGTCCCGGCCGACGACTTGCCGAAGTTCAGCACGAATCCGGTATTGGTGACCGACACCTGCGAGCCGTAACCGACCTGCACGAGCGCGTTCTGCTGATCGTGCGTGACGGTCGGGCCCGAGGGACTCTGGAAAAACGGCGCACCGTTCGAACGCGTCGGGAAGGGCACAGCAATATTGCCGTTGCTGTCGATGACCTGGTTCATGGCCACCGTGGCAACGGTCATCGTGCCGTTTTCATTAACGTCCGCGTGAATTCCTTGTCCGGCAAGCGGCCGCAGCAACGACTGGACCATCTGGTTGTTGCTGCCGTCCTGCACCCGCTGGACACCCGAAGGCCAGAGCAGGAAGACGGAATCGAAATCGCCTGCCCGATTGCTGGTGCCCCCTGCCTGGTATTCGAAGGCAGTGTAGGGATTCGTCGCGGCAAGAAACGACGTCCCGCGAAACCGGGCGCCATTCGTCTTGTTGTCGGTATAGAAGATTGACGTGTCGCCGCCGTTGGCGTCGGAAAAATCGCAGCACAGGCCGTCGCTGACGACATCGGCGCAGTCGATCAGCGATACATAGGCACGACGTGTGCGTGGCGTGTTCGTCGTGTCGCCCGGCGCAGGCGGAAGGACCGAGCCACTGGTGTTGTCCAGCGCATTGCTGATCAGATAGCCGCCGCGGATGCGGACGTTGCGCACGTTCTTCAGATCGTAGCCGTAGCCGTAGCCCTGCCAGTCACAATCGGTGAAGTACCATAGCGGCGACTGGTAATCCGCGATGTCCGACCCCAGAGCTGACGGACTGACATTCGCCTGCACCATGCCCCATCCGGAATAGGAACGGCAGGAATAGAAGACCTGCCCTTCCAGCTGCCACGCCACATTGTAACGCCACCCCCAGAAGTAGTTGACGGTCATGACGTTGGCGAAGGTGTAGCTGAAGCAGCCATGCCCGGTGTTGTTGCTGACGACGTCGATCGCACCATACTGCTGGACGGAGTAATCCGGGCCGAAGAAACAGCCGTTTCGGCACTCCCATCCTCGCGGCACGTTACGCACGACCATCGGGCGTGCCCACTTGAACAGCGTGAAATCCGTGGTGGTCAGGCAATTCGGAAAGTTGCTCGGCGCGGCGTTGATCTCGATACCGATAGAGCCCGAACCATGCGGATTGCCGTCCTGCAGCATCGCATTGGAGAACTGGAAATAGCCGGTTGCCGGTGCCGACTGTGTGCCATGTTGCCATCCGCCGGCACCGCCCGAAATCATTTCCAGAACGGTGTTCTGCTGCCCGGCCCCGGTGATCGAGATGTTATGCGCGCCGCTGGTGATCCGGTTGGCGATCAGGCTGCCGCATGCCGGAAACCGGAACAGGATGGTCGGCAGCGCGATCGGCGCCGGTGTCAGCGTGCGGGACGCGTTGATGATCGCCTGAATGGCCCCGGAATCGTCGTGGCTGCCGTCGAAGGTGGCGCCATAGGCGCGCATCAGATGCTCGTCGGCGACGATCTCGTAGCCGGTCGCCGCCGATGGCGCGCCGGTGACGGTGAACAGCAGCCCCGAGCCCACGCCCGTCGGCGACAGCCGGCCGTTGACCAGGCTCTGCACGTCCGACAGTTCGATCGGCTGTCCTACAGCAAGTGTCATCCCCAGCTGTCCCTGCCCCAAATCCCGGCATCCCAGATGCCGACGGCCCCTTGGCCCGAATACGAAAAGATGATGATGGTGTGCGCAGGCACACGCGCACGGAGCTCGCACTCCAGCGCGGAGCTGCCCCAGCTGGCGAGCGGCTCTTCGACATAGGACTGATCGACTTCGAAATAGCTGACCACGCTCGCCGGGGCATTGACCTGCCAGGCATACGCCCACGATTCGTCGTAGAGCGGTTCCTCGACCGTCATGATGTCGACACGCGCCGGCACGAATTCGGTGATCGTGATGTCGTAGCCCAGCGATGCCGCGAAAGCCGTGAAATAGGCGATCGAGGAACCGCCACTGTCGGTCAGCCGCGTGACGACCTGGCGTTGACGCGATGCGATCGTTGGATCGGTGCCCGCGCACGGATCAGGCAGGCCGAGAGAAGCCTCCCATTCCGGCAACAGCTCCACGGCAGTCGCCGGGAAAGCGTCGGTCAGGAGGTTGGCGGCACGCGCGCCATTACGAAAGAAGGTCCTGCCCCAGACGCCGGCAAGCCGGCTCGGCAGGGCATCGGGATCGCGCGACCAGATTGCGCCGGAGGGCAGCAACCGCAGCAACGCCTGACGGAACGCCTCCGCCGAGAACGTGATATTGCTCACGCGCTACGCCGAACACTGGACAGTGCCGAGCGTAGGCATGGCGCCCGCGTTCACGCCAGTAACCGGCCCTGATGGCGAAGACACATTGAACTGCGACAAGCCAAGCGCCGCAATCGCCTCGTTCCACTGATTGGGGTAGATCGTCCCTCCAGGTGATGACAACCGCGTAAACATGTCCGCCAGTGCGTCAGTAATCAGGGCTTGCGTCGCCGATGTATTGTTGCTGCCGAGACTGGAGATCGTGAAGTTGACCGGCTGGGCGACCGGCGCACAGACAATGACGAGTGCCGTGACCGGACGCACGGCGTAGATCGCATCGGCGACCGTAAGCTGGTCGCCTGATGCCGTCACATAGCGCGGGTCCTTGCTCGCGGTGCCGTCTGTTCCTTGTGGGAACCCGCCATTGGCGGCTTCGGCATTATCGAGCATGATATAGACAACGACCGTTCCCGCACCGAATCCGAGCGGATTGACCCAGACACGCGTCACGCCGGGGACATCGAGAGCCCATCCCTCATAGTCGTCCGCCGCCCCGTTCTGTCCGCCTTCCGCAAAGGCATCCAGCATCCGGTTGCGCAGGCTGTCGTCCGTTTCGATATCGGCGCCGCCGGTAAACGGCGCGCTGACGACGCCCACGCTCTGCACACCCGGCACGGGGCTACCCAGCGTGGCCACAGCGCCGACCGCAAGATTACCGGCCGCGCCTGTCGCGCCCATCGTGCAGGCGGCAACAGTGCTGCCGTTTGCCGTGACGCTGTCGGCGGTCGTGGTCGCGGACAGCCCCCCGGTGATCTGGACTGTCGTGCCGGGCGGAATGACATCCGTCCCGCTGGCGACGAATGTCACGGATCCGCTGGCCGCCGTGGCGGCCTGGCGAGTCTTTCCCTTGAGAGCCGCCCATCCCTCAAGGAATATACCGGTGGCTGTCCACGGCACCGCCTGCCTGGCAATCCAGTCGAGGTAGCCATAATGCAGGTTCGCCAGCCCAGCCAAAACCATGCACAACACGTAGAGAACCGAGAAGCGCAACACGGCGACCACATTCGGGATGCCACCGTTGAGCACGTCCTGCAGGGCCTGCTGCCGCAGCTGGGCGAGAGTCGGACGCTGGTAGGCCATTCAGGTCAGGCCCTCCCAAGCCCAGGAATAATAGAATGTCTGTGTCGAGCCGGTCGGCTCGGCGATCGTCACGGCAAACTCGACAGTGCTGCTGCTGAGCGCGCTCCATGCCGCATTCACGGTCACCCCGCTGGCCACGCCGTCATCGATCAGCCATTGCAGGGCCTCGCGGCAGATCGCTTCGAGTTCTAATGGAATGGCGTGATCCCCGGATTTGATCGCGCGGCGCAGCTGCCAGAGACGCGAGCCAATCGGCAGATCCGCGTAAGCATCACCCCACCACCCTCGCCGATCGCTCATCCCGCTGTTGGCCGCATTGCCCGGCGCCGCGATGCCAACCGCCTGATCGCCGGATGATGGCTGCTCGGGCGCTACGCGATCCGTGAACAAGCTGACCATGACTGCCGTACGCAACGGATTATCCAGCGCCAGATCGCTCGACACGATGGACCAGTCGCCGCGACACTCGCGCACGTTCCAAGTAATCGCGATATCCATGATGTTCCGTTCAGGTGGCGACGGGCGGTCCAGACTGGCCGGATCCCGGCTGCACGTCGCTGGTCAGATGGTTCACGAGCGAAACACCGTTCGCAATGACGTCCTTCGTGACGGTCAGGGTGCCGTCCAGCAGCGCCTGTCCGTTATGCGGCACGATCGCAATGGAGCCGTCTGCTTTCATCCAGATCCGGCTGCCGGTTTGCGGATGAAACACGCAGACCTCGCCCGGCTGGAGATCTGTCGGCCGGTTGCGCTGATCGCCGGTTGCGACCGCCACGCCACGCGAGCGGTCACCGTCCTGGAAGACGACGATGACATCCGAACCCGGCACCGATCGGCTGGCAAAGCCGTAGAGCTGCACCATCGGCACATCTGACCGCAGCTCACCGCCATTCAGGGCGACCTGCACGGTCGGTGTGCTAGTGGATTCGTTCGTGTCCGCCGTCTGGCGCCCGATGCCGAGCGCCATCGAAATGCGCCGCGCCAGGCGCGTCATGACCATGGACATGGAAAATCCTAACTGCTGAGCGCGGCAATGCCCTCATTCTGCTGGAACGGCAGGATTATCGGTTCCGGCAGGAAGGCTTCCTTCGGCATCAGCACAGCGTCTGCGTGCGTGCCGTTGTCATCCTGACGGAAAGTCAGCTCGCCAATGACAAGATCGACCGAACGCCCGGAGCGCGTGGTGACAGGGGCCACCATGTTCGGCTGCCAAAGCTTGCCTTCCGTGTCGCGCCAGCTGTCGCACGTCACATTGACGGGCTGCGACCGACCGTAACGCCGCGCCACTTCCCACTGCACTCGCTTCGTGGTGATCGGCAGCGACAGACCTGGATCGCCGAGCTCGACCGGGATCAGCATGTGACGCGGTCGCGTGACGCCGGGATCCTTTGCAACCGGCCCGGCCGTCAGCGCCTTCATCTGATCGACATAACCCTGGTCGCCGGGTTTCGTGAACAGCATGATGGTGGTGGCCAGGATGGCCGTCACGTCGGAGTAACGCCCAGCCTGGCTGTCCACGCGCGTGAACCGTTCGACATTCCGCCCGATCTGGAAGCCGGAGGCCGATCGGGAGCTACCGACCCCCGAAAGGGCGATGCTGCCGTCCGGCTGGTCATAGAAGAGCACACCCGCAAGGCGGCTCAAGCGTTCGATGACCTCGTAGGCTGTTTCCGTCAGGATGATCGAGAACTGCTGGACATCGATATTGCCCGCGCCGTTGATCGACGCGACATTGATCCCGGCAAACGCGCTGACCCGCTGGGCGATCGCAAGAGCGTTCGTGCCGTTCATCTGATAGGTCGAGAACTCGGCCGCGCAATCAACAAGATCGATGCTCTTAGAGGCGACCGAGATCTGGAGAGTATGGTTATCGCCGTCGAGGTCCTCGACCACGGTCACGACATAGCCGGTCAGCACCAGCGTCGTGCCGATATAGACCGCGCAGTCCGCGCCCGACGTGATATCGACGGTCGTGCCGTCTGCTGGCTGATACGACGTCATGCCGAAATCTGCTGTCCAGGGCATGATGTCCACGCCACAGCGGATCACGACCGACGTCCATCCGCTGATGATCTGGCCGCCCACCTTGATCGAGGCGACTTCCGACGTGGCGGCATCCCAGCCCAGAATGCTTTTCAGCTCGCTGATAAATCCACTCACGATGACAATGCCTTGAATTCTGTCGGCATGAACGCCGGATGGATCGGATCGGCGCGCTGGATCAGCTCGTCGCTGCGCGTCGCATCGGCGTAAAGCTGCTGCGCCAGCAGAAGGGCAGGCAGCGGCGCGTTGCGCGTGATCGTCACGATGTCGGGCAGACGCGCCGCCCGGTTCGCAAGATCCTGCGTCACCTGCGCCTGCAAATCGCGCATCGCCTGCCACGTTGCATCGTCGCCCGCATCCGCTGCGATCGTTGCTTCCGCATCGAACAGGGCCGCCACCTGCGCGGACAGTGCCTGAGCGTCGTCCGACGATGCCGGCGTCCAGTCCGAGCAGGCCTGCGCGATCGAATACAGCGCCGCCTGACGACACAGTGCAGCCGTGGCTGTCTGAACCGTGGCGATCGCTGCACCGATCGGCGCGCTGGACGTCGTGACGACCGGCGCACAAGCGACCATCGGCAGCAACAAGGCGATCTGCGCGCCCGGATCCGCGAGGGATGCCCGGACCGCTTCCGTCAGCGCGAAGACCGCCGCGGCGATCTCCGAGGCGCCGTTCGCAGCCGCCACATTGGAAACGGCCGCTGCAATCGTCGCCCGATCGGCCGTCAGCTCATCGATCACAGATGCTTCCGTCGCATTCGGATCCGTCAGACCACCATTTCCGGCAGCGTATCGTCCGTTGTTACCCGGCAAGACCGATGCCGCAGACGACAACGCCTGAGGCGAATTCGCTGCTTGCGTCGCAGAGGTCGACCATCCGGATGCCACGGCGACCGCCGCCCGATTGACCGAACTTCCCTCGGCAAACGATGCGCTGGTATTCGAGGCATAATCGGACGCCGCCGCAACGGACATCGCCAGCGCCGCGACGCCGATCGCCGCATGCAGCGACGTGAGGATCATGTTGCTGAGGTAGTTCGTCTTTTCGACGAACTCGAAGTCGAGATCGACGACGTTCTTCACACCGTCGCGCTCGCGCCACTCGAACCGAACGCAATGCGCCTGCACGACACCGATCGTCGGATGCATCAGCAGGCCCGAGCCTTTCGTCTCGGCTGCCGTCACCAGCAGGTCACGCTGCGCGTAAGCGAACGGACCGACCACGAAGCCAGCGATTCGATATGAGCGTGCGGCCTTGCCGAGGTCCTCGACCTCTATCCCGTCCCGATAGGGGTAGGTATGCGACGCCAGGCGCCGACCGTTCGAGCCGCCGCCACCGACCACCGCGAACGGGACGCCTCGGAACGAGCACTGCAGGAACTCAGCGGCCGTGCGGGTCAACGTTCCGGACATGCTCAGTTCCCTGTGGCGGTGTTGATCGGATCCATGGCGCGCTGCTGACTGACGCTATGCACCGTCAGACCAGAACTGGTGCCGGTGACGCGCACGGACGAACCGGGCGGTGCGTTCGTGTGCGCAACCTCGACCCGCAGTTTCTGCGGGCCACCACCAACCATATCCTTGAGGTCATACAGACCCTGATGGAGATCGCGGGCGAACCAGTTGCTGCCGTAGCGATCGTTATTGCCAAATCGCTCGTAAAACTGGTTGGCAATGGTCGCCCTGCGCTGCGACTCGGCTTCCCGCCGCGCCTCGTCGGTGTAGGGAACCTCATCGTAGTAGGCGAAATCGTGTCCTGCATCGGCTGCCGTTGTCGCCGACAGGACGCGACGCCCGGCACCCCCACGGGTTGTCCGGAGCTCATCGACCGCGAATTTGAGCTGCTGGTCATGCGTCGCATCGAGAATGCTGCGGCCGCCGTTCATCGCGGCGTAATCGCCCTGACGCTCAGTATCCCACTGGAACAGACCATAATGCGAGCCATTGACGGCGCGCTCATTGCCGGCGCTTTCCGCATATTCACTCGCCACCATGCCGGAGGCCTGTGCCGGCGTCAGACCCAGCTTCCTCAAAGACTGATAGTCTCGATAGAAAATCGGATCGGAACGCAGGTGGGAATTGCGGATGCTTCCCAACGGGCCGGAAGAATGCGGGCCGCGAAGGTCGAGCTGCAATTGGGCGAGGCGCGCGCGTTGACGGCGCTCATACAGCGCATTCAACGGGCCACCCACACCCTGCATGGCGCCCGTTCCGCCGAAAAATTCGCCCCAGCTCGTGGTAGACTCAGAGGAACCCGCCCCAGGGGCACCACCGCCTAATATCCGACGGAAGGCAGGCGAATCGTCCAGCCGCTCGATGAAATGAAGCACGCGCAAAAGCGCGTCTCCGACGGCAAAGATATCTTTCTTGATCTCAGCCCAGCCGCCGTTCTTCAGCCAGGTCGTAAGCTGGCGGACATGCCGAGCGATACTGGTGTTGATCCAGTCTCGGTTGGCAACGACCCAGTCTCGCATCATCTGGATGACGGGGAGAATGGCGGGGCTCAGCGCCTCAGCCAGTTCGTTTCGAAATCCCTCGGCCGCTTGCGTCAGGCTTCGATATGAACGCTCGGCATTGGCCGCCGCCTCGACGTTCTTGTCCGTCATCCCGGCGTTTTTCTCGCCGGCCGCGACGTTCGCCAGCCATTCCTTCTCAGTCTGCTGGAAGATCGGCAGCAAGCCCTGCGCCGCGCCGCCAAAAATCTGCGTCGCCGCGATCGTGCGAGCCGCCGGGTCGCGGATAGCCCTCAGCTTCTTGGCAATTCGATCAAACATCTGCTCAGGCGCCAGCTTGTGCAGATCCTGAAGACTGATGCCCAGCGCGTTAAATTGCGCAACCGCCTCTGGAGCGTATCCGTTGACGGCCCGCCACCGCGTTTCCGACAAGCCTTGCAGGGCGCCGGACATTGCCTCGGCCGATCCACCCGCCAGATCTGTCGCGTTCTGCAGCGACTTCAGACGTGCAGGCGACATGCCAATCGCACGCGCCGACGTCCGCAGGTTCGTGCCCATCTGCCCCCAGGCACGGGCCATGCTGAAAACGCCGGCAATACTGGCGACGCTGGTGATCGCGCTTAGCGCGGGAATGATCTGACCAATCGCCCGATACGAACCCATCGCCGAGCGTGTGACGCGCGAGAAGCCGTCACTGAGGCGATTGAGCCCGGTCAGAGAGCCGAAACGCGACATCGCTGCCTGCGCCCGCCTGACAGGTTCCTGCAGCCGCGCGATGCGCGTATTGATCCTTTCCAGCGCAGAGCTGGCTTGATCCTTCGCGCTGATCGCGACCTTAACGCCGGTTCCCACGCCTTGCTTCCTTCTGCCGCTGCTCGACGATCCGGCGTGCGTCTGCGACCGCCGCCATCATGGCCGTGCCGGACAGACTTTCCTGGTCGCCGCGCGTCCAGCCGGTGAAGATCTGGCTCAGGTCAGCCGGGAGCTGCTCCCAATCGCCTGGCCAGAGGTAAAAAAACCGGTGAGATAGTCGGCCGCCTTGACGAATTTGCTGATGGGCAGTCGCATGACCGCTGCCGGGTGCCAGCCGCTCACGTCTTCGACAAGCTTGATCTCGGCCCGGAACGAGGCCTCGGCCGTCATCTTGGCCTCAATCACCTTGAAACGGCGACGTTCCGCTACGACGGGCTCACGCAGCATCATCTCGCCGTGCTGCCGACCACCACCATCGATCGGGGGATCGAAGGACAGGATGAGCTGCTCGGAGAAATCCGGCGTCTCGTCCAGATCCCGGCGCGCGTCACGCTCGAATTTCACGACGTATTCGATCGCTTCGTCGAGCTGGCGGGATCCAAGCTGCTCAATCCCCGTCTTGGGCCAGCCGGCGACGCGTGCCACGAGATCGATCTGCGAATCGTAGACCGATTCGAGTGTCGCCCGCTTGCCGATCACCTGCGTTGCGCAAAGAAAGGCGAAGACGCTCGGCTCATGCAGCCGAAGTTCAGTGAACTGGCCCGTCTTCGTCTCGATCGGTTTCGGGGGAACGAAGACGCCTTCCTCGACGCCCTCCTTCACCTCGTCATCGACCGGCGACAGCGCCGCCAGCAGTTCCTGATCAGTCGGCTGGGTCATCAGGACACCACATCCACGGTCACGCTGTCGCTTTCGACATGCAGCTCGAACGTGCCTTCCTGCGTGTTGAGATTGATCGCCTCGGTCTGCCACCCATTGGTGCAGGTGACGACCTTGCCATTGGCCTGGACGATCACGATGGTCAGCCCCGACGCGCCCTGAAACGCCGAAACGTCGCGATCGCGCCGGTCACGCAGGGTCATCTGGACGAAGCCCTGCTGCGGCATGACCGAGAAGCCTTCAACCGCCGATTGCCCTTTCAGGGTCTCGTTGACATCGCCCGAAGGCTGATACTGGCATTCGCTGACGATGCTCCACGGCTCGCCATTGATGGTGCAGGTCGCGGTGCCCGCGAGGGGCCCGCGATAAACGGATCCGGACACGGTCCCCTCCTTACGATTTCACGAATTGGGCGTTGCCCGCGATGACCCAGAGCTGATTGGCGAAGTCGTAGGGCATCAGCAACTTGACCACGCCACCGCCGATATTCTGCGCGACGATGTTCGCCGCGAAGGTGTCAGCGTTCTGCACCCACAGCTGCGACGCCTGCCAGCGATAGCGCGACGCACAGAGCTTGCCGATCAGCTGGGCCGTGGTCGCCTTCACACCGGCCGGGATCTTGGTGCCGTCCGCCACCAGGATCGAACCGCCCACCTGCTGTGCAAGGAAGCTGCTCATATCCTGCAGGCAGACTTCCGCCTGCAGCAGCGTCTCGATATCGAGATAGCTGTTGTCCGGCTGTCCCTCGGCATTCTGCTGATATGTCGTCAGCAGCCGCTCTATATATACTGTACCGTCATCGGCGACCGTGTGCGTCGACATCCCGTCATACAGCAGGCTGGATCGCTGATCGAAGGTAAGGCGCCCCGCGTCGGATGGCGCCATGACGGTCAGCGGAATACCACTGATCGGCAGCGCCGGGTTGTTACGCATCGACACGGCAACCTGCGCACCGATTTCCGCTGCCCAGTCCATCGGCGCGTTCGGACTGTCAGAGATCGGCATGATCGTCTGATGCGGATCGTTCTGTGTCAGACCGAACGCCGTTGCCTGCCCATAGGTGCCGCGATACGCGGTGATCCCGTGACCATAGAGCTGCTGCATCGGCGACCAGCGACCCGTGTCATTATCGAACAGGCTCTTGAGGGCGCTGAGGCTGCCCGCATCCGTGTAGGGATGGATGAACAGGTCATAGACGCGGTTGCCGAGCGTCGACAGGACCGAGGCGACGTTCGTCGGATTGGTCGTGCCACCGGACATGGCGCCAATCGTCACCGACACACCTGCCGGGACGGACTGGCCACCCGGCGTGCCGAGCAGCGCGACACCGAGCGCGATATCGTTCCCCGACATACCCTTGTTGAGCGCCGTCACATCGATCTTGGCACTCTGCGCGCCATCGATCGCGATCGAGACCGGCATGTTCGTCACGCCGGCAGCTGCTGCAACAACGTTGGCCGCGATCGTGGCCGCCGTATCGCCCGCCGTCACCAGCGTGGAGATCAGCTGATCGCCGACATACAGTGGCAGCGTACCGGAGGCCGACGCAGTCCCGGAGATCGTGAAGCTGCCCGTCGCACCAACGGCACTCGGGTCGTCGGCCAAAGGCAGGACCCAGACTTCGCCGAAGCTGTCGAGCTTGCGATAGCGCGCCACCATCCGGGCGCACTGCGAACCCGCGCCGTATTTGGCGATCGCGTCGCTCGGCCCGTTCGACAGCGTCGCCACACCGGCCACGGCCGATGCGCCTGCCAGCTGCTGCCCGACGATCAGCACGCGCCGCGCTGCCGAAGCTGTGTTGGCCTTGGAGTTGTCGAGCGCGAAATAGAAGCCGGGAACCCGATTGGCAGCGTTATAGCCCGGCACTGTGATGGTCCCGCTCATGCCGACACCTCATGCGTCTCGATAGGAGGCGACACCGCCTTGACGGGAGAAGGATCGACCTTCTCGACATCGCCATTGTGCAGGGCCAGAAGCCAGAAACTCGTTTCAGGAACGTCCTGCCCGCTCTCGGCGAGCAAACGCCGCGTGCCGGGCCAGCGCACAGCGCGGCCCAGTGCCGGTTTCACCAACATGGAAAACCTCAATTCTGTGGAAATGGGACCGCCATATCGGCGAAATCGGGATTGCCCTCGGCCTGCATCTGGCCCTTGATCTCGGCCAGCGGTGTGCCTGGAGGCGGAAAATACTCGGAATATTCCAGGCCCATCAGGATCCTGAGCTCAGCGATATGATTCCTGCCCGAGCTATCAATAACGAGGCTCGATCGAAGATGCGTGACCTGCTGAATCGCCTCTTGAAGAGCCGCGCTGCACATCAGCGCCATTTCGATCTGCTCGCCAATTACCTCAGCGGTCAGTTCTGCTTTCTCAGGCGTTCCGCCAAGAACCTTGGCTCGAATGGCAAGATTTGCAACGCGAGTGAAGCCTTGCGCAGAGCGCCCCATACTCTCGCCGTCATCTTCAGGAACCTGAAGTTGAATAGTGGGGAGGGCGGCAGGGGTCACTGGCCAGGACCGGGCGGTAAAGACATTCTCACCGGCGAGCGTGTCAGCGTCCCGCAAAGCCTGCGCCGCCATTTCGCGGAGGTCCGAACGGTAAAGGGTCATTTTCTCTTTCCGCATCGTTCAGGATGAGCGTTGCTGAACCATGGCTATCAGACCGCACCTCCTGAATCCGGTAGGTTTGCTTTCTGATAATCAGAATATCGCCCTGTTGCGGTTCAACGCCGTATTGGACGAACTGCGACAGCTGTATGCCAACAATAGGCTTGGCACTGGATACGTGTACGGGGGTCAGCCCGTCTTCCTCCCCACCAAGAGGCTGAAGCGCCAGAAACCCTTCATCGAAGATTCCGCTGATGGGAATCAGACCTCCCAAGAGCGATGACTGCCATTGGATCGGATCGTCACTGAAAATCTGCTGACAGGGTCCAATGACGAGTTTGTCCCAATCCAATGGCATCGAATCAGCTCCCCAGGCGGCCGGATTGGAGGATTTCCGGTCGTGTGCAAATGTGCAGCGGGTAGGAATAGACTTCCTGGCGCCACCAGAAATTGCGATCACGATCGAAAATCGGGATCACATACATCGGCTTGCCCGGCGTATTGACCCATTCAACGGATTCGCCCGGTGCCAGTGCCCGCTGGAAGACGCCAGGCGCATTAACCGGGAAGAACTTCGCCTTGTCTGTCGGCACGGCGATAGTCGAATTATCGTTTGAACCGCGATAGTTGAACCAGCTCACGCCGCCGAAATCCATGGCTTCGAAGGCCGTTCCCTTGCGAAGTTCTTTGGCAGCTTCCCAGTTGAAGTATGTTTTCAACACATCCGGGTGAGTAATCAACGCGTCCCAGAATTCATCGCCACACATGGCGTAGATCTTCGTGGACGGCGTCCAGGCGCCCTGCGCCGCCCGCATCATGGGACGCACGACCTTCTGGTTGATGAGGATACGAAGCGCACCGTCCTTGGGCGTTGCTGCACTCAGGTTGAAACCAATTTCGGTCGGCCGCTTGATGCCGAATTCATCAAACCAGTCGAAAAGCACTGAGCCATCGGCATCGAGGAGCTGGCCCTGAATCGCCGATAGGCGATGCAGCTCCCAGGTATATTCCATATTGGAGGTCAGGCCGGTCGGTCCTGCAAGTCGGCGCGCAACTTCAGTCTGCACCTGCATCAGCACAGACTGTTCGCCAAACTGACGCACGTTCTGGAGCTCAGTCGCGTAAATGGTATCACCATGCGACAGGCGGGGAGTTTCGAAGTAACGCGCTGTGCGCTTCTCGGTCTGACGCTCGGTTGCCGCCGAACCACGTGCGCTGGTCGGAATCACGACGAGCTTCTGGTTACGTTCCTCGACCATCAGCGCGGTCGTGCGGATCGGCTTATCCTCAAAGATATTAAGATCGCCGATGCCGGTCGGCTGGAACGGCACCCGGTCCACGAACGTGGTGAGTTCCATGCTCGTGAAAGGGTCCTGATTGAATACGTCTAAAACGCTCATGTTCGTCCTGGGGCGTACAGTGCGACGCCCGCCACACTAAGAAGGTGGGCGGGTGACCAATTATTATGGAAATCCTTGACCGCTAAGCGGCAACGGGATTAGCGGGCGACGATGCCCTGCGCCTTGAGCTGAGCAAGCGCCTGCGCCTGCAACGTCGCGGCATTCGCCGCGGCCTCCACAGAGGCGTCCCATTCCAGTTCGGCGCCGTTCACCTCGGCCATGCGGGAGATTACCGTCACCTTGCTGGCGCTTTCGGCTTCAACGATCCGGCGATTGAACAAGACTCCCACCGCGTTTGCAGCACCGGTATAGGGCACATACTGTGGCTCGCTCGTCGCCACGACGACAATGGTGAAGCCGTCACCCGCGACAAAAGGCGTGCTGCCTGCCGTCACCGTAAACCCAAGGCCGCCGCCCGAAAACGCTGTCCCGGCCGTGCCAGTGCCGATGACACTCCCATCGGGCGCCGTGACGGTGAAGTCGGTCGCATCGGTAAATTCGATGCTATAATTGGCTGGCGCCGTCCCGGTTGCGACAGAGATCGCGCCGATCGTCCCGTTGCCCGTGTTGCCTTCATTGAAGGTAAACTCACCGGTGACGGAGGTCGCAGAGCTGAGAATCAAACCACCTTCAAAGGAGATCGGTGCAGATGTCTCGTTGACCAGGACGCCTTCGTCGCGCGACAGAAAGCCATTGGCTTCGCGGACGAGGAACGCGCCAGTATAAAAATGTTCGTTCAGAACAGGGCTGACCATCGTCAGATCCTTTTGCTGTCAGATGAAATTACCGGCGCGTTTTGATGCCGGCGCTGGCCGCCGCAGCGTCCCAGGAGCTGGTGACAGCCTGCCGCCGGTTCGGCGAAGGTGCCGATCCCGAGACACGGAAGTCTCCGAAGGATTCCATCCGCGCGGACAGACCGGTTTTCTTTGGCTCTTCGCCAGCAGCAGCTGCCTTCAGCAAGCTGACGGCTTCGCGACGCGGTAGGCTCGTGTTGAACGCAAGATGCGCAGCAAGGTCAGGCCGCTTGCCGGCCGACTTGCTGCCGAAAATCGCGGCGCAGCGGGCGCGCTCGCGCTTGCGGGCGGCACGCGCTTTCGGATCCTCTTCATCATCAGCGTCATCGTCGTCAGCATCATCGCCGTCGTCGTCAGCGCGCTTTCCCCTGGCCGTTTTCCGGCTTTTGGGCTCATCGTCACTGCCATCATCATCAGCGTCATCGTCGCTGGTTTCATCACCCTCTTTCGCGCGCTTGCCCTTGGCGCTCTTCGCGTCGGTGCCGTCGTCATCGTCGTCAGCGCCAGGGGCATCGTCATCTTCCTGATCGTCGTCCCGGTCCTCGGCGCGCTTCGCGCGACGAGCGGCTCTTGCGCCGGTGCCGATCAGATGGGCAAAGCTCACACTCGAGCCCAGCAAAGCATCGCGGGTGCGTGCCATGGAATGTCCTTTTGAGAAATGCGGCGATGCCGCAACAAATCAGAGCGAGCCAAGCAGCTCGGCGAATGCTGCATCCGGTGCCGCAACGGCATCCGCGAGCTTCGCATCGACGCCTGAAGCGCCGAGAAATGTCCGGGCTTCAAAGCCACGGACAGTTGAGGCTTTGATCGAGCGATTCCGCGCAACCGTGTCGCAGAACAGTTCGCCCATCTCATCGATGTCTGCCTGCATCCGAGCAAGCGCATCTTTCGACAGGGCCTCAAACTCGGATCCTTCGGCTTTATAGGCGCCGTATCGGATCATGGTAACGACGACACCGCTTTCGGAAAGCGCCTTCGTCAGATCCACATGCATGCAGATCACGCCGATCGACCCAGTTCCGCCAGTGCGCGGCACAGTGATTCGGTCAGCAGCAGACGCAATCGCATACGCGGCGCTATAAGCGCTCTCGTTCAGAACCGCGTGAATCGGCTTCTGCCCGCGCGCGCTGTAAATAGCGTCGGCAAGATCAAAGCACCCTGCTACTTCGCCGCCTGGGCTATCGATATCGAGCACGATGGCTTCGACATCGGGATCGTTCAACGCAGCAAGAAAGTTGATGCGGATGCCGTCATAGCCAGTCATTCCCGAAAACGGCCGAAGCGTACCGAGTTTCTGAACGAGCGTTCCCGTTACAGGAATAATCGCGACGCCAGCCACGACCTGGTAGGCACGATCAGGGGCGCGGTCCTCGTCAGCCAGAAGCATCGACGACTGTGACAGAGCGCGCATGGATCCGTCACGGAACATGTGGGTAACGCCCAGTCGATCCGCCAATGCCGCCACCACGATCTCGGCCTTCTGAGGCTGGATCGCGATCGGCGTATTGAAGAGACGCTGTGCGAGATGGGGTAACCTGCTCATTCGGCGTCCGGTTTCTTTGTGGCCTGGTTCATGGGGGAACCCATGGCCCATTGGGGATAAGGAAGGTTTCGCTCCGCCATCATCTGGCGTTCAACCTGGCGCTGATCGAGGACCTCTTCGTAATCCAGTCCCTGTTCGGCGCATTCACGTTCGAGAGTGTTGAACCCGGCGTCGAGACCGATGACGGCACCCTGACGTTCGGACACCGGGTCGACCCATCCGCGGCCAGGTCCGATCCACGAGCAGCGCGTGTATGCGGTTTTGCCATCCAGGAAGTCAGGCGCATTACGCGGCAACGGAACGCGCTTTTGGTCAAATACCTCTTCGGCAAAACCGGAATAGATCGGATTCGCCAAGCTGACCGCGAAATCGTTGCGGCGACGATGCATCGTTTTCCAGATTTCCAGCATGGAGGAGCGGGACGAACTGTAATTCGTCTTGCTATAATCCATGCTCAGCTGCTCGGCAGACGTTCCGATTCCTGCCGCAAGGTTTCGTAAGAACGTCCCTTGGAATGCGTCGAACCCGCTGTTGGGCCGCGTGGCAGAAACCGTTTTGACTTCTTCCCCAGGTGGCATGACCGGGATACGCGCGCCGCCCAGGGTGAGCTTATTCTCCGAATGCCACTCCTGACGCATTTTCTGATATTGAGACAATTCCCCGTCACTGAGAGCGTTTTCCACGTCTTCCGGGTCATACGGGCTCTGGATGAAGGTCGCGAAAATCGTCTGAATCAGAGCTTGTTGCAGTTCTGCCTTGTCGTAATTGGCCAGCATTTTGAAACGGCTGAGTACGGGGATGAATGCACTCAGGCCACGATGCTGCCCGGCGTCGTCGAAATCGTAGGAGTGGACGACGACCGGTCGCCCCCATGGGGTGAACCGTGGCAGACGATCCCACGTCATGCTCTGGATGGCGTCGAAATAGTCAAACTGATGAGCCTGCCGAACGTGATACGCAATCGGGGCACCATCATTGTTGATCTCGACCCCTCCGCGCAGACTGTGGGTGTCCATCTGCTGGAAGGGATTTGATAGGCGATCCGGATGGATCAGCTGCAGCGTGGTCGCATAATCTGCGCCCATCTCGATATTTTCCGGCATCCAGCGCAAAACGGCGAGGGCTTCGCCGTCTTTCATCTGATGCATGAACGCCAGTCGAAACATCTGCGTCACGGTAAGCTTCTGGGCCGCGTCGCAAAACAACTGGCTGTTTTCCGACCACATCCGCCACTCGGCTTCCATGGCTTGTCGGAACTCTTTCGCCCACACGGCATCAAATGCCGATCCGTGTCGGAAACGAAGCGCACGATAATCCGGATTGGAAACCAAGCGAAATTGCGCGCCCACCACGTTATCCGTGATGCGCGTAACACTCCCCCGAGCCCAGCCGTCATTGCGGAAAAGGTCTCGTGACCGCGCTGCCATACGGTCGCGATCAATGTTAATCTCCGCATCCGGGGAACGAAGCCACGGATTCCAGTCCGCCGTTTCCGCACCGAACATATTCGCTGCGTCGTAGGCGAACGGGCCGCCCATGCCCCCCATCCAGTTTGGTGGCAGCGTCGCCGGCACATGACCGTTTGCTTGCGCCTTGCCCGAGAAGGCTTGGCGCATACGAGTGAAAAAGCCCTGCTTCATCGGAAATATGGCCTTATCGCGCGGCGTGACGTCCCAACGCCCAGCAGGGCATTCAATTCACGAAGCATGTTTCGGAGCTGGGCCTCGGATGCCCCGGCAAACGTGACGTTTCGACCGCCCTCGCCCTGCGTGTATCCGGCGCTCTGCGGTCTGGTGCCAGACAGGAGACCGATCAGTTGCTGCTGCGCGGTATTGCGCGCATCAGTAACCTGCTGTTCGGTCATTCCGGCGTAGGTGCCACGCGGCACCGGGAAAATGGACTTCGGCATTAAAAACTCCAGCGAGACCGGCGCTTCTGCGATGCTGGCGTCGAGGTTTCGACCAAGGACTGGCCATTCTTCGCACCGACATCGTCGTTCGGCCCGCTCCCTTCTATCGACAGCGCAGTCGCGTGCCGGACCTGCTCTGGATCTGGCCTCTCTGACGCTATCTGGTCCGCCTTCGCATTAAGCTTCAGGCCCATGTGGTAGAGGCCGCAGAGCGCCGCATAGCTGTAGACTGCAAGGTCCAAAGCCTCATTGTTCCGTCCTGGAAGCTTTTCCCAGACACGAAAAACTTTTCCCCTCTCGCTTTTCCGGACGGAACGTTCTGCGACGAGCTGAGCAAAATAGTTTACGTCGCGATCCGACGGAAAGTGCATGTAGCCAGGTTGGGGCTCACCGTTGTCGGCAGGTTTCAGATGCAGCCGGGAGCGGATAACGTCCTTGGCTGCATTGACGCCGATGATCACTGGCCGAAACTTGGACTTGTTGCGCGCAGTGATGCGCTTGCTCGGCCATACGGGAGACCGCGCCCCACCACGAGCGGACTCGCCCTTGATAGCCCAGATTTTGCGGCCGAGGCGCGCTTTACAGAACTCGTAGACCTTCTGGGTATGATGACCACCAGAATCGAGGCATGCCGCACTGACTGTGAACGGCTGGCCGTCCGCCCGGAACCATTGCCGCTTCAAAGCAGAATCGACCTGTTCCCATACCTCGGGCCCGTCTGGATCACCTTCAAAAACCAGGTGCGCGATCGACCAACGTTCTTCGTTTTTTCCCCAGCCGACAATCTCAAGCTCGATGCGGTCGTCCTGCGTGTCGCCGCCGGCCGTAAGTATGGCAACACCTTCCGGAACCTCACCGGCCCATACTTCGGTCCGGGCGGCGAGGGTGATCTCGTTGAGAGCTCCTTCGCCGCGGTCCTCGTAAGGGAGCCCCAGGACGAGATTAACAAACGTCTGGCGCTCAAGCGGCTTGTCCTTGACCCGCAGCCATTCAGCCGCAAGCTTTCCCCATGCTGCATTAGGAAACAGGGAATACCCCGCCCAAATATGAAACGAGGCGTGACCCTTGAACGGCTTCTCCGCGATCCACTCGCCTGCCTCGACCATCTCGGGCTTATCGGCCTCTTCGATGATGCAGCCATTGTGACGGCAGACGTAGTGCGCAGTCTCTGGGACATTATTCCCAGCGGCATCCTTGTCCCATTTGATCCCATGCGGCGTTTCCTTACCGCCCCATTCCAGGACCTGCTTCTCGCCGCAATGCGGACACGGCACGTAGAAGCGACGCATGTCGCCTTCTTCGTATCGGGCCTCGATACGGCTGAGCCCTTTGACGGTCGGTGTGGACCCCGCAATGACCTTACGGTTCCAGAAGGTCTCCGATCGCTTGGCGCCCAAGGCGATCTGATCGCCTTCCGTGCCCGCCCCGCCTACAGGGTAGCCGTCCACTTCGTCGAACATGACAATGCGGACGGTAATACGGCGAAAGCCGCCGGGACTGTTCGCACCAACCAGAGTCAGCGATGCACCGTTGCGCATCGTCTTCTTCAGGATCGTCTGATCTGTTGATTTTGCTTTCGGGTTGCCCGCGATCTCCGACAGTACCGGGGTATCGCGCAACATCGGCTCGATTTCAGTCTTTGAGTAGTCCTCGGCATCTTCGACGCGGGGTTGCACGACGAGGATGGGTGACGGATCCTGATGGAGGTAGTAGCCGATTCCGTGATCGAGAATTTTCGTGTAGCCGACGCGGGCCGACTTCATCACCGAAACCTGTTCGACCGCCGGGTCTGACATCGCGTCCATAATACCGGGCTGATAGGCAAACGCTTCAAACTTGCCCGTCTGGGCGCTCGTCTCCTTTGACAAGACGGCATATTCTGCGGCCCACTGACTGATCGTCAGCTTCGGCGGTGGTTTGAGGTTCAACTTGCGAGCGTTCACAAGCTGACGACAGAACTCCGCGTATCCTGCGACATATTCTGTCTCAGGAAGCAGCATCTCCATCGGCTGTCAGTTCTTCCAGAGCGCGGATTATGAGGTTCAAAAGTCGGTCCTGCAGTTCCGTCACCGTTTTGAAGCGGTGGAGCGTCGGAGCCTGCTCCGCTGGGATGGCAAGGAGCCGTGTCCGGACCCGGGCATATTCTTCCCCGACCTTCTTCGCGATCAATGCTACATCGACAACCTTGCCAGCCTTCTGGTCGTACTCGAGTTGCTTGAGGCGCGCGGCGAAGTTTTCCTTCAAACAGATTGCTGCGTTCAGCGGCAAGAGGTCGCCGCCAGCTTCCTTAACGATCCGCTCTGCCGCTTCCGCCGGAGTTTCGTCCTTCGCGGGTGCGGACACTTTGCGTCGTTTCGCCGGTGCGGACACTTTCGGTTTGTCCGCACTGCGTTTCACCAAATTGTCCGCACGGTTGTCCGCGCCCCTTCGCGTCGCTCGACGCCAATCTCCATCGACCTGCGCGGGATCGATAGAACCATCAGAAAAGCGCTGGATTCTGCCCTTTTCAATGGCCCGACGCACCTGCTTATCATCGCAACCGGCGAGCCGCGCGAATTCACGGATCGAAACGCCGGTCGCGGCAGGTGCGGACATCTTTTTTCAACTCGTAGCTAGGGAACACTGGGGCTGGCGCAATCCCCGCGTTACGGCAGGGGGGTAGGAAGGACCCAAAGACCGGGGGGGTATTCACGCTCCACATTCGTGGATTTCGCGCAGGTTCGCAAAATCCCGAGAAATCCGGCACTTTTCAGCGAAACGCCGTCGCAATCGCCTTTCTCATCGCCAATTCGAGGGCGCGAGGACCATTCTTGGCCACAACCTCAGCGACACGATCTCGATAGTGCATGCGCTTCGTCACCGGCTTGTTATCACCGAAACGCAGAAGCAACGTCAGCCCAGTATTCTGATGCCTTGTGGCGTTCAAGACACCACGGCGACCACCCTTGGGCTTTCCGTTCGCGTTGAGCTTCGGAGTACGAAGCCAGAAGCCAGAAATGCCATGCACAGTGCCAACGAACACATCCTTGCGTTCCGCCAACCGCTTGATGAGTCCATTCGGCAACTGTCCGAACTGATCCAACCGGATATCAGCGGGAATGAGCAGTCCCTTGCCTGGCGTTTCATGCTGTCCGCCACTCTCATATGGCGTCAAGTACTTCGCCTGAGCGTCTTTGAGAGAAACGATCGCAATCAGATTGCGCTTTGAGGCTTTTCGAACACGCGACGAATTTTGCGTGAAAGGCCGCGGATTATCGAAGATCCGCGACATTGCATCATTCTCGGCCCGCATCGCTTGGAAGGCCAGATCGTTCAGCGCCAATGAAGTGGCAAACGGAATCTGCTTCTGCAGATCAGAAATCTGTTTTCTGATCGCAGAAGTATCGAGCTTTATCGACAGCATGAAACCAGCAGCCGTCAGAAGCTACAATCGAATGAGCCACCACTGTCGAAACTACTCCCGCCTCCACAATCGTAACTGGGCGAACTATCGAAACTGAAGAAGCCCCCTCCGCTGTCGCCTGTCGGTATTGGATCCCACGATGGCGAAACGCTTTCGATCGTATGTTCAGTTACGATTTCGCTTCGGTCATGCCCCATGCTTCCCAATAGATCGCCGATAACCAGACCTTCAACGAGACCAGTCGCCGAAGAACCACTCTGAACGACAACAGGCGATGAAGGTGCAACCGGAGATGCTTGCCGCATCATTCCCATATCATCAGCACGCGAAGCGAAGCCGCGCGGCGAGGAAGCGGCCGTTTGTCCAGGTCGCCCGGAAACATTGACGCGATGAGCTGTCAGTTGCGCACCACCCGCACAGTCCTCGGCGTAGCGCACTCGGCGCTCTACGCGCCGTGCACGGCTTTCCTCGATCTCCGCCGAAAGGCGACGCATGCGCTCGGCAGAGTTACGCTTTGATCTGGCGCCAATCATGATGGGCGCCGTGATAGCAAGAATGAGCAGGCAGAGACTGAGAACGGAAAGCAGAACAAAACCGCCGCCAATATGAACGTGGTGATACATGTTAATTTTCCGGGCCAGAGATAAGGAGCTCACGCGCCGCAGTTGAGCCCTTCCCCACACCGTAAGACGTGGTAACGGGCTCGATCGTGAAACGCGAAAAGATGGCCCGCACCTCGGGCCGGTCGTTTAACGACAGCAGGAAGCGACCTTTGATCTGAGCTAATAGCCCCGAAAGTCGCTCGAAATCGTCTCGATGGAAGACGTTCGGGCCGTAGTCTTTCTCGCAGCCGAAATACGGTGGATCGAGATAGAAGAGCGTCCCCGGCCGATCGTAGACACTGATGACACGCTCGAACGGCAGACACTCGACAACGACGCCCGATAACCGCTGGTGAACCTCATCGAGCAATGGTCCAAGCCTCGCGACATCAAAACGTGCAGGCCGGGCGACATCCACGCCAAAATTGCGTCCGCTAATTTTGCCGCCAAATGCCAGTCGTTGCAGGTAAAGAAAGCGAGCTGCGCGCTCCAAATCTGTTAACGTTTCAGCCTTCGCTGCGACGAGACGTTCGAATTCCGATCGGCTTGTGATCTGGAACCGCAAGAGGTCCATCAGGGCAACATAGTGCCGCTGCAATATGCGGAACAGATTGGAGACATCACGTGAGATGTCGTTGATGACCTCGGCTTTTGCCCGGAATGGGCGGCGAAGGAAAACACCGCCCATTCCCACAAACGGCTCGACATAAGTCGTGTGCTCGATAGCGGAGATTTTCTGCACGATGATTCGTGCGAGATTACGTTTGCCGCCCAAATAGGGAGCGACAGGCGCTGCCGGATCGGCAGGCGTTAACCAGTTGTTAACCATTTGGTGCCCAATATGTCCCTGCTCCCTCGGGAGTCAGGGCGGGGGTTCCCGTGCGCAGTGTGAGCTGCGCGGCTTGAGCTGTGTCAGCAGCTCAGCCCCTGCCTGCATACCCATCACCTCTTGTGCGTCAGAACGCGCTGTTACATCCTGTGTCAAAGCTTCAATGCAGGTTTGGCTCAGTTCTGAAGGTGATGGCCGTGGCGGCAGATCTTATTCTACAAATGTTCAATGACATGAGGCAGGCGCAGCTTGCGTTACCTGGAGTGACTGATGCCTCAAAGGAGCTTGTCAACTATTTGATCAGCGACCCCCTCCGCCGGGCTAGGCAGCGGAGAGAAACAAACAGTGAAGCAGTGATGGCGCTGGCCCGGGCTAAGATTGGAGATCAACCAACGATCCCATCTGACGAGATATCGGAGACCAACACTAGGCCAATCCTCGAAGCAACGATGGACGATGACCGTAAGGAATTCCAAGAAATTTGGGCTTGTCTATTGGCCAAGACTGCAACGGGTCATCTCCGAGGCTTCCGCAGAGAATTCATAAAAACTCTTCGTTCGTTTGAGCCAATCGATCTGCTTGTCTTCCGGTATCTCTATGGTGTCACCTCGCCAGTCGGGCCTAACAAATACTGCAATATCGATGGGATAATAAAGTTTGTCGAAAGTGCAAGCCATGAAAGCGGAGCAAATATCTATCGCAATGAAATCGAGATTTCACTATCGCATCTTACTTCACTCAACATCTTCACTAAACCAAGCAACAGCATTGGCATAGAACGTTTAGCCTCCACTGCCTACGGGGCGCAGTTATACACAACAGCGCATTCAAATTAATCGAACTAGGCACTTCTAAGCCCGGGCCATATCCAGAGGCACCTGAACGAACGGCTCGCGCTGCCCTACACGCTCATGGAACCGCACATAGCTGCGCGTCGCGTCCACCTTAACGGACGCGGTGATCGCATGCATAGCGCGGTTCCATTCATCATCGTCGATCGAGAGCCGCCGCAACGCCAGAATCTTCGTTGCGCTGAGATGTCCCTCTTTCCCAACATCGAACGCGTCCATGACAATCGCCCGGATATTGTCGTTCGCGCCCTCGCTCCACCGCGTTAGACAGCTATCGATAAGCTCTTTCGCAACCTGGAGTTCTGGCCCGAAGCTGATTGCATCGCCGATGCAAATCGAGACACGAAGACGGCCATCATAGCTGGACAGCGTAAGATTGCCTTTCGCACCACCCTTCTTCGCGTCGTACTGCTCGGACAGCAGATCGAGCAGACTGGCAATATCGGCAAAGCAGGTCTCCCGGAAGGAGCGTAACGCCTCACGATGCTGCGCAGCCTGCTCGTGTAACTTGCGCACGAGCTCGTCCTGAAGCAGGTCCTCGGCGCGCACGTTCTTTCGAGGCACGAGACGACCGGCGGAGTCAGTCATGTAGTCGTCAGGATTATGGCTCACGCGACGATATCCTTCGCTTCACGAGCCGCCATTCGCCGGCAGCGCTGCGCTTCTTCCTGCGCCCAGATGCGTTTACCCGGCAAACGGTCCGTCCGGGCAATACGATCATATCCGTCCGCAGCCCGCGCCCACACATTGGCCTGTGTCGGCACGAAATCAGCGGGGCGGTAAGTTTTGGCTCGAGCCATTGCGCCTCTCAGTTTCATGAGGGCGCATCGCCAACCGCGACGACGTTCAGCCCTTCAGATAATTTCCGGTCCCGTCGCCCTCGCGGACGTGGCTGTATCGCGTCGTGGTGGCGAGCGAAGCGTGGCCAAGGGTGGCCTGCACGACGTGAGCCGGTGCGCCGTTGTCCAGCGCATGGGATGCATTGGCGTGCCGGAGCCAGTGCGCCGAAACGCTGTCTGGCAATCCGGCACGCCCGGCGGCCCGCTTCACGAGGCGATGTGCCGCGCTCAAGCTCAGCTTGCCGCCATCATGGCCGGGGACAACTGGCGTATCGGGCCGGTTGTCTACTCTCAGCGCCATGAGCTCTTTCCACAGCTTGGCCGGGACCGGCACGCTGCGGGTTTTCCCGCCTTTCCCGAAAACTGAGGCAATGCCTCCCTGTTGCCGGCGAGTCATATTCCGCCAGGTCAGCGCGCACATCTCGGAGATACGAAGCCCCAGAAGATAGAGGACACGAAGGCATGCCCTCTTCCGTGGACTTTGCTCGCGGTCGATCATCCGCAGCACATCTTCCTCGAGGAGGATGCGCTCGTTCAGCGTGTCGCGCTCCCTCTCGAGCCGAAGCGCCGCACCAACATCAACCGGGAGCAGGCGAACGCGCGTACCGAATGCGAGCCCCGACTTCACGGAAGCAAGCTTCCGGCGCCGGGTCGCATCCGCACCATCGAGAGAGGTGTACCAGTTCTGCAGGTCGTCCAGCGTCACTTCGACGAGCGGCTTTACCACCCATGAACGGAACGCTTCCATGTCTCGCCGATAGGCCTTCACCGTGTTTTGAGACACGCCATGAAGCCAGAGCTGCATCAGCCTTTCGTCGTCGGAGATATTGGACGATTTTGAGGCTACGCGCTTCGCCATTCGTCCATATCTCCACTAACACATTGAAATGTCGTCATTTCATGCGCCTTTCGAGTGGACTAAATCCGGCAGATAACAGTAATTATCTGTCGGCCTTTCGGGCCGTATATCGGGTTATCTGCCACATCGCTCTTCCATCGGTGCCAGATAACTCCGGATTATTCTGCCGCATTTCGTGCTCATCAATCGGATGGCGCGCCGCCTACTTTCCGACCGCAGTCACCGATCCTCGGACCTCGTCCGAGCACCGATCGCACAATGCCGGCTGGCAGCTTCTCGATCTCACGCGTCTGCGCCTCCCGCTGCAACGAAAGCGTGACGTCGCTCAAAAGCGCTGCGTCTGCCTGCCCGACGCGAGGGGCAAACACATTCGTCCGCCAATGAGCGTCGCAACACCGCAGCACGACATTGTGTGTGCTCAACGAGAGGCAAGCTGCTTCGGGCAGACGCACGTCTGATCGATGAATTTCCGTGCGACCCCGAATGAGCGGCACGACGCGCGCGAGACCGTCCGCAACGGCGACAATCAGTACATGACGATTGCCGCGCAGGACGATATCGCCCACACGCGCTGCCGCGACGTTTTTCATCTGGATTCGCTTTTCGGGGGGACGCCTTGCGCCAATAAAAAAGGCGTGGACCGTTTCCAGTCACACGCCTATCGAGAGCCTATACGTCTACGCTCGTCACTTGGCCCAAGTCAAGCGCGCCAGAATGTGCCTGGCTGCCCGTCAAAAAATTCCACCAACTGCTCCAGAAGAAATTCGACAGCGCCCGTGACGAGCTTCCGATCCTTCCCGGCTTTCGCCGCAAGAGCGCTCATCGAAAGACCATCGATCGTCAACCAGATCAGATATTGCTCGGCCAGGGCGCCAAGGTTTTTCTTTACCGCCTGGCATCGGCCCATCGCGGCACTACGCGCGATCATCATGTCATGAATGTCGCCGCGCTTGCTATGCCGCGCCCGATCAGGATCCGAAGCGCCCATGACGCCCGTCTCGTAATCCTTGGCCCAACATTCTGCGGCAGCGACATGAGCCTCGGTAATCGTCTGATTTTTGAGTAATCCGTAAAGCCCTGCACCGCGCCGGGCGACAATTCTGGCGTCCTGACCGTCCTTGCGTGTCAGGTCGACGAAAATAAGTGTTTTCTCAGATGCGCCCTCAAACGGGGCGCATTGTTCTTCCGCGTCGATCTTCGCGGCGCTGGCAGAAGACGCCATTACTTCTCCGATCGTGAGATGCCTCGTCGAACAAAACGCCCATCTATGTCCCGCCCATCGAGCACACGTTTGAGGCGGACCTGTAATGTCGATATTTCCAGGTCTTTGTTAGCGATCTGTTCTTTTAACACAGCGATCTCTTTCCGTGTGCGAGATAACTGCGACCGGATAGAAAAAAAGCCCAGAATTTGGGCTTGCGCTATACTTCGAATCGTCATCGCCTCACGCTCCTGGACAGAGCATCGATAGATCGGTCGGTCGAGGATCGCGGAAGAGAATGAGATTGCTGCCCCATACCGGCATCCGGGAGAAATCCGAGGGTCGGCGCGCCAGAATAGCCATGTTCCCACACATACCAGGCGTACGGGATCGCGCCTCCATCCGCCTTCACATCTGAACCGCCGGGCGGCATCGACATCCGCCGGCTCGAAACCCAAACCCGGGCGAGCGGGGTCGCCTGGAACCATCCTCGCCGCTTCACACTCTCAAGAAATCCTAGCCGTAGTAGCATGCACACACGGTCGCTCGAGTACTTTAGCGCGCAATCGATCACCTCTTGCGCCAGATGATACGGCGGATTGCTGACAACACTGTCCGGCTGATAGCACTCAAGTGTGGTGGAAAACGTTCCGATCACAGCGCGGTCCCACCGCATCCGTAAATCGCCACCTTTCGCGAGGTAACCGGCAAGCTCCAGCCGCTTGACGACATTACCCGCGCCGCAGCAGGGATCAACGACAAGCCCCGAGAATGGCCTTTCGACCTCGATCAATGCATCGACCGCCCAAGGTGGCTCGACGTACCAACCATCTTCGTGACGCGCGTAGCCCGAGGCTCTCATGAATATTGTGCCCCTAGCAGACGTCGCGTATCTGGAGCGGACATCCTACAGCCACCCCAGAATGATCATGAGGAAAAGCAGACCCAAAGCGTAACCGCCCAAATCCTTGGCGAACGGCTGTTGCCCGTTCAGCGCAAGGACGGTCACGCATGCCAGAACTGCAATGACAATGGCGGTGATCGCGACGTACCTCATGCTGCCACGTCCCGCGGGCGATACGCATTCCGGTAAGCATCGCGCGTCATCTCACAAGCTGGGAGGCCCAACTCGCGCGCGCGATCTGGCCACGCACGGGTGAATTTCCCGTAGTCACGGTCGCTCTGCAGCATCCGGCTCATTTCACGCGTCGCCTTCTCGTAAGCGGCGTCACCTTCAATTTCCCACTCCGCACGATCATGCCGTGCTGTGTCGATAACCGCCCCGGCCGCCCGCGCATCAGCCCATGCATCTTCCGGCTTGCCACGGAAAACGCCCATTTTTTGCGGAACGTCGCCGTTCTTCGCCATGGCGGCGAGATGATCGGCAATGGCCTGGACGATCACATCCGCCGGGATGCCCTCCCGAAGCCATTTGCCACCCATTGATTTGGCAAACCCGAGCTGGTTCTCCGGCAGCTTCGATACGTTCATGATCCGCGCGGCCAGCTGACTCACGGCTTCGGGCGAAACTGGTGCCGTAACCGGGCCAGTTTCGGTTTCCGGAGTTTTCGTAGAATCAGAATTAGAAGGGATATTCTTTTCTTCTGATTCTAGATCTACGGGAAACCCGGAAACCTTTTCAGAAACCGAAACCCCGGAAACCAAAACCGTTTCTGAAAAAGGTTTTTGGTTTTTGGTTTCCGCATTTTCCGGAACTGGCCCACCATCGATCTTCGAAAGAAGCCGCATTTCATGCTGGCGACGTTTCTCTTCGAATGCCGCTGCGCGACGAGCATGCGCCTGCTCGGCCGTCTCACCTTTGCGAGGGCGACCACCAAACCTTCCATTGGCTGGCGCCGTCAGCGCACGGACGTCTGCATCGGACGGAAATTCGCCTGCTTCCTGCCGCGTCACAAATTCAGCGGCACGCGCCTCACGTTCAGCACGGATCCGTGCCCTCTCCTCTCGGCGCAATGCACGATCGACCAGGTGCGGGCTATAAAGCGCCCCGTCATCGTCGCGGCCGAGAAAGCCCGTACGGACAAGTTCAGGGACCGTCCGCGCCAGCACGTCTTCCGTCTCGCACGCCAGCATCGCAATCTGCCCGTCGCTAAGGGGCTGGGCCCCCGCACGGAAGACGGCATCACGGGCACTCTTCAGAGCATCCAGGACGCTATGAAAGACACCGCGCTGCTCAGCCGGCATCGCGCGCAAGAACGCCATGGGTGTGATACTTGATCGATCAAAGCTCGCTGGGAGCGACGTCATCTGTCGTTGCTCCCTTCCAACCGGTCGAGGTTTTCAACCACAACTTTGCAAATGGCCGAAAACCCGCCGTGCGACGATGTCCGCATCGCTTCGATCTCGTCCAGCCGACCCGCGAGCGCCTGCTCCAGCCGGGCAATCTCAGCGTCCTTCGCATCAATCGAGTCATTCGCCCGACGCAGCGCCAGTGCGTAGCTGCCAATCCGCAGCACCACACCATCATGAACGCTGATGACGACCCACCCGAGCGTCCAGATACGCGGCGGACCCTTGTCATAACCGAATCCAAGCCAGCGGCCGATCTCGGCAGTTATTCCTCTGGGCATCGGCCCTCCCGCACTTTCTGGAAAATGGCTTCGGCGAGCTCGTCGCACTCGCTCATCAGGCGCATCAGTTCGTCACCGCGTGGCACGCAGGAACCCGCCATCCAGTTTCGCGCTGTCCGCGGGCTGACATCAGCCGCCCGCGCGATCAGCTTGGCACCATGACGCTCAGAGCCGAATCGGCGACGCAGGACGCGCGACACAATTTCAGCGCAGCCGTCAAGGCGCGAAAGTGGAAAGAAGTTGCCGCTATTCACGCGAGACTCCCGCATCCGAATCCTCCATCATCCCATGATCGAAGCGGGGTGATGGCGATTGGAAATGAGCCTCACGACGACGGGCCGGAGCTTCCAACTCCGGCCCGGAACACGTCCGGACACGCATGGTGCCCAGTCGCGCAAAACGTAGATCGTCCCGCATCTGACGCGCAGTCACAGCAGGACCTGTAAAGGCCAGGAGACGATGCTCGGCACAATAGGACGCACCGCCAGCCACGGGCGCACAGCAGAACCGGAAACCCGGTTTGCGTGGATCACCAAAGGGCCATCGGCACGTCATGGTCAGCCGACGAACTTTTTTTCGAGAGATGCGACAGCGCGTTCCGCCACATCAATCAACTTTTCAAACTCTGCAATCTTATTGCGAAGCCTGCGCAGCTCGTCGTCTGATGCGCCTGCGGGGCAAGCAAGCGCATACACATCCTGCATCGTCGATAGGTCTTTCCGCATTTCCGGAATTGAGTGTTTCAGGACACTGAGGCGCTGCTCACGCCCTGACGAACAACTCGGAACAAAAACTTTCGGCTCTTCATCCGCGCAGCATTTTTGGCCTTGGGTAGAAGGCTCATCCTTCTTCAGCCAAAGCAGGATCTTTTCCGCAGCGTCGACAATCTCCTCAACTCCAGAGAGGCACGGCACACGTGTTGCGAGTTCCAAAGCGCTCAAACGTAGTTCCAGTGTCATAACCGCCTATCCATTTTCACCGCATGATCGCGGATCAGTTCCGTCACGGACCGGCAACATGGAGACGGTCAGACGCACGCCTCCCGTGCTTGCATCCGGACAAATTTTCACAAGGAGCTGTGTTGTCGCCGGCATCGCGACGCCCGGGACCGATGCCATGACGAAAGCTTCCGGCCCGATGGCCAGGGCGGATTGCAGGCAACCTGTTGCAGCATCCAAAAGGCGATGGTCGCTCATCGCGAACCGCCTTCCACGGCCGGTCGGTTGCCCAACCGGCCGCGACGGATCACCATGCGGTCACCACAACCAAGCATGGATGATACAGAACTATGAAAATCGAAATCGGAGAGCCAAGTCTGCCGCCCGTCACGGTATCGGACATCAAGACCGATCTTGTGCTGCACTACGGGGGAAAGAAGGGCGAAACGAAGCGTGTCATCACGCTGAACGAACTGAAAGGTGTTCAACTGCCCGACGGCACGATTCGCATCGACACGATCAAGGCATACTGCCACGAGCGGAAGATGGCGCGCAGCTTCGCGATCGACAGCGTTCAGTCGTTGCACGTTCCTGGCACTGGCGAAGTCATCGGCGACTTGTTGGAATGGCTGAAGACGAAGGGATAACATCAAGCGGCCTCTCCCGATTTTGCAAAAAAATCGGGGCGAAGCCGCAGTCTCGAGACGCCGGTCACACGCTCAATATCAATGGCGCGCTCTAATGGGCACACATCCCACTGATGAACGGCGCCGCGCGTTATGCCTAGTCGCCGCGCAAGCTCAGCTTTCGACCCGCAAATGCGGATCGCATCATCAAGCCCCGAGCGAAGATCAGACGAGTCAGCCATACCGTCGGTATAGCGTTACTATACCACAAAGCAAGCGGTTTCCTTCACCGCATCAAATGCAGCGTGGCGATACCATCATGACCATGCAAGTCGAGATACTTTCCCTGTCAGATTATCAGGTCACCTGTGGACACCGCCTTCGCCGAGCGATCGAACTGCTCGGCATGGCGTTCACTGAAGCAGCAGCCATTATGGGCGTCAGCAAGGGCGTCCTGAACCACTGGATGTCAGGCAATCATCCAATTCAACCTTACGCATTATATCGCCTATCACGCGCAAGAAACGTTACTTTTGACTATGTGTTTCTTGGTGATTGGTCTGGGCTTCCGCACCATTTGGCATCGCAGCTTGAGGCCGAAATTCTATCGGGACAGAAGCATTCTTCGGAATCGGCTCACTCGGATGCCTAAACAGACGAACGCTTTCTAACCACATAGACAGAGCCTTTCTTCACTCTCATTTGCGAACAAAGCATGAACTAACGCGAGCCGTCAAACACATTTCGTTTTATTCTGATGACCTGTATCACGCTGAGCGCTATCGCACCTGTATAGCAAGGCTGCACTTTTCTCTTGACGGTATAGCTAAGCTATACGATGTTGTTTCCATCGCCACCCCGCGATGGAGACAACAATGTCCATACGCCTTTCGGTCGAGGCCTTCGGCGCGCAGATATGCAGCCGCCCTTCGCTTGATCGCCAGATAACCTCGCGCTGCATCCAGCAGTTCAGCGAGCTCCACCGTCACCAAGGTGACACCCGTTCCATCATCCGCACAGCCAGCCGTGCCCGCGTCGCAGCCTCCAAGGCCCTGCGCGACGCCATGTTCAAGGTCTGCTCCGGCAATGCCGTCGAGCACGAAGCCAACGTCCTGAACGCCACGGCGCAGCACACAGCCGCTCTCATCGTTGAAAGCTGGATCCTTCGCCAATGCGCGTCGGGAGTGTCCAGTCATGCATCGACCGTGCTGGCCGCCCAGATTTTCCCTCCGCGCGGCACCGCTCGGGAGGCCAAGTAATGCCTTCCGGTGCAGCGCCCCAATCCGTCTTCCGCACACCGCCGCAGATTGTCGCGAAGGCTGAAAGCCTCATCGCCCAGTCGATCCTGCTGCCGTGGAACGCCCTCATGTTCGCGGATTGGCTGGACGAACTGGCCGATATGGCCGTCTGCGCGGGCTTTTCTCAAGCCGATGTCGCGGAGACCCGTGCCCTCGCTGACCGTGTCCGGTCCCGCGCGCCATGCCGGCAGATCGCCTCACCCATTCTCGTCGTCGACAACGTCGCGCAGCGCAGCGCGTCCGGAGATGCCCTGTCATGACCTATGGAATTCACCCGCGCCTGGCTGGACTGACCGACCAGGCATTCCGTGAGATGATCTCTAACCGCACGCCAGAACAGCAGGCGCAACTTCTTGACCTGCAAATGCGCGCCCGCTTCTGCCGACAACGAGCCGAGGAGGCCCTGCAGAAGCCGAATGTCGGCTCCTACAATGCCTATCGCAACTCCGCCCTGCAGCTGGAGGACGAGCTCGTCGATATGCTCGACCGCACCCGTCCAAAAGTGCCTCTGCGCCTGATTCCGCCGACACCATCTGTGGCAGCGCAGATCGAGACGATTGATGTGCCGCCTGCATCGCCGCTTGAGCTCTGGATCCAGCGCCAGGTCCTTGCACTGCGCCATCTCGCGTTCGCCGCCCGGCCGGGAGAGCAGAAGTGATGGAAGGCTTCTGGGACTCGGGAGAATGCTTCTGGGTCATCATATCCGCGATCGTGATTTTCACGATCGGTCTTTTGGCTGGCATGCGCATCTCGGACGCGACGTGGAAAGCGGCAATCGGGGCGGTAACGCCCAGCGGACCCTCTGTGTTGGCCGCGGGCAACACCGGTCTGGGCGGAAGACCACGCCGATGAAGAAGCGCCGTATGTTCGCCGTCTACAGACAGACAGGCCAGCTGGTCGAACGCTCCGACGACTATCGAGGCGCGGAGAAGATTGCCCGCCAGCATGCCGTGCGCAGCAAGGAATGCGTGGTCATCTGCCATCGTTCTTCGCGCCTGGCTGACGTCGCCCCCGGGCCCAACGGCCGCGTCCACATCGACCTCACCGAAAAGGGGAGCGTCTACGCATGACCGACAAACCGATACTCTTCAGCGGTCCGATGATCCGCGCGCTTTTGGAAGGTCGGAAGACGCAGACACGTCGGGTGATGAAGGTTCAGCCCGCCGCGTATGCTGGCGGTGTCCACCCAGACAATGTTCAGAGGCATCCACACCCCTATATTGATTCATACTGCGGTGCGCGCTGCACGCCTCAGAATCCTCGTGGCATGACGCGAGATTGGTGCTGGTGGTCGCAAGATGACCGATGCGGCCCAAGCGTTGGCAGAGCGCCATGCGTTCCTGGCGATCGTCTCTGGGTCCGAGAGACGTGGTATCCCGGATTTGACTATGACGACAATGACATGCCCGTCGGAGATAGAAAAATCTTCTATCGCGCGACGGACAACGTAGGCCGCTGGTTCGACCCCGATCGTGAGGAAACGCGCGACAGTCCGCCATGGAAGCCGTCGATCTTAATGCCCCGCGCCGCCAGCCGGTTGACGCTCACCGTCAGCTACATTCGCGCGCAGCGGTTGCAGGACATCAGCGAGGAAGATGCACAGAGCGAGGGATGCATCCGTTTACGATCCGGTCGAGCCGTCGAGGTGCAAGGCGCGCAATATGCGGGGAACTATTGGGGATCGCCCAATAGTTGGTTTCGAACCATATGGGCCGAAATCCACGGGCCAGATGCATGGACCGAAAACCCGTGGGTCTGGGCGCTGACGTTCACGGTCGAGCAGCGAAATATTGACGCCGCGCGGCAGGAGAATGCAGCATGAAGCACGTCTCCACACAATGGGCGCTCGACGCCGAAATCACCGTGGTCCTGTTCGCAGGGCTCGGTGGTGCATGCGAAGGCCTGGAAGACGCTGGCTGCCCGGTTCATGTCGCGTGCAACCACGACCCAGTGGCGATCGCGGCGCATGCTGCAAACCACCCGCACACACGCCACGTCACAGGCGACATCTTCGACGTCGATCCTCTGGAAGCGACAGGCGGGCGGGCCGTCAACGTCCTTTGGGCCAGCCCGGATTGCCGCGATCACTCTGTCGCGAAAGGTGGTGCGCCGCGCAGTGCGCGCGTGCGCTCTCTGCCGTGGCAGGTATGCCGCTGGGTCGGAAAGGTGCGTCCACGTATCGTCATGATGGAGAACGTGCGCGAGATCCGTGGCTGGGGGCCGCTGATCGCCAAGCGCGACCGCACGACCGGACGTGTCGTCAAGCTCGACGGCACTGTTGCGGCGCGTGGCGAGCGGGTGCCGCGCCATCTCCAGCAGTTGGTCCGCGACAAACGCCGGACGGGCAAGAGCTTTCGGGCATTTGTCCGCCATCTTCGCCAGCTGGGCGGTGAATATGAAGATCGCGACCTGTGCTGCGCGGATTTCGGTGTTCCGACGACGCGGCGCCGATGGTTTGCCGTTGTCCGTTACGACGCCCTGCCGATCGCCTGGCCGCAACGCACGCACGCGCCCCGCGATCGCGCCAAAAGCGAGCGTCTGCGACCATGGGTCGGCGCTCACACGATCATCGACTGGTCGATCCCGATGCGCAGCATTTTCAACCGGCCGCGTCCGCTTCGCCCGAATACCGAGCGGCGGATCGCGCATGGATTGCGGCGCTACATTCTCGAAAACCCGCGTCCGTTCATCATGCCGATTACACACACGGGGGCACCTCGGGCTTATGATACGACAGAGCCGTTGCCGACGATCACGGGCGCGCACCGTGGCGAACTGTCGGTCGTCTCCGCGTGGATGGCGCAGCACAACTTCACGGTCGACCAAGGCGTCGTCGGCACGGATCTCAATGACCCTCTCTCGACGCTGACATCGCGTGGCACGCAGCAGCAGCTGACGGCCGCAACGCTCGCTCACCTGCGCGGCACCAGCCAGTCGGCCGATATCGAGGATCCTCTTCCGACCGTTACGTCAGGCGGCCGCCATATCGCATGCGTTGGCGCTTTCCTGACCAAATACTATGGCCAGGGATCACAGCACCAGGATGCGCGCGAGCCATTGCACGCGCTGACGACTCTGGCCCGCTTCGGCGTCGTCGGTGTGGAAATCGGGAGCGCAAGCTATGCGATTACCGACATCACCATGCGGATGCTGGACGTGCGCGAAGCTGCGGCAGCCCATGAGTTGCGCCTGCCGACGTGGGTCAACATCGGCGGCGAGATTAGACCCCTGACGAAAACGGAAGGCATGCGCCTGGTCGGCAATTCCGTGCCGAAACGCATGCCGTCATGGCTGGCGGGAGACGTGCCATGAACGACCAGCAACGAGACGAGGCCCCGACTGAGCAGCTGAGCGCTCAACCGTCGGTTGGTTCATATGAATGGCATATTCAGGACGTTGGGCTCCCGGATGGGCCGCCATGTGCACGGTTCGAGCGGATGTTCGATGAGGATTGGGAACCAAGCCACATAGCGTCCGTGCTGACCTATCTCGGCATCGAAAGCCGTTCTCTATCCGAAGAGTGGGACTGGGAGCGTGGAGAGTCGTTGTCGCGTGAGGACGTGGCCAAGGTGGAACTACCGGCTTGGGTCGCTGATGGCGGCTGGACGCTCGCGAGCGCCTTCGACACGGAAGACGCCGAAATGATTCTCCACTTCGTGCGCCCATTAACGGCCCCGCAAGCGCCCGCTTTAGACGAAGCGACCATTCGCGCGGATGAACGGCGGAAGGCGCTGGAAGATGCGGCGCGGGTTTGTGATCGACTTGATGACGGCAAGTGGAGCGCGGGTTTCGTGATTGTCACGTCGAAGTGCGCCGCCGCCATCCGCCAGATGAAGGGATCGGGAGTATGATCGCTTTCCCGGTCAAGCAGGCGCAGGCGTTCGCCATGATTGACGCTATCCATCGGCACCATAAGCGCCCGGTCGGGTGGCTATTTGGCATCGGCGCTCGCGATGCGGAAGGTAAAGTAGTTGGCGTTTGCGTTGTCGGTCGCCCCTCGGCTCGACGGGACGATGACGGCTTAACGGTTGAGGTTACGCGCCTATGCACGGATGGGACGCGCAATGCGTGTTCGTTCCTTTACGGCGCATCTTGGCGAGCAGCGCGCTCTATTGGTTACGTGCGAGCCTGCACCTTCATCTTCCCGGAAGAGGGAGGCGCTTCTCTTCGTGCGTCTGGATGGAGTCTTTTAGGAACCACACCGGGCCGAAGTTGGTCGGTTCCTTCGCGCATACGAGAAGATAAACACCCACTCGGAATAAAAGAGAAATGGGGCATTGGGGACTGGCCGGCGCTAGTAACGGTGACCTACCCATGACCAACAACCAAACGCCGACCCGGACGCGGGAAGGACTTCTGCCGTGTCCGTTTTGTGGCGGTGAAGCCGAGCGTGTTGATATCGCCGAGGGCGAGAACGCAGGAGGCTCGTGCATTTGCTGCACGAGGTGCCTAGCCAGCGGAAACGTTGAGTTTGGCTTCAAGGAGAACTTTGTCAGCAACTGGAATGCCCGCGCCCGATCCGAAGCGGAAGCCGCGCGGGGTGTGGAGGCTTTTGCGTGGACGACAGCAAGAACCATTGAATGGTTTCGCTCACACCCTGACCGACCAAATGTATTCGGTGAAATGCGAAAAAAGGAACGCGCGCCCTTCTCTGTCCCCCTCTACACGCGCCCTGCACCGCCCGACGACAGCGCGGAGAAGATCGCGCGGCTGGTGAAGGCGTTGCGTGCGGCTGACCAGTTCATAACGAACGGTATCGAGTTCGGCTTTATTCGAATGCCTGACCCTGAGACAAACGACTCTGCGTCACGGACGCCGGACCTTATTCGCGCCGCCCTCGCATCCGCATCGACGCAGGGAGATGGTGAATGATCCCGCTACGCATCGAAGGTGCTGACAGAATTATGCGTGGAAATGCCCCGGACGTTCGCGACCTTCATATCAAGCGCATCGACGGCTGTTTCGTCAGTCGTTGGGAGCCAACGCCTGCAGAACTCGAAATGCTTAATCGCGGAGGAAGTGTTGAGGTTTGGATAATGGGAGCGGCTCATCCGCCGATCATGATCCAAACGTCCGCCCTCGCATCCGCACCGACGCAGGGAGGGGAAGGATGATCTTGGATCGCTTTCGCCGCGCTCCTGATTTCGTCATCGGAGACGACCAGGACAGGCCTTATCTTCGGAGATGGTGGCTGATCCCTCGCAACCGATGGTTCAACATCTATCTGCATCACTTCTGCCGGTCCGATGATGACCGGGCTTTGCATGATCATCCGTGGTGGTGGTGCAGCCTGATCATCTCCGGTCCAGGATACCTTGAGCATACACCCGCAGGTGTATTCTGGCGCAAACCGTGGCGACTGCGTTTTGGTCGTGCCGCTGCGCTACACCGCGTAGAATTGCTTGAGAGTGGCGTGCGCAACGACAGGGGAGCCTTCGATATCCCGGTCTGGACGATCTTCGTCACCGGGCCACGCATCCGTGAGTGGGGTTTCGCCTGCCCTAACGGGTGGCGGCATTGGAAAGAGTTCTGCGGCGTATCCCCTGACGGCCAGAATAACGGAAAGACCAGTAAAGGATGCGCGCCATGACTGACCGCGAGTGCAGGCCACCGGAGGACGTCGCGCATGAGTGAAAGAGCAAAGCGGGAAGCAAACCTACCGTTTTGGCCCAGATATCTGAGCAAAAGCCTTGCGGCGCTCTACGTCGGCGTCGGCGAAGGCACGTTTGATCTCGAAGTCAGCCAAGGGTGGTGGCCACCCCCGCGCCTACGCGGCGGAAAGGGCGGACGATTGACCTGGGACCGGAGTCTGCTCGATGCCTATGCGGACCGTGATTCTGCTCTCGGGGTGGGGACGCCGGCTGCAACCGGCGCCCCCGTTTCTGCGGAATCCGGCAAACCCTCTCTAGCGGAGAAAATGAATGCCACCCTCTCGCAGAACCGGCCTCAACGTGGTGCGGAAACGTCGCAGCGACGGAACCACCATTGAATATTTCTATGACCGGAAAACGAAGCGCTTCCTTGGGCACGACCGCGCAATCGCGCTCGAAAGCCTTGCGCAACTGTCCATTTCGCCTTTGCAGGCTGCCGGCGTTCAAACCGGCAGCATCGCCGCGCTGATCGTCGACTATCTTAAATCCGAATCTTATCGGTCGCTGCGAAAGACGACGCAGATCCTTTACCGCGGCTATCTCGATCGGATGCGGGAAGACTGGGGAGATATTCCAGCACGCGCCATCACTCGGCAGGACGTGTTGGCGATTCGCGAACGCCTGAGCGTTACGCCGCGAAAAGCGAACCAGGTGCTCTCTCTGCTGCAAATCCTGCTTGGCCGCGCGAAGGACAGTGGCCTCGTGTCCGACAATGTTGCCGAAAGATTTGGGCGCTTGCACATCGCAAGTCGCACTGAGATATGGAGCTATCGCATGGAGGACGCGTTTCTGGAGCGCGCGCGCCCTACCCTTCAGCTCGCCTACCTGCTTCTGCTCTACACGGTCCAAAGACCAAGTGACGTCCTTGCGATGGACGCCGCACGGATCTCGCAACGTGACGGTCGCATGTTCATCGCATTGCGCCAGGCGAAAACCGGCGCGCTGCTGGATGTCCCTGTGCACACGAGGCTTGTGCCGCATATTCAAAGACGGCTCGCTGAGCTTACGCGCGAGGACCTTGAACAGGCCGGTGTCATCACAGCTCGAATAGGACCAGCTCCGCTGCAACTGCTGGTCCCGAGCCCGACAGGGAAGGTCTGGGCGAATCGCAACTTTGCCCGGGCGTGGGATCAGGTCATGGGCCGCCTCGGCCTGGCGCACGCACGCGAACTGTTCAAATGCGGGAAAAGCAAGGAAGAGGTCCGACAGGAACTCAGCGCACAGCATCGGCAGCGGCGTGACCTTCGGCGCACAGGTATTGTTCGCCTTGCCGAGGCAGGAGCGACGACTCCGCAAATCGCCGCGATCTCCGGGCATGGCATCGATTACTGTCAGCGCATCATTGACACTTATCTGCCCAGACGCACCGAAGTGGCGGTAGCCGGCATGGAAGCATGGGAGAAACATCAGGAGAGGACGACGAGCAAAGTTGTCTCAATCGCCGCCACACGTGGCCGACTGATGTGAACGGTTTGGCAACCTACCAACAGTGCACTGCAAACCATCTGCAAACCCTGCCAACTTTTTGACGCAGGAAATAACGGAAATCTGGCGCGCCCTGCTGGATTCGAACCAGCGACCCACAGCTTAGAAGGCTGTTGCTCTATCCAACTGAGCTAAGGGCGCTTACCCAGCCGCGGATAAGCGGGAGAAGTGGTCGGGGCGCCCGGACTCGAACCGGGGGCCTCTTGTACCCAAAACAAGCGCGCTACCAGGCTGCGCCACGCCCCGAACGCGCGGAACCTATCTCATCGGACTCCGAAGCGAAATGGCTCCCGCGCGAATTTTTTCAATTTTTCCGCCCTGGGGATCAGTTGCCCTGACGCGCCAGCGGCGGCACGAACAGCGGCGCCGTATCCCACGGGAACAACACCCATGTATCCTGCGACACTTCCATCACATACTGATCGGTATGCGGCCGGCCGGAGGGCTTGGCATACAGGCAGGCGAAATGCGCTTTCGGCAGCACATCGCGCACCACCTTCGCCGTCTCGCCGGAATCGACGAGATCGTCGATGATCAGGAAGCCCTCGCCGTCCCCGGCCGCCGTGGCGGGCTTGACGACGACCGGCACGCTCTGGTCCTCGTTGCTCTCGCCGGAATAGCTGACGACCGAGATGGACTCGACCAGACGGCAATCCAGTTCGCGCGCGATGATCGCGGCCGGAATCAGGCCGCCGCGCGTGACGGCGACGATTCCCTTGAACGGACCGCGCGGCATCAGGGCGGATGCGAGCGTGCGCGCATCGCGATGCAACTGGTCCCATGTCACCGTGGCGTAATTCGTGGCCATCAGAACAACTTTCCTCCATCCGCCACGCGCTGGTCGGGGCGTATCAATACGATCTCGCCGACATAATCGGTCATGCCAAGCGTCAGCACCTCGTCGAACGCGGCACCGTGCGGACGCGGATTAACCACAGCACAGACCTGGCTGCCAACCAGTCCTTGCAGATCATATCGTGACGAAAGACGCAGACTGGAGCGACGCTGGCCGAATTCAGGGCCGAAATTGATCCACAGACGAACCGCTCCCGCCTCCTGTTCCGCCTGAACGACCGTGCCCACGCGAATATCCAGCGCGCCCGGCCGCGCTTCCCATGCCGCGAGCGAGTCGATCCGATCCTGTATTGAGACATTCATTCCCGAATGCTGCCTGCGCGCGTGTCATTTTGCAATCGCATGCCATTCCGCCGCACGCGGCGTGCCCCTATAGTCCGCGCCACCATGGCCAAACTCGACACGTCCGACTTTATTCCCTCGCCCGATTCCCTGCATGGCCTACGCGGTCTCCGCCCCGTTCTGGTGGGGCGCGCGCTTTCCGCTCTCTCGGCACAGGTGCTGGCCGTCGCGGTCGGGTGGCAGATCTATGCGCTGACCCATAGCGTGGCGGCGCTCGGTTTTGTCGGGCTTGTTCAGTTCCTGCCCATGCTGGGGCTCGTCTTCATCGCCGGGCATGTCGCGGATCGGCACGACCGTCGCCGGATCGTGCAGATCTGTCAGACGATCGAGGTGCTCGGCGCCATCCTGATGGCCGTCGCCGCGCTGACCGGCCATCTTGCGCCATGGGCGATCTACGTTCTGGTCGCGGCCTTCGGCGCGCTGCGGTCGTTCGAAGCTCCCGCGCAACAGACCTTCCTGCCAGCCATTGCCACGCCGGCGCAGTTTCCGCGCGCCGCGGCGCTGTCCTCCTCCCTGTTTCAGACGGCCTCCATCATCGGCCCCTCGCTGGGCGGCCTGCTTTACGGGCTGGGTGCGGGTCTGTGCTACCTGATCTGCGCCATCGGTTTCGCCGCCTCGCTGGTTGCGACGACGATGCTGCGCCTGCCCCCCTATGCCGGCAACCGCTCGCCGATGAGCCTCGAGTCGGTGTTCGGCGGCATCGCGTTCCTGCGTCGGCGGCAGGATCTCCTCGGCGCCATCTCGCTCGATCTCTTCGCCGTGCTGCTCGGCGGCGCCACGGCGATGCTGCCGGTCTATGCCAGCGATGTGCTGCATCTCGGCCCGATCGGCCTCGGCATGCTGCGTTCCGCCCCTGCCCTGGGCGCGCTGGCCGCATCGCTGATCCTGGCGCGCTATCCGTTACAGGGTCGCTGCGGGCCGATCATGTTCCTTGCGGTGATTATCTTCGGCATCGCCACAATCGTTTTCGGTCTGTCGCACGACCTCACGCTGTCGGTCATCGCGCTGGCCGTTCTCGGTGCGGCGGACGTCATCAGCGTGGTGGTGCGCGGGGCGCTCGCGCAACTGGCGACGCCGGACGGCATGCGTGGCCGCGTTTCCGCCGTGAACATGCTGTTCATCGGCTCCAGCAACCAACTGGGCGAATTCGAAAGCGGCATGCTGGCCAGCGCGATCGGACCGGAAAGCGCCGTCGTGCTCGGCGGTATCGGTACGATCGTGGTCGCCGGATTATGGATACGGCTGTTCCCACGTCTCTGGACGCTGGATCGCCTCGATCACATCAAGCCGGAAGAATGAAATTTTTGAAGGAGAAAGCGCTTGGCTCCCGAAGTAGGACTCGAACCTACGACCCAGCGATTAACAGTCGCTTGCTCTACCAACTGAGCTATTCGGGACCGGCGAGGCAGGTTCTAGCGAAGCGGATTGCAGGGGTAAACCCCCTTTTCGAAATTTTGGAGAATTCTTCTTCATGCCTCTGACGACACGCCGCAAATTCTGGATCGGCGGCGCTGCGATCGCCGCGGCAGCCGCTCTGGAAACGCAGCATCTGCTGCACCGCCCCCGTCACCATCTGGAGACCGACGGCAAGACGCGCAGCCTGCGCATCGCCTGGCCCGATTCGGACACCGATCCGTTGCTGATGCTGGCGCAGGATGGCGAATTCGGCCAGTTCGGGCTGGATGTCACCATCATCAATGCGGCCAATGGCGATGCCGCGATCGACGCCGTCACGCAAGGCCGGGCGGATGCCGCCGTGGCACCGCTGCTGGCCTGGATTCCCCGCCTGCGCGACGCGCCATCCGGCCAGCTTCCCGCGCGTCTTCTCTGCGGCCTGCGCGGCGGAAGCTACCGCCTGCTCGTCAATCGCCATCTGCCGATCCATCGTGTCAGCGATCTCGCGGGCCGCAACATCGGGGTCTATCGCCTCGATGGCGCGGACCGGCGGTTTCTCGGCATCCGTCTGCGTCGCCGGAGCATGAATCCCGATCAGGGCGTGAACTGGGTCCAGATTCCCCCGAACGAGCTCGACGACGCGTTCCTCGCCGGTCGTGTGGATGCACTGGTCGTTCACGATCCGCTCGGCTGGCGGATCATGCGGGAAACGAAGGGTCAGAGCTGGGACATGCTCGACAGCATGACCGGAGCCGAACGCGAGCGGGTCGACCAGTGTCTCGGCATTGCCTCGACACGGCTGGAAGCCGACCCCGGACTGGCGCCCGCGTTGATCCTGGCGTTGCGCGCGGCAGCCCATAACTGGCCGCAGCAGAAGAACGAAATCGCCCGCCAACTGGCGGAGATGCCCGACCCGATCCCCGATCCGCGCGCCATGCTGGACCGGGAGATCGCCCCGCATATCGTGCTGGGACATGATCTGATGGTGCAGGTGGCGGAATATACGGACGAACTCAAATTGATCGGCCAGATACCGAACGAACGCCGCTCGATGGCACTGGCCCATGAACTGTGCGTTCCGCCCCCCGAGCCGACGCCTGACGCGGGGTGAGGTCAGCCGCGCTCGATGGCCTCGCGCGCGGCGGTCGCCAGCTTGTCCACGCGCTCGTTCTCGACATGCCCGGAATGGCCACGCACCCAATGCCAGGACACATCGTGCCGCTTCTCGGCGTCGAGGATACGCCGCCAGATCTCCATGTTCGCCACAGGATCGCCGGCGGCATTACGCCAGTTCCGTCGCACCCAGCCGGTGTGCCAGCGCGTCACGCCATTGCGGAGATATTCGCTGTCGGTATGCAGATCGACCCGGCAGGGCCGCTTCAGTGCTTCCAGCGCCTCGGCCGCCGCCGTCAGTTCCATCCGGTTGTTCGTCGTCGCCCTGTCGCCGCCGGATATTTCCCGCTCATGCCCGTTCGAACGCATCAGCACCGCCCAACCGCCCGGCCCCGGATTGGGCTTGCAGCCGCCATCCGTCCAGATTTCGACATGCGGTTTTTCGTCACTCATGAAAAAATCCTGCGCCAGGTGCCTGCCACGCCTGCAGGCGCGACCAGTAGGCGAGCGGATCCTTGCGCGTCACCAAAGCATCCCTGGGCGTGTTGACCCAGTCGTAAAGCCGCGTCAGCAGGAATCGTAACGCCGCGCCCTGGCAGAGACGCGTCATATGAAACCGCTCGACCGGCTCCAGCGCGCGAACGGATTCGTATCCCGCCAACAACGCCCGGGCCAGATTCATGTCCAGCCGCGCCTCGTCGGGGAAACACCATGCGTTGATGCAGATCGCCAGATCGTAGGCCAGATGATCGGTGCAGGCGAAATAGAAATCGATGATGCCCGAGAGCGCGCCGTCCCGGAAAAAGACATTGTCCGGAAACAGATCCGCATGGATCTGCCCGCGCGGCAATGAATCCGCAGCCGGCCACTCACGCGTCACCTCGGCAATGGCCGTTGAGACACGCGATGTCAGCTCCGGCTGCAGATCGTCTCCCGATCCGTGACACGAATCGAGAAGCGGCTGCCAGGCTTCCGGCCCGAGGGCATTGCGCCGCTCCACCACGTAGTCGCGACCCCATGCATGAAATTGCGCCAGTGCCACGCCAAGCGCATGACAGGCCGATGCATCGATCACCGGCGTGGGGCGACCGGGCAGGAACGTCGTGACGGCGGCAGGCCGCTCCGCCAAATGCCGTAGCGTTTCGCCGTCGCGCCCGGCCACGGGTGTCGGGCAGGCCAGACCACGAGCTGACAGATGGCGCATCAGGCCGAGAAACCACGGAAGTTCCTCAGCCTTCATCCGCCGCTCATAAAGCGTCAGGATGAAGCTTCCGGTATCGGTGGTCAGGAGAAAGTTGGAGTTCTCGATGCCTTCGGCGATGCCCTGGCAATCCACGGCCTGACCGATATCGTAATCGGCCAGGAAGGATGCCAGTGCCGCCGATGAAACCGTCGTATAAACCGCCATGCAGGGTCAGGCGGCGCGCGGCAGCGGCATGGATCAGGCGCCGAGCGGGCTGGGCAGCCGGAAGATGACGCTCTCTTCCTTGACGATCCGTTCTTCGATTTTTAGCGTGTAGCGCTCGGAAAGCGCCTTCACCATTTCCTGCACCAGCGCTTCCGGCGCCGATGCGCCCGCCGTGATGCCGATGGTCTCGACACCGTCCAGCACGCTCCAGTCCAGCGCCGCGAGCTTCGGCACCAGCAGCGCGCGCTTCGCGCCGGAACGCTCGGCAACCTCACGCAGACGCTGCGAATTCGAGGAATTCGGCGATCCGATGACGATGACCAGGTCGCTCTCGGGCGCAATCGCCTTGACGGCTTCCTGCCGATTCGTGGTGGCGTAGCAGATATCCTCGCGCTTCGGCCCCTCGATATGCGGGAAACGGCTGCGCAGGATATCCACGATCTCGGCCGTATCATCGACCGATAGCGTGGTCTGGGTGATGAACGCCAGGCGCATCGGGTCTTCCGGCTGCACCGTGCGCGCTTCCTCGGCATCGTTGATGAGCGTGACGGCGCCCGGCGGCAGCTGACCCATCGTGCCGACGACCTCCGGGTGGCCGGCATGGCCGATCATCAGGATGTGCCGGGCATCCGGACCGCCTTCCGCGAAGTGACGCTCGGCCTCGCGATGCACCTTGGAAACGAGCGGGCACGTGGCGTCCAGATAAAGGAGATTGCGACGCTGCGCCTCGGCGGGAACCGATTTCGGCACGCCATGCGCGGAGAAGACGACATGGCCGTCCTCCGGCACTTCATCGAGTTCCTCGACGAAGATCGCGCCCTTCGCTTCCAGGTCTTCCACCACCGTGCGGTTATGGACGATTTCGTGACGGACATAGACCGGCGCGCCGAAACGGCGAATCGCTTCCTCGACGACGCGGATCGCGCGATCCACGCCTGCACAGAAGCCGCGCGGCCCGGCCAGCAATACGCGCAGCGTACGACCCTCGTCGGCAATCGGCGAATCGTGGCGGCTCTCGGGAGCGGTGGTCAGCGTGTCGGACATGGTGTTCCCCAATCAGACGGCAGGCAGTATAGCGGACAGACCGCAACCGGCGGCGCGCGAACGTCCTGCACAAAAGGGGCGTTACGCAAACCGCCGCCAGCATGCAAGCCCCGTTATGACCATTCATTATCGGATGGATCGGGCCATATCGCAACGTGCCGGCAGAAAACCGGCGTCACGGATTGGAAGGTTCGAGAGCACAAGCCCATGACAAGCGCCATTTCTTCCCGCGCCCACCCGGCGCGGTTCGCCGCTTTTGCCGCGGCAGCCCTTGGCTTCCTGCCGCTCGCCGCCTGCGATCAGGACGAGCAGAGCGCCTTCGCCCCGGCCTGCCCCCATGTCGAGATTCTGGGCGAGGCCGCCGACAGCTACGATTATAACGGGCGCGGACTGGATGTCGGCAGCCTGGTCAGCCATGCCAGCATGACCGGCCTGACCGGTGCCTGCGAGGCTGGCCCGACGGACAACCACAAGAAGATCGTCCGCACGCGGTTGAGCGTCGCGATGAACGTGGCGCGCGGGCCGGCGGCCAAGGGCGACACGGTGACGCTGCCGTATTTCGTGGCGGTGCTGCATGACGGCCACATCGTCGACAAGAAGGTCTTCGAGACGCCGATCCAGTTCGAACCGAACGTCAGCACGACGACGGTCCGCACGCCCGTGCGCATTATCGACGTTCCGGCGTCCGACAACATTCAGGAGACGAATTACGCCATGGAGATCGGCTTTCAGCTGACCCATGCGCAACTCGATTACAACCGCACGCATCTGACACCGGCCGCATTCTCCGCACATTCGGAGCAGTAACAAAAAAGCACATAATAATTTCGACAAATTTGAAAAATACGATGTAGCGGAGATAATGTTCCGTTTCTATGATGACATGGAATTTTGGAGCCCATGTCCATCATGCCTGCGCATTCTGCCTTGTTCGCCGCCACGTCGCTTGCCCTCGGCACGGCGACAGCCGGCGCGCAGACCTCCCTGCCGCCGGTTGTCAGCACGGAATCGTTGACCGTTCAGGCACCCCCGCGGCCGGAAATCCAGAATTTCCCCCATGCCGGTGTGGTGGGCCAGCCACGACGCGTGACCGCCAAGCAGAACCGCCCGCCGCATGGCACCCAGGGCGACTGGGGCGTTTTCACGCGCGGCAATGGTGAATCCGCCGGTTTCGGCCCGGTTGGCCGATATGGCGTCGCGCCCTGGGCGGAAGACTGGCGCTATCTGCGCGACAGATCGTTGCGCAACGATCCGTTCGACCCGCTTAAATTCATCGCCCTGAACGACAGCAAAACGATCTGGCTCACGTTTTCAGGCGAGACGCGACTGCGCAACTGGTTTGAGGAGCACCCGAGCCTCGGCACGCAGGGCAGTCCCGGTTCCGGCCGTTTCGGCGTTCGCAACCTCTATGGTGCGGATCTGCATCTGGGGTCGCATCTGCGCTTTTTCGGACAACTGGTCAACGCGGATGCCGGCGGCTGGGCCGGTTATGGCTACGGTACCACCTATCGCAAGCGCCTCGATCTGCAACAGGGCTTCGTCGAAGGAACAGCCACGCTGCTGGGCGCGAAATCCGGGCTGATGTTCGGCCGGCAGCAGTTCCTCGATGCGCCTTCCTACATCCTCTATAATCGCGAGACGCCCAACGTGCCATTGGCCTGGAACGGCATCCGCGGTTACGCGATCTGGCCACGCGTTCGCGTGGACCTCTACGATTTCGTCGGCACCAACATCAACCAGAACAAGATGTTTCACGACAACGAGGATTGGGGCACACGCCTGCACGGGCTCGATGTCACGCTGGCCCCGCCGGATATTCGGCTCGGCCATGAAAAACTGGCCACCTATCTCGATCTTTTCGCGATCGGCTTCCACCTCGAAGGAAGTCTGGCCGCGGTCGCCGCTGGCAAATCCACGCTGAATGGCAGTACGGCACGCCAGGATGGCGGTTTTCGCTGGTACGGCAGTTCGCCGTCCTTCGAGTTCTCGATCGGCGGACTGTATCAGAGCGGCACATTCGAGAACAGCAAATCAGGGGCCACACGTTCTGTGGACGCCTACGCGGTCAATTCCATCGTCGGGTATCGCAATCCGAAATCGCGCTGGCACCCCTTCCTCGGCGTCCAGACCGATCTTTATTCCGGTGGCGATACGCGCTCCGCCAACGGAACGGTCGGCACCTATATCGCGCCGTTCAACCCACAGACCAACTATCTCGACACCACGACCTATATCGCGCCCAGCAACCTCATTAGCCTCTCCCCCGTCCTGCGCACCACGCCGCTGGACTGGCTGAGCCTTCAGTTCAAGGCACCCTTCATGTGGCGCGACAGCACGAATGACGATGTCTACAGCTCGTCCAAAGTCTATTCCTTCCGCAATATCGGCGGCGGGCTGATCGGCATCATCCCGCAGGCCTCGCTCACGCTCCAGCTCAACCGGCATCTGACCTGGACGCAATATGGCGCACGCTTCATCGCCTCCGACTCCATGAAGGCGGCGGGCGCGAAAAGCGGCAGTTATTATCAGTCCAATTTCGTGTTCCGCTTCTAGTCGGACACGCGCATCCCGGGCGCTCCGAACCAACGATGCAACGCATCGACCAGACCGCCCGTACCGTCATCCGATGCTGCCCAGGCTACGCAGCCGTCAGGCCGGATCAACATCGACGGACCGGCCTGATCCGGGAGGCGAATCACCCTCCGCTCCCAAGGGGCAGCCAGCCGGGATGCCATGCCCTCACGCGATGCATCCAGAAGAACGGCGCGGCCTTCCCGCATGATGTCGTAAAGCGTGCCGCCAGGGCCAGCCTCACGCACTGGCCTGTCGCCGATCAGTCTTCCAACCTCGCCTTGCGCTGTATTCAGGTCGTACCGCGTTGCCAGACCGTTCATCATCTCACCCATCAGACTGCCGATGTCGTCAATCTGCATAAGCTTGGCCATGATATCACGCATGGCGCCCGATTGCGGATCGGGACGCATGATCGCAACCTGGGCCAGTGTGTTGGCCAGGACGGCCTCGGCAACCGGTCGGCGCTCGGCCGTATAGGTATCGAGCAGGCTCTCCGGCCGATCACCGCGCACGACCGCAGCAAGCTTCCAGCCGAGATTGGCCGCATCCACGAGGCCGAGACTCAATCCCTGCCCGCCAAATGGCGCATGCACATGCGCCGCATCGCCCGCCAGCAACACACGACCCTTGCGATATGTCTCGGCAAGACGCGTGTTGTCCGCCCACCGATTTCCGACCTCCATCGCACGAACGCGAATGTCTGTTCCGCTGATCCGCCGCAGCACCGCCTCGATCTCTTCACGCGTCACCGGCGCCTGACGGTCCTGGGGTGGGCCGCTGAAATCCAGCATGAACAGCCGACGCGGGAATGGACCATGGGCGAACACGCCCTCCGATGTTCGGTGCCAGCCGCTCGGCAATGCCGACGGTGTGTCGAGATCGACGATGGCCTGATACATCGTCAATGTCGGGGGCGTGCCGGGAAAACCAAAACCCGCCAGCTTGCGTACGGTGCTGCGTCCGCCATCGCAGCCGACAAGATAGGCACAGCGGATCGCGCACGCGCCGGCTGACGATGTCCATGTCACTGCCACGCTATCCGCACGATCCTCGTAGCCAGTCACCGCGCATCCACGTCGGACCTCAATGCCCAGTGCACGCGCCCGATCCGACAGGATGGCTTCCAGACCCTGCTGATCGACGGCACGCATCCGCCGCTGCGGCTCCCTTTGCACCTCTCGCCGGATAGGCAGGAACGCGAAGTGACCGCTGAATTTCGCCATCCGCGATTCGCCTCTGTCCTGCCGCAGGAAGCGGTTGATCGCGCTGGCATTGCGCTCCTCCTCGGCATCTATGGCTGCTGCCATGCCACGCCGCTGCAAAGCCTCGACGGCCAGAGGCCCGATCCCTAGGGCCTTGATATTCCGGCTCGGCGTCACCAGCCGCTCCAGCACAAGAACGCTTGCGCCGCCCAGGGTCAGTTCGATCGCCGTCAGCAGCCCGACCGGCCCGGCACCCACGACCACAATATCGACCGCCATCATAGACTTCGTCCTATTATATACTCAGTATGTTCTTTCCTGTGCTAGAATGTTTTTCATGTCAACGATTCCCGATCGCCACACGCGCAGGCGCCTGGCCACGCGACAGGCTATATCCGATGCCGCCACGCGGCTCTTTCTCGAGAATGGCTTCGATCATGTCACGGTAGACGAGATCGCAGAGGCAGCCGACGTCGGCCGCATGACGGTGTTCAACCACTTTCCGCGCAAGGAAGACATGTTCTTCGACCGCGATGAGGAAGGACGCGCGATGCTGCGCGCCGCCTTGCGGGAGTCCGTGGACGGCACATCGCCGATCGAGACGCTGAGACGGTTCGCCCACGAACTGGTCGAGGGTCCCCAACCCTATCTTCGTTTTTTTGCCGGAAGCCGAAAATTCGTGGAGACGGTGGAAGCGAGCGAAACGCTCATGGCGCGGGCGCGGGCAATCCGCGATGAATTCGCACAAGTGGTGGCTGCGTCGCTCGCCGAATGCAGCCAACGCGAACCGACCGACGCAGACACATTGTTGGCCGCGAATCTACTGCTGTCGACCTGGAGCGTGGCGTTCGTTCAAGCCCATCGGATATTCCGGCAGCGAGAAGATGCCTCGGCAGCGAAAGCCGTGTTCCTCGACCTGATCGACAAGGGAACCCGCGGCATTATGGCCGCCATGATCAACACACCCTATGCCTGAAACGGCGTAAAAGCCGTTTGGCCATCAGGTCTGTTGAAGACTGATTCTTATTGATTTTCTGGAGCGGGCGATGGGATTCGAACCCACGACCCCAACCTTGGCAACCCGAAAAGGCAAACTACGCCAGGGCATCTTTTTCTATCCGAAAGCCCTATAAGCCAGCCCCCTGTAACGCCACAACTGTCCGGATCAACGCAACGGAGCAGAACAAGCGTCGGTCATCACTCTGTCCCGGCTCAGACCGCGCAGCGTGAGTGCTGTCAGCATCAGAAGAAGCGCAACATAAGCGTCGGTCGTCGTCCGCAGACCGCAGACCGCAGACCGCATGCGCGAACGGCAAAACCCGCGACGAAGGCGGGCGCGCTGAAGGCCAGATAGCTCATGACGAAATAGCTGGCGGCGAGACACCGTTGCACCCCGCCGAGATCGCTGCCCTGTCACATCGTCTCGCCGCGCTTGGCAGCGCGCAGGCATTGGTCGTCCATCCTCATCCCACGCAGGATAGCCCAACGATCCAGCGTGTCGCCCGGAATGTCGCCCATGGTACGATCGCCTCATTCGCCGATCCCACTCGCGTGGTCGATACCATCCGGCCGGATCTATGGTTGCCGCTCATGCAACAGGCCCAGACGCTCCTGTCCTCCCCGCTTTAAGGCACGCGCCCCAAGAGGAGATTCCCTGCGACGGTCAAGGCCGGTCTGAACCAAGGCCGTCGTCAGAATTTCGATACTGACGATACCAATCCAGACAAGCAGGGAGATGGCAGGCGTTGCGGCATTGTGCAACTGAAGCCAAAGGCTCAACCCCATCAATCCAACGCCGCCCGATTGCAGCATCCGCCGGAAGAATACCGATGGCACGCGACGGGAGATAACGCTGCCACCACGTATCGAACCTGCGGCAAGCAGCAGCATGCCCCCCTGCCCGCAGAGAACGCCCACGCCGATCATATTGCGAACACCTTCCGCGCTGCGGATCGTCCGGCCGCATAACCGAAAGCGCCCGCCAGCACGAGAGCCGTCAGACTGACGCCAATGGCGACCGGCTTATGCCAGGGCGCACCCAGCAGGGCGATGGTCATGCAGGCCAACGCATTGCAGCCCCACAATTCCGGCCACGCACGTGCCGGGCGGCGCAGGAATGCGAAAACAATGGCCATCGCCCAGACGATGAAAACCGACTGGACCTCATACCGGGCACGGCCGGCCATCATGGATGGCAGAATTCGATTGGCCAGAAAAAACGTGGCAAAGCCCAAAGGTGCCCCGGCCAGCACGCCCGTATTCAGCCGTCCGGCAATTCGATGCCCGAGGTGCGATTGTCGCCGCAGCCGCTTGATCACCCAGAGATGCATGCCGCTGCCGATCACGCCCGCCAACATCAAACCGGACAGGAAATAAAGCCATCGCGCAAGGCACGGCGCAAAACGCGCCACGTGTAAGCCATAGAGGAGGGCATAAGCGCCAATGACCGGTCTTTTCTCCACGTGTTCGCTGATCAGCCGACCTGTCGGGCCATCGAAAATCAGGGTTCGCACTGCCGTGCTGACCACACCATCGTTACCGGCGATGACGGCCACCACGGAGGCACGATCAGCCGGATTGGTCACGTAGATCTGCGCAATCCCGGCACCCTCAAAGCGTCGTTCCGACTCCCGCAGCAATGGCGCCATGGGTGCAAGCCGCCCCGGCTGACCCAGAACCGGCCGTGAATACAACGCAGGGTTCAGATCGGTGAACGAGCTTGCGATGTCATGCCGATAGATCGCCTGCGTACTCCAGGGCAGGAGCAACGACCCCAGCATGACGGCGCCTGTAAAGGAGATCATCAGATGAAACGGCAGCGCCGCGACGCCAAGAAGATTATGGGCATCGAGCCAACTTCGCTGTCCACGCCGCATCCGGAACGTAAAGAAATCGGCAAACATCCGTCGGTGGATGACGATTCCCGTGATCAGTCCCGCAACCATCGCCAGTGCCGCGACCGCCGCAATCAACCGCCCCCATGGATAGGGCAACTGAAGCTCGAAATGGAAGCGATAGAAAAATTCGCCGCCCAGCGTGTCGCGAATACCTTCCGGACTGCTGCTTGACGGATCGAAAACACGTTGCAGAAACCTGCCATGTGGATCGGACCAGATGGCGCTCGCGAAAGGCGCGTCCGCCGTTGCGCTTCCCAGATACCACGCGCCCGACGATGCCGCATGCCGATTAAGCCACGCGATGGCAAGGCTATCGGCCTGAACGGCATCCACGGATGCCGCCCCCAGTTCCGGACGAGCCCATAAATTGATGGCTTGTCGAAAAACACTCAGCGCGCCGGACAACGCAATGGCATAAAGCACCCAGCCGGTGGTCAATCCAAGGGCTGTATGCAGCCACGCCATCGACGCCCGAAATGTCTCCTTCATGGTCGCCACCCGCTTTCGATCGTCAAGAGAGCGAGCACCAGCAGACCTCCGGCAAGCCCTGCCAGCAAGCGCCGCACGCTGGACAGTCCGAATGAAACGATAAACACGACCGGCCAGATGACGAGCCCGAAGAGAATGCCAGCCATGGCGTCATCCGCCCGCGAAAGCGGCAACCAGAGGCTCAGGCAGACGCCCCCAAGGCCGGCAAGCGAATAACCACCGGGAAGCGCGACCAACAATCGAAGGATAAGGTCGCGATGGTCCCGGCCGACCGTGAGGATTTTACCAGCTATAGCCAATATTGGCCTGCGCATTGCGGCGTTCACCGTAGTAGCAGAACTCCTGGCCATAGGATGCATAGCTCAGACAGTTGGCGATGAAGTTCCTGTCGAACAGATTGCGCACGCTTGCGCCGACCGTCCACCCACGCAGCGTATGAGACAGGTTCGTCAGGTCATAGCGCACGGAAGCATCGAACACGGCATATTGCGGCACCCATACGCTGCCGTAATCGGCCTCGCCACCATAGGATTTCGAGGTGTACCGCATGCCACCCCCGAAGCCGAAGCCCTTCATGCGACCCTTCGGTACAGTGTAGAAAGCGAAGAGCGATGCATTCCCCCGGCCCGACTGGATCAACGGCTTTCCGGTAGAATCGTCGCGTACCTTCTGCGTGCTCACCGCCGCGGTGATCATCAGGTTCTTGTAGGCCTCCACATGCGCCTCGAATTCGAAGCCGTCCGAGTGGACCAGGCCACTTTCAGTGCTGTAGCCAGTATTGACGCCGGATACGAGAACATTGGTCTGTTCGATATGAAATCCCGCCGCCGTCAACAGGATCGGCGTGCCCGGAATCTGATATTTCACACCACCTTCAAGCTGCTTGCCGATCGACGGGTCAGCCTGGCGAAGCGTCGCGCCGCCATCGTTGGAGACGATGCCGGATTGGGGCTGAAAGGAGGTCGAGTAGCTGATATAAGGCGAAAGGCCGAAATCGAAATGATACAGACCCGAAGCGCGCCACGTGATCTGGCTTGGGTTTTCCCGGGTATCCGATCCGGAAAGATGCTCGATCTGATGCGAGCGATACCAGTCGTTACGCAAACTTCCCGTCAGGATCAGTCCCTTCCAGCGGATTTCATCCTGCCCGTAAACGCCGATCTGATGGGAGTTCGTCAGATAGTCCACATAGGGACTCGCAGCCGGAATGTTCATGTCATAATCCGGGTGGAAGACGTTCAGGCTTGGCGCACTGCCGTAGAACCCCAATTCTGTCGCACGCTGCTGCATGTAATCGAAACCGAACATCATCGTGTGGCGCAAAGGCCCCGTTCGGACATGCCCTTTGAACTGGCTGTCGAACGTCAGGTTATGCGTATGCTCGTTGGTGCCGAACGCTGATCGCGCCAGCGTTTCATCATCGATATAATAGCCGCTGTTATAGACGCTTCGATACTGCGTCTTGACATCATCGTAACGTCCTCGCGTCGTGAAAACCCAATCGTTATTGAAACGATGATTGAAAATATAGGTGATCGCCCCCTGGCGCCGATTGAACTTCTCATATGGCACATCGCCATCATAGAAATTCCGCGGCAGATAACCGAACGGTGCCGGCTTCAATGAACCAACCAGAGGAACACCGCCGTAACTCCCGTTCTCCGGGTCGTATTGATAATTACCCAGCAGCGTCAACGTCGTCGGCCCATCACCGCCAAATGTGAAGGCGGGGCTGATGCTGAAACGTCGGCTTCCCGTGCGGCTCAACTGGGTATGCTGACCATTGACGGTTCCATAGACGCGATAGCGAACCAGCCCGTCTTTCGTCGCCCACCCCCCGACATCCGCATCGACGCGATAGAGATCGAACATGCCACCGGTCGCGTTGACACCGCCATAGGACTGCCGGTCCGTCGGCAATTTGCTGGATAACGCAACGAGGCCGCCGGGGCTGGATTGACCGTAGAGAGCCGAAGCCGGCCCCTTGAGAATCTCTACCCGATCGAGCCGGGACGTATCGGTCTGCGCCACCGCATATCCGGTCGGACTATCCTGAAGCTTCAGCCCATCGAGGAAGGTCGGAACCATAAATCCGCGCAGCAGGAACTGATCATAACGCGAGCCCTCCCCACCACGGAGATCTGGTGTGATACCAGCCGTATACCGTACAGCCTGATTAAGGTTCAGTACCCCTCGAATATCCATTTCGTTACGGGTGACAACCGTAACCGACTGGGCGGTTTCGATGAGAGGCGTATCGTTTTTTGTAGCCGAGGACGCAATGGTCGCTGGTCTCCGCCCACGCACTTCCAGTCTTTCGACCGTGGCGGCCTGAGCCGGGCTCTGCCTGGCAGCGGATGTCCCTCGTTGATGCGGCTGCCCGGCCTTTTCCTGCTGATCGGCGGCAAAAGCCTCTCCACCGAAGATAAGCGAAAAAGGGATCAAACAAATAACCCGGCTGCGATGCATACCCGTCCTCAACGTTGTCTCATGCCGTTGTTGGCTCAGGGCTCGTATCGTTATTGAGAGTCATTTGCAAGTGAGATTACGTTATGTAATTATTGCTTCCCCATCGTATGCGATTAGAACCTGGCTGTGTCCCGTAGCGTGGTGTAGGAGCGAGTTTTGGCTGCTGAGGCGGCCATCGCCGGTCTTTGGTAGGGTTCGGATGTGACAACGAACCTGAAGGACCTGACGATGACCGACGACAAGATGGCGCTGCTGGAGCTTGTGGAGCAAGCGTCTGACGGTGATTTCGTGCGCGAGATGCTGGCGTTCGCTGCCGACCGGATGATGGAAATGGAGGTCGAGGCCCGGACCGGTGCGCCATTGGGCGTGCGTTCGGCATCCCGATCGGCGTAGCGTAATGGCTATCGCGCCCGGAACTGGGACACGCGGGCAGGGACGGTCGAACTCGCGATACCGAAGCTGCGCAAGGGCAGCTATTTCCCGACCTTCCTCGAGCCGCGCCGGACAGCGGAAAAGGCGTTGCTGGCCGTGATCCAGGAAGCCTATGTGCAGGGGATTTCCACGCGATCGGTCGATGACCTCGTCCGCGCCATGGGGGCCGGCGGCGTCTCCAAAAGCCAGGTCAGCCGGCTGGTCGGCGCCTTGATGCTCGAACAGAACGACGAGTGGGCCGTCTGCCGACGCTACATGACGCTGGAAGGACTGGCCGCCATAAGCCATAATCCCATAATCCGCATGCCCCCCGTGGCCGCCTGATAACCTCGGACCCGTCGAGGATCGGTGCTCCTACACCACGCTACGGGACACAGCCTCAGCAAAACCACCCCCGAGTTGAAAGGGACAGAACTCTGTTGCGGGCGTCGCATTCGGTGAAACGTGTCGCGTCGGCTGTCGGATTGCGATCGATTGCAAGAGCCGTCATGGCAGCGGAAACACTCCGCTCATGACACGCTGAATAAGGGAGACGGTCCATGCCGCCAGTATCCGGAAGCGGCCGCGAATACGCCGCCGTTTGCTTCCCCCCTGCTTCCCCGGTCAGCCTGACGAGGGCGGGGAAGCAAAAAACGGCCCCGAAGAACCGCTCTAACCGCCCAATTTTCTTGAGAGAATCTGGAGCGGGCGATGGGATTCGAACCCACGACCCCAACCTTGGCAAGGTTGTGCTCTACCCCTGAGCTACGCCCGCACTCCGTTGGAGGGGTGAATACGGGAGTCGGCTTCCGGACGCAAGAGCCTCGAAGCGGAAAAAGCGGATTTTTTTCACGAAGATCGGGAACGCAGCGCATTCACCTTGCGTCATCGCGTCCGCGCGCCGATCTTAGACAGCAATTCAGCGGCCATCGGCTGCATCGACGTCGAACGAGGACTGCTTTTTTATGGATCATCTCATCGGACAGCCGCGCGGCAGTCAGCAACCCGGCTCCTCCTTCATCAGCGACACACCTGCGCCACCCCAGGCCGGCAGTGTGATGATCGTGGATGCCGACCAGCGCAGCTTCATGCCGGAAGTGCTGGATGCCAGCCGCGACCTGCCAGTCCTGGTGGACTTCTGGGCACCGTGGTGTGGTCCCTGCCGCCAGTTCACGCCTGTTCTGGAAAAGGTGGTCACGGCGGCTGGCGGACGCGTCAAGCTGGTCAAGGTGGATATCGAGGCCAACCAGGCCCTCGCCGGGCAACTGGCGCAGATCGGCCTGCCGATCCAGTCGATCCCGCTGGTGGCCGCGTTTTACAAGGGCCAGATCGTCGACCTGATCCAGGGCGCGCAACCGGAGAGCGAAGTGAAGCGCTTCATCGAGGCGCTGCTGAAATTGACCGGCGGCGCCATGCCCAGCGCCGACATCCTTGCCGCCGCGCGCACCGCGTTACAGGAGAACCGTGCCGAGGAAGCGGTCGGATTGTTCGCCTCCCTTCTGGAGATCGAGCCGGAGAATCCGGATGGCTGGGGCGGCATGATCCGCGCGCTGATCGCGCTGGACGACGATGCGGGGGCCGCCGAGGCGCTGAGCCAGGTTCCCGCCAAGCTGGCCGATCACCCGGAAGTCAGCGGGGCCCGTGCAGCATTGGCCCTGCATCAGGAAGGCCGCGCCGCCGCTGCCGCACTGGATGGGCTGCGGACGGAACTGGCCGCAAGCCCCGGCGACCATACGCTTCGCTTCAGGCTGGCCGGCGCGCTGAACGGTGCCGGTCAGCGTGCGGAAGCGGCGCAGGCGCTGCTCGACATCATCAGGACGGACCGCGACTGGAACAACGGCGCGGCCAAGACCGAACTGCTGCGCTTCTTCGAGGCCTGGGGTAATGCCGACCCGGCCACCCTGCCGGCGCGCCGCAAGCTGTCGGCCATGCTTTTCGCATGAGCGAAACTTCCGGCGACGTCTTTGGCGGGGACGATATCCCCCGCCGCCTGCCGCGCCTGCACGAGGCCACGCTGGCCGACATTCCGGCGCAGGTCGGGCTTTTCCCCCTCTCCGGCGCGCTGCTCCTGCCCTGGGGCAAGCTGCCGCTGAACGTCTTCGAGCCGCGTTACATCGCGCTGATCGAGGACGCGCTGGCCGGCAACCGCCTGATCGGCATGGTGCAACCGCGCGATGAAGCCGATGACGAACCCGCGCCGCCGCTCTATCAGGTCGGCTGCCTCGGTCGTATCACGGCTTTCACCGAACGTGCGGACGGCACCTTCGCCATCACGCTGAGCGGCGTTGCGCGTTTCCGTATCCTGCGCGAGTCGGACGGGCCCCGCGGCTATCGCATCGCCAACATCGACGCCTCCGGTTACGCCGCCGACCTGACGGAACTTGAACCGGCGCCCATCGATCGCGACCGCCTGATGGAATCGCTCAAGCGCTATTTCGCCGCGCATCAACTCCGCACGAGCTGGACCGTCATCGAGCAGATGGAGGACGACACGCTTCTCGTCGTCCTGCCGATGCTCGTGCCTTTCAGCGCCGACGAAAAACAGGCCTTGCTGGAAGCCGACACGATCGACGCGCGAGCGGAAGTGCTGTTCACCCTTCTGGAAGAAGACGTCGATCCCGATGACGATGATGACTATGAGGAATGATATGACGACCGAACTCGACCCCCGCCTGCTTTCGATGCTTGTCTGTCCCGTCACCAAAGGGCCGCTGCAATACGACCGCGAAGCGCAGGAACTCATCAGCCCCCGCGCGCATCTTGCCTATCCGGTGCGTGACGGCATTCCCGTCATGCTGCCGGAAGAGGCGCGCCAGCTCGACAACTGAGCGGCACGCCGGACGATGCAGGCAGGGCGCGCTACTCGCCCTGTTTGCTGGCCGCGCCGGTTTGCACTTCCGCCGCCTCTTTCGGCGGCGGCGCAGCGTCCATGCCTGACGGCACCCTGTAGTTCACCAGCTTTTCCAGTCCGTCGATTTCCAGCGTTCGCGTCGGGAAAGGAATGGTGATGCCGCGCGCATCGAAGCATTTCTTCATGCGACGATAGAACTGGCGCTGCACCGGCCAGCGACCCGCCGTCGTCGTCGGCAGCGTGCCGCGCACCGTCACCGACGAATCGTTGAGCGAGTCCACGCCCCACATCTGGAAATCGTCGATGATCAGATCCTTGAAATCCGGATCGGCGCGCATCTCCGCAGTAATGTCGTTGATCGCCTTCACCACGTCGTCCGTATCCACATCATAGCCGACTTCGGCCACGATGATCGCACGGGCGAAGTCGCGATTGTAGTTGGTGATCTGGCCCAGTGAACTGAACGGGAAGATGTTCATCGACCCGTCATTGGCCCGCACATGCACCGTGCGCAGCGAAAGCCGCTCCACGATGCCGTAAGTGCCATTCAGGGTTACGGCATCGCCAACCGTCAGCGCATTTTCCAGCAGCAGGAAGATGCCGTTGATGAAATCCTGAACCAGCTTTTGCGAACCGAAGCCCAGCGCCACACCGAAGATCGATGCCCCCGCCAGCAGCGGTCCGGTATTGATGCCGAGCTGGCTGAGAACCGTCAGGCCGATGACGACAGACAGCACGACCATCAGGATGATCCGCATCATCGGTTGAAGCGTACGAATACGTGCGACCCGGACCTTGCCGTCCTCCAGATCGACAACGCGCTTCATATGCCGCTCCATCGCGAGGTTCGCGATCTCCCACACAACGGCGGCCAGCGTCAGCGCTACCAGGATCGTGAAGGTCGAGGAGGCCACCCGGCTGCCGATCCCGCCGGGACCGAACAGCGCCCGCACGGGCACACCCCAGGCAACCGCCAGCGCCAGCACGGTCACCAGCACGGTGAGCACGCCGAGGATACGCCGCGCGATCGGATAGTAGGCGCTCAGGCGTCCCTTTGTGTCGTCCGTCAGAGCCGCCCAGTCCGGCGCGAGCCGGAAGGCGCGCTCCAGCAGGCCATACGTGGCGATGCTCAAAATCCGGACAATCACCAGCGCGGCGACGCTACGCAGGAAGATTTCCCAGATCGCCGCATACCCGTGGCGGATTTCCGCCGCCCACACCAGCCAGAGGCTGAGATCGAAGAACAACGCCGCGATCCACCAGACGCGCCCGACCAGCAAAAGCGCGTGGGACGCATAACCGATGCGTGTTGCACGCTGGCACAGCGCCATGACATGCGCACGGCTGCGCAGGATCATCACAGCAACCGATACGTGCAGGATCAACGCGAGAACTTTCGCCAGCGCCGTGGTGATGGCATCCGGCAGGGCACAATCGCCGAGCAGGCCGATGATCGCGGCCCCCGTCGCGCCGATGATGACCAGCAGACGCGTCCATCGGAACAGGTATTCCGCCGCCCAGTTGGAAATCATCAACAGGCGAAGCCAGGGATGCGACGGGGCCAGAAGCGCGCGCGCCACCGCGACGGCGCTACCGCCGATCATCGCCACCAACGCGATATCCCGCAGGGCCGTCTCGGTCGCCGGCGTGGCGCCCGGATCGGCCGCAGCCACGACAAGCGCCGTCAAAGGCACCATTGCAACAGGCATGAGATCGAGCAGAAACGCGCCAAAAGTGTAGGGCAGCCGGCGGATCGACAGCATCAGGCGCGCCAGGGCGCCCTGATGGCGAACACGCGCGGCGCGGTCTTCCTCGATTTCCGCCTGATTGCGGGCGATCTTTTCCGGTTCCGATATCTCCGGATCGTCGGCAATCTCGTCACCGACTGGAACACGACGCGATGCCTTCTCCGGCGCGTCTTCCGCCTGGCTGTCGGTGCCGGGCGGCAGGGCCGGGCTTTCCTGCGGCGCAGCGCCGGTGGCGGGCGACGCGGTTTCAGCCGAACTCTCGGCGGCTGCATCGCGATTGGCAGCCGCTTCCGCCGCCTGCCGATCGTGCCGTTCATCGACCAGTTCATGCAGGCTGCGAATACGCGCGGCTTCTTCCAGCTTGCGGCGTGGCTTGCGGAGTGCCAGACGCACCAGCACGAACAGCGCGCCACTCACGACGATCAGGATAGCCGCGCGGATCAGAAGCTGAAGGATGCGGGCCTGTGCCTGCGGATCACGTTCGATCTGCCGCGTCCAGGGCGCGATTTCGCGGAAATCCACGACCGTGCGAAACAACGCCTGCGTCTGATGGCCGGCCGAATGACCGAAGGAGGTCAGTCCACCGACAAGATCGGCGCCCAGCCCGTCGGGGCGCAGCGATTTGGGGTCCGCCGTCGGAGCCTTGGCGGCGCCGGCCGGTGCGGCTTCCTGCGCCACCGTCAGATTCTGCAGCGTTGTGATGAACTGCTGCCGCCTGGTGTCGTCCTTCAGAACGCCCAGAAGTTGCTGGGCCTGTGCGTTGGACAGGCGCGGCGCGGCGGCCGTTGCATCGGCTTTTGCCGGGGTTTCCGCCGCGGCCGGGCCGACCTGGAACGATACCATGGCGGCAATCGCCACAAGGCCAAGGAGTCGGGCGACGATGAATCGTGACGGATGCGAACGCGATCGTATCGGCGTGCCGGCGTCGGCCTGCATGCTGTTTCCTTTCAGGACGTGGAGAAGGCGGGGGGTATCCCTTGCCAGACGAGATATGAAAAAACGAGGGCGGCTGGACGAAAAACAGGCGTCATGACGTGAAAAAGGCCACCCCTCCTGTCATCGGGGTGGCCTGAAAACGGGCCGGTCCGTGGGGACGTCCGGTCGCCGCTCATGTGAACGCGGTGGCGGTCGCGGACAAAATCAGCGACCGCGGCACCGGATCAGGCAGCGGCGGCCATCCCCTGCTCTTGCCAGAGCGCGGCAAGTGCCGCGACCAGATCATCGATATCCGCCGTGCTGTGCAGCGGGCCCGGCGTGATGCGCAGCCGCTCGGTGCCGCGCGCGACGGTGGGATAGTTGATCGGCTGGATATAATGCCCGAACCGCGACAGAAGCAGATCGGACAGCGCCCGGCATCGCGTGGCGTCACCGACCATGACCGGCACGATATGCGACGGATTGTCCATATGCGGAATTCCGGCACGATCCAGGGCGGCGCGCAGATAGGCCACGCGTGCCTGATGCCGCTCGCGCTCATCCTGGCTGCCACGAAGATGGCGGATGCTGGCCAGCGCTCCCGCTGCGATCATCGGCGGCAATGCCGTGGAGAAAATGAAGCCGGATGCGAACGACCGCACGAAATCGCACAGCGCCGCCGACCCCGCGATATAACCGCCGACAACACCAAACCCCTTGCCGAGGGTTCCCTCGATGACCGACAGACGATGCGAGAGCCCACGCTGCTCCGCAACGCCGCCGCCCTGATGGCCGTAAAGACCGACGGCATGAACCTCATCCAGGTAGGTCATCGCGCCGTAACGATCGGCCAGATCGCAGATTTCCTCGATCGGGGCGATATCGCCGTCCATGGAGTAGACGGACTCGAAGGCGATGATCTTCGGCACATCACGCGGCAGCGCCTTCAACCGCGCTTCCAGATCCGCAACGTCATTGTGCCGGAAAATCTGCTTCTCCGCCCGCGAATGGCGAATGCCCTCGATCATGGAAGCATGATTGGCGGCGTCTGAAAGAACGACACAGTCCTTCATGCGCGCGGCGATGGTGCCGAGCGTCGCCCAGTTCGACAGATAGCCGGAATTGAACAGCAGGGCCGCTTCCTTGCCGTGCAGGTCGGCCAGTTCGCGTTCAAGTTCGACATGTTCGTGATTGGTGCCGGAGATGTTGCGCGTGCCGCCCGCGCCCGCGCCGCTATGATCCAGACTGGCATGCATGGCGGACAGGACCGACGGGTGCTGCCCCATGCCCAGATAGTCGTTGGAACACCAGACCGTGACCTCGCGGCCCATGCCATGATGATAGGCCTTGGGAAAACGCCCGGCCTGACGCTCCAGTTCGGCGAAATGCCGATAGCTGCCGTCTGCCTTCAGGCCATCCAGCGCACGCTGGAAATAATCGTCATATGTCGTGGCTGCGCCGGTCATGAATAATGGTCCCTCGCTCTGATATCCCGCACAACAGCGCCTTGCGCGTCGATTACAAGTTAAACTCCGGTCACGCTGATTTCATTCAGCGAAACCGATAACGGTCTATCTTAAGCAAGGGCCGGACCGATATCAAATCGTGCGACCACCGCATGCGCGGCGCGAATCTTCGGGAGTGATGCCGATTCATCATTTCCTTTCCTGTCGCAACGCCAAGGCCCATATCGTCCTTGAGGTTCGAGGCCGAGATCCCATTGTTCGAAAACAGCATTCTGATCGAATGAGGCTAACCGGCAAGGGGCGGCAGGTCCGCCCTCAGGGGCGTTGGGGCCATCGCCCCGCTGCCGGGAAACGCACAATGTGTTCCCGATACCTCGGCGCACCCAACGCGCATGGCGAAGCGCAGCGCCGCCTCGTCGTCGACGTCCGTCAACTGCACACTCAACCCAAGCGCCTGGACCGCCGACAGGACGCCCTCGAAAAAACCGGTCGTCGTCCTGTCCAGCGCGGCTGTGGCATCGACAGCCCCGTCAGCCGGCACATAAGCCGGTGCCTGGGTCAGCAGCCGCGCATCCAGACGCACGCCATTCAGCAACCCGCTACCCGCGCAATCGCGCAGGAGGGTCAGGCTCGACACCTCATGCCCAAAACGGGTCAGCCAGATACCGACGCCCCGATCGCGCAGGATCGCCAGACTGTAAACCAGATGCGGGTCGTCCCGCGCCAGCGTCTCCTCCTGCACGGCAATATCGAGCCGGTCCAGCGCCATGCCGGTGGTCGCGACGACATCATTCAACCGCTCCAGAAATTCCGCATCGGGCCAAGACACATGACCCGGCGTCACCATCAGGCGCCATGGTTCGGCCCAGACCGCTGCCTCCCGGCACGCCTGATGCAGGATTTCCGCATCGCGTTCCCAAGGGTTCCGGCTGGCTCTCCTGCGGCGGGCTCCTGCCGACGCCTGCGAAACGAGCGTCGGACATGCGGCGGCACCCGTCGCTTCGCCGCCGACAAGCACGGGCGGTCGGGCCGCCTGCAAGCGCCAACGGGGAACCCACTGCAACACGGGCGCTTTCGGGCGCTGACGTGCACGGCGGCGGCGCAGCGTGGTGGCGAACGAATCCCGCAGAATCTCCGGATCGTCCTGCGCAACGGCTTCCCGCAACCATTCGGAACTGTCCGGCACCGACATATCGGAAGAGGCATGATGCATGTCGGCCAACGCGGATCTCCTTCAGACGACGCCGACCGGACAATGCCCCGACATGAGCTAACAACTTGCTAACGCGGCGTAACTTTGACGCCTCAATGGCTGCTCCCGCAGAAAAACCCTCGACGGGAAACGAAACTCTCGGGCAGAAAGGCGATTGATTGAGTTCGCTTTCGCGCGCGCCCTGCTTCGGAGGCGCCTTTCTTCAAACACCTCCCCAAAATCTCAAGGACGAGACCATGACGGACAACTCCCGCCAAACGGCCTCGCCGCGTTCCGACGCGTCTGCCAGCGACCTTACCGCCCTGCGCCCCTACTGGCGCATCACGCTGGCGGCTTTCATGGGCTGGTTTCTCGACGCCTTCGACCAGACCGCCCTGCTTCTGACCCTGCCGGACATCGCCAAAAGCTTCGGCTGCACGCTTGGTGCCATGGGCACCGTCATCTTCATACAGAGTCTCGGTCGCGCGCTCGGCAATACCGGCTGGGGGTGGCTGGCGGACCGCTACGGCCGGCGGCTGGCCTTCATGATCGGCGTCCTGTGGTTCGGCATCTTCTCAGGCCTGTCCGGCTTGGCCTGGAGCCTGACGGCGATGATGGTCATCCAGTTCATGTTCGGCATCGGCTTCGGTGGCGAATGGACCGCCTCGGCGGCACTGCTGATGGAGACCGTGCCGGCACGAAGCCGCCCCATGGCCTCCGCGTTGATGATGGCGGGTTACGAAATGGGCTTCCTTGCCGCCGCCGCCGTGCAGGCCGTCGTGCTGCCGCATTATTCATGGCGGCTGCTGTTCTTCATCGGGCTGGCCCCCGCCCTGTTGGCCATCTTCGTCCGGTGGGGCGTGCAGGAAAGTCCCGTCTGGCGCAAAAACCAGGCCTTGCGGGCCGAAAGAGGTCGACCGCCGCGCGCACGCTTCCGGCTGGATCTCGCGGCCATTCAGGCCATCGCCCTGATGTCCTTCCTCGAATTCCAGAAAGCCGCCATCTACAGCTTCTACCCGACAATCCTGCGCAGCGTGCATCATCTCTCCCCCGCCATGGTCTTCTGGCCGATCGGATTGTTCTGCATCGGTTCGCTGCTCGGCAAACTCGCCTGCGGCTGGATGGCCGGACGCTTCGGCGATTTGCCCGTCATGCTGGGCACGCTGGCCGTGGTCATCGTCACAATCTACCCCTTCCTCAGCGCAACGCTCTACGGCGTCATGCTGGCATCCGCGCTGGTCATGGGCATGGCGGCCTCCGGCATCTTCGCGCTCGTGCCGCATTATCTGGCCAAGCGCTTTCCTTCCGAGACGCGCAGTTTCGGCATGGGGCTGGGCTACGCTATCGGTTCGATCGGCCAGGGACTGGCAGGGCAACTCATCCCGATCTTCGGCCGTGGGCCGAGCCTGCCGATCTCGGCGGAAGGCTTCGTGCTCGCTTCCAGCGTCGTCGTCGGCGGCATCGCCCTTGCCGAACCCGACGAACTGCCGGGCGAACACATGGAGACCGACCCGGCCTGAACGACGCCGTCCTGAAAAATTCCCCGTCGTTCAAGGAACTTTAACGCAACGTTCAGACGTTATGCCCCATTCTCTTCGCCAGGCAGGAGGTTCGGGAATGCAACGTCTGGTGCTGGTCGCGATCATCGCAATCCTGTTCGTCGTTACGCGCGGCTGTGCCAGCGGCACGTTACATGATTATCAGTGGCACGATCGCCTCCTCCTCGTATTTGCCAGTGAGGAGAATGCCGCCCTGAAGGAGCAGGCACGTCTCGTGCAGGCCGATCCGGATGGACTGGCCGACCGGGACATGGTCGTCATCGCCATCATCGGCGAGCGCGCCGCGCAGTTCTGGCGCGGGACGCCGCATCAGATCAGCCCCGCCATGGTGCGGAACGAATATGGTGTCTCCCGTGACACGCCGTTTGCCCTGCGGGTGATCGGCAAGGATGGCGGCACGAAATGGCGCAGCAGCAAGCCGACGCCACTCGACGAAATCTATGGCATCATCGATGCCATGCCGATGCGCCGCGCCGGCGAACACTGACCCCCTGGAGTTCTCCGATCCCATGCAAAGAACACTCGCTTCCTCGATGCTGGTTCTTCTCGGACTGGCCTCGCCCGGTCTGGCCCTGGCCGATGATGCGCTGCATCAGGCCGTCAGCGCATCGTGGCGCACCCCGGCCTTCACGCAGCGCGATACCGCCCGTCATCCGGAAACGGAACTGCGCTTCTTCGGCATCACACCTCATTCGACCGTGGTCGAGATCTGGCCGGGCAGTGGCTACTGGACGGAAATCCTCGCGCCCTATCTCCACGATCATGGCCAGTATATCGCTGCGATGGGCGCACCAGACGGCACCCATGTCGAGAGCGCATTCGCAACGTTCAGCCCCAATGAGCAGGCCAAATTCAACGCCGACCCCGATCATTTCGGCCGCATCCGCAAATCGGTGCTGGCTCAGGGGCATGACGACATCGCGCCGCCGAACAGCGCGGACGTGGTGCTGACATTCCGCAATCTGCACAACTGGATGAAACAGGGCGACGCGCCTGAAATGATTGCCGCCGCCTACAAGGCGCTCAAACCCGGCGGCATCTTCGGCGTCGAGGATCACCGTGCCCGCCCGGACCAGCCGCAGGACCCGCAGGCCAGGGACGGCTACGTCCGGCAGGACTACGCGATCACCCTGATCGAGAAAGCCGGTTTCAAGCTGGTGGGAACATCCGAAATCGACGCCAATCCGAAGGATACGACGCATTGGCCGAAAGGTGTCTGGACCCTGCCGCCGACGCTTGCGCTGGGTCAGCAGGACCGCGCCCGCTATCAGGCGATCGGCGAAGGCGATAATTTCGTGCTGAAGTTCCGCAAGCCGTAACGTGACATCCCGCTGCGCCGGCGATTGCTGTCGCCGGCCGCACTTCTGGAACATCCCGGGCGGCGCGTCTATTCTCCCGGCGGTCGTCTGTTTTCCATGATGCCCCATCGGATCGAAACTTGCCGGAAACCACTGCGTCATGCCCCTGACTGCCTGCGTCCTTTTCGTCCGTAACGAATATTCGGATATTGCCGGCTGGGTGGCGTGGCATCTCGGTTTGGGCATCGACCGACTGATCGTCTTCGACGACCATTCGACGGACGGTACATGGGACGTCATTCAGGCCGCCGCGCAGGTCGGACCTGTCGATGCCCAACGCAGCGACATGACGCTGCCCAATGCCCATCTTCGCCGACAGGCCGCCTGGCGCGCCGCCGTCGATCATCTGCGGAACGACGTCGACTGGATCGGTTTCCTGGATGCCGATGAATATCTCGATCTCGGCGAGCATGAGTCAGCAGGGGCGTTCTTCGGTCAGCCCTGTTTCGCCGATGGCGAGGCGATCGCGTTCAGCGGCTGCCTGTTCGGCGGCAACGGCCATGCCTTGCGCCCCCGGGACATGGCACCCGCCGCCTTCACACGGCGTGGCGACATGGAAGTGCGCGAGAACCGTCTCGGCAAAAGTTTCGTGCGCCCGGCGGCCCTACCCACCGGCACCATCGATGCGCATCGTCTTGACATACCCGACGAGCGCTACCGGAGCGCCAGCGGCGATGTCCCCGCCTGGGACGGTCGGGAAATGCCCGCCGACTGGCGGCACGGGCGTATCCTGCGATACGGCTGCCGCAGCGTGCAACACACGATCGACCGGCTGGCGGATATGCCGGTCACACCGGCCCGATGGGCCCAGCAACGTGTTGAACGCGATCACAACGATCATGCCGATGATGGTGCGACGCGCGGGCTGGAGCGCGCGCGACCGTTTTTCGAGACGATCCTCATGCGTTGCCTCGACATCGCCTGCATGCGCCTTGCGGCCATGGGCCGCCCGCCGGCAAACGACGCGCCTGTCCCGCGCATCGATCCTCTCCCCGACCGCGACGACGCGCGGGACGCCGCCGAGGTCACGCGCAAGCCATGGCCCGACGGCGTGCGTGTCGTCGGCATCCGGGCCGCGACCGGCCCGACCCTGCGTCTGAGCCCCGACCGGACGGTCACCACCGGCCACGGCGACGCCTCTGATCTGCCGCCGGTCTATGGGGTGATCCAGGGCTCGACACCACAATTCGTCACGCTCTTCGCGGCCGACGAAGGTCCTGTCCGGCTTTCCGGAGACAGCGTCGCACCCGGCAACCCGTTACTGCGTATCGTCAATGCCGCAGACGAGCATGTCGGCCTGATGACGATCACGCCGCCCCGCTTCGTCGCTGCCCCGCCCGCCGGTGCCGGCGACATGGCCGCCGACCGTCTTGTCTGTTCCGGTTGGGAACATTTCACGCTGGTGCCCACCATCGGGCCGGATGCTGTGCCGTCGCTGATCGATCTGCCGACGCCACGCGATCCGGCCGGACTGAGTGAAGCCGAGCTTTGTGTCTGGCTCGGCGCCCACGCCAGCCTGCCGTCATTCGACGACCGGCAGCGCGCGCTGGCCATGCTGTCGCCTGTCGCCCGGCATCGCGTGCAGGCACTGGTTCCCGCGTTGCTGTTCGCGTTCCTGTAGTCGCGCGGCGGGAAAGGCTTTACTTCAGCCGCGCGCCCGACGGGCCGCGGCGATCTTGCCCTGCATGTCCTGCAGGCTCATGGCGCCCGGCGCGATGGAATCCGTGCCGAACACGAATGTCGGTGTGCCATCGAGACCGATGGCACGAGCCTGCGCCAGATTCGTGTTGATCTGCGTCGAGACATCGGGATCGTGCATGTCCTTCGCCAGCCTGTCGGCATCCAGTCCGTTGGCGCTGGCCAGCTGGCGAATACGCTCGACGCTGGGCGTTGCCGTATCCTGCATCAATGCACGCTTCATCTTGTCATATCCGCCCTGCCGGGCGGCGGCGAAGATCGCCTGCGTGTCCAGCATGCTCTTTTCGCTCAGCACCGGAACGACCTTCTCGACCAGACGCAGCTTGGGATCATCGGCCAGCAGCTTGTCCACCACCGGAACGAGGCTACGGCAATAGCCGCATCGTGGATCGAGAAACTCCACAACCGTGAGATCGCCATTCGTGTTGCCGCGCACGGCATAGGCCGGCGCGGTCTGCAAGGCTGCCTTGTCCGCGCGCACGGCACCGAGCGCCTTGGACTGCTCCTGCTGTTCCGCGCCCTGGCGCAGGGCGACGATCGCATCGCTCAGGATGGTGGGGTCGCTCTTGAGGGCATCCCGCATGATCTCCACGATCTGGCGGCGCTGGTCCGGCGAAAAGCTGCCGCTGGTCTGCGCCGAGGCCGCTGTGAGGTTGCCTCCCCAGAGTGCGGTCAGGAGAACGGTGCCGGCAAGCCGAACGGTGAAGAGACGTGACATGATCGATGCTCCGGGATGTCGCGGATGACGTGGTGCATAGGCGATCGAGCGGACGGACGCAAAGTGCACGCCAGCCATGCGAAGTCGCGAAGGCCCGGTTGCCGCCAAACAGGAACGCGGTTAGATGCGTACTCGGGACGGATTCGCTTCGGGATTCGCCGTCCTGGCGTCGTGAAGGCGTCCCGGCACGGAACATCGAGAGGCCCGAAGGGGTCATTGGAGAACCCGCACGTGGTGCAACGTCGAACGGACGCCCCCAGTCGCTCTCGCCGCCTTCATCGGCGCGCTGCCGGAATGGCCGTCCGAACGCTTGCAGGCCTGGCTGCGGGATCACTGGCCGGATGCGCCGTGCTTCCGCCCGGTTTCGATGTACTCGGCGGCGGCAAACATACCGATACGGTTCTGACCGGCTATGTCGGCACGGTCGTCGCGGATGAGCCACAGGCGGCCCTGACCGGGCGCGACGTGCTGGCGCATGGCGGCAACGCAGCCGACGCCGCAACCGCCACCGCCCTGGCCCTTTCCGTCACGTTGCCTTCCCGCGCGTCCCTGGGTGGCGGCGGCGCATGCATCGCCGCGCGCCCCGGTGAAGCACCACAGTCCTTCCTGTTCCTGCCTGCCGCGCCGCAAAACGCTGCGTCGAGCGCGCCGGCCGGCGCCCGGCCGGCAGCCGTGCCCATGACGCCCCGCGGTCTTTTCCTCATGCAACTACGCTACGGTAGCGTCGAGTTCGCCGATACGATGCAGCCGGCCATCGCTCTGGCGCGGAACGGAATCACCGTCAGCCGTGCCTTCGGCGCCGATCTGGCAGCCGTCCACAACGCATTGCTGGCCGACGAAACCGCACGCAACACGTTTACGCGCGCCGAAGACGCCGTGTTGCAGGATGGCGACGCCCTGTCGCAGCCGCAGCTAGCCAACTTCCTCGAACGCATCAGCCATGTCGGCGTCGGCGATCTGTATAATGGCGCCCTGGGTGCAATCTATGCCGAATCCGCATCCGCCGCCGGAGGCGCCCTTGATGTCGCCGCGCTGCGCACGGCCCTGCCGGCACAGGTGCCTTCATTACAGGTCACGTCCGGTCGCAATACGGCCTATTTCCTGCCACCGCCTGCCGATGGTGGTTACGGTGCCGCCAGCATGGTGCGGAACGGCGGTTCGGCGCAGGGCGCCGTCGCGGCCTGGCGCGCGGCGCATGCGGCTGGCGGCAACAGTACGGATCTGGTGGCCGCAGCGCAGGCCGCGCTGGATTCGGGCGCACGCGGCAACGGCGCGTTGGGTGCATTGCCAGCGTCGACGTCGCTCGTGGTGACGGATCGTCAGGGCGGCGCCGTCGCCTGTGCACTGACGGACGGCAATCTGTTCGGCACCGGTCGCGTGGCCCCGGGAACGGGCGTCGTGATCGGCGCCTCCCCGGCGCATGGCCCGCAGCCGCTGCTGGGCGCGGCCATCGTGCAATCCCGCGGCACATTGCGCGGCGCGCTGGCAAGTTCCGGCCAGAACGATGCAGCCGATGCCCTGGGAGCCGGCACGCAGGCCGTGTTGCAGGACGCAGCCCTTCCCCATGAGGGCAGCGGTCGCCTGAATGCCGCCGTCTGTCGCGGCGGCACATGCATCGGCGAGACTGATCCACGTGGTACCGGGCTCGCCACGGGCGATGACCGCTAGCCCATCCCGAAGCTACGAACCAGACTGCCCGCCACGAGCTGCCAGCCATCCACAAGCACGAAGAAGATCAGCTTGAACGGCAGGGATACCGTACTGGGCGGTAACATCATCATGCCCAGACTCATCAACACACTGGATACCACCAGATCGATGACGAGAAACGGCAGATAGAGCAGGAAGCCCATCTCGAAACCCCGTCGCAACTCCCCGACCATGAACGCCGGAATCAGGACGCGCCATGGTGTCTCGACGGCTCGCGCCGGGGACGGCAGATGCGCCATGTTCAGGAAGGCCGACAGATCCTCCCGGCGCGCATGCACCGCCATGAAGCTCCGAAACGGCTCGGCTGCGGCGCGCAGTCCATCCATTTCCGTCATGCGTCCCGTCATCATCGGCGACAGCCCCTTCGTCCATGACCGGTCGAGAACAGGCTGCATGACGAACAACGTGAGAAAAAGCGAAAGGCCGATCAGAACCGTGTTCGGCGGCGTGCCTTGTGTGCCGAGCGCGCTCCGCAGCAACGACAGAACGATGACGATTCGCGTGAACGCCGTGACCATCACCAGCAGGCTGGGCGCAAGTGACAGCAGCGTGATGAGCGCCGTCAGCTGCACGAGGCGACTTGTCGTCCCCGGACCGCCCTGACCGAAATCGAGGCTGAGCGACTGCGCCCAGCCGTAATGCGGCCAGACCATCATCCCCAGGCCCAGAATAACGATCAGGCGTTTCATGGCGATGACTTCTCGCCAGGGGGCCATGGCAGGACGATGTCGCGCGTTCCACCTATAAGCACCAGCGCACGTGCGCCATCGCAGTCGATCAACATCAGCCGCCGGTTGCGGTCCAGGTTCAGGGCGCCCTGCACATTGATCGCGCCATTCAAACCGGATGAGCGCAGGGCATTGACACGGCGCAGCAGGGGCCGAACCGACAACAGGATTGCCACGACAGCCAGCAAGGCAGCACAAGACTGCAATATTTCAGAAATCGCCATGTTCCGCGCCCTCCGTGGTCCCGTGCCGACGGATGTAGGCGCGCATTCCTGAAGATCCGGTTAATTCCAACCGGACCGACGTCAGGAAATTTTTCCGATTCCAGGAACAGCCAGCAACGAAACATTAACCATCCGCCGTCATTCTGCCGCCAGAACGGACAATTGAAAGCAGTGAGACGCCGCCACCATGCTGAATGCCGATATCGCCATGACCCGTGTCGGTGCGGGACAGAACACCACGGGCGGAACGGATCTTCTGGCGCTCGGCCAGAACCGCATGGCCTGGTTGCAGACCCGGCAGCAGGTTCTCGCCAGCAACGTGGCGAATGCCGACACACCGGACTACACGCCTCGTGATGTCACGCCATTTCAACCGTCGCTGAACGCGGACGACGTAACGCCGGTACGGACCAACCCTGCCCATATCGGCGATGGCGACGGAAGCGCCGAAACGATGGCAAGGCCCTCGCCCGAGCGGGCGCTGGACGGCAACCGCGTCTCGCTTGAGCACGAGATGGAGCAGATTGCCGATGTCAGCGACCAGCAGCATCTGGTCGTCAATCTCTACGGTAAATACATGAACATGTTCCAGACCGTGCTTGGCAAATAACGGAGACGATCCATGAATCTTTCCGGTGCAATCGGCGTCTCGGCCAGTGGGATGGATGCGCAGGCCCAGCGCCTGCGCGTGGTCGCCGAGAATCTTGCCAATCAGGACACGACGGGTTCCACGCCTGGCGCCGATCCCTATCGCCGCAAGACGATCACCTTTTCGGAAGCCATCGATGCGGAAACCGGCGCCAGCAACGTGCAGGTCAGCGAGATCGGGCGAGACCAGTCTGATTTCCAGACGCGTTTCGATCCTTCGCACCCCGCCGCCGATGCACGCGGATACGTCAAGGTCGCCAACGTCGATACCATGGTGGAGATGATGGACATGCACGAAGCCCAACGATCCTACGAGGCCAACCTCAATACGATGCAGGTCACCCGCTCCATGCTGTCGCGCACACTGGACCTTCTGAAATGATCGGCGATGTCACACAGGCACGCAACGCCTATGCGCGGACCCTGCAGGGCCTCGATGCGACCGCCCCGGTGGACAACGGCACGACCGACGGCACCGGCAGTTTCGGCAGCATGCTGAAACAGGCCGTCTCGGATGCGATCGCGACCGGCCATGACGCGGAAAAACAGGCGGCGCAGGGAATTCAGGGCGGCGGCGACATGACGCAGATCGTCACGGCCGTATCCAACGCGCAACTAGCCTTGCAAACGACGACGGCGCTGCGCGATCGGTTCGTGCAGGCGTATCAGGACGTCATGCGCATGTCGATCTGATGGAGGCGATCGATCTTCCGGCGATCCTGCACCAGATGCTGATCGTTACGCTCAAGCTGAGCGCACCGGCCCTGCTGGCCGCACTGGTCGTCGGATTGCTGATCTCGCTTCTTCAGGCCGTGACGCAGATCAACGAAGCCACCCTGGCTTTCGTGCCGAAACTGTTGGCCATCGCCATGTTGCTGGTCTTTTCCGGCCCCTTCATGACAGCGACACTGCTTGATTTCGCCCGCTTCATGTTCGACCAGTTGATCCTCGTTGGCGGAACATGAGCGGCCCCGCCGACAGCATCCTGCTGGTCTCGCTGCCCGCAACGGCCTTGCTGTTCGCGCTTGTGCTATGCCGTGTCAGTGCGGTTGTGATGCTGATGCCCGGCCTTGGCGAGACGAGTTCGCCGATGACGGTCCGTGCCGGACTGGCCGTTGGGTTGACCTTTCTCATCGCCCCCACGGCAGCGTCCATTTTTGCCGCCGACGGTCTGACCGATGCCGCGCCCTTGCGCGTCCTGGCACTCGCTTCCGTCGAGTTGTTCGTCGGCCTTTTCCTGGGCTGGCTCGCGCGGCTCGCGGCGATGATCCTGCCGCTGGCCGGTCAGTTCCTTTCGCTGTTGACGGGACTGTCGAGCGTCCTTCAGCCCGACCCCGAACTGGGCGCGGAGACGTCCGTGCTCAGTCGTTTCTTCAGCTTGCTGGCGCCTGTCCTGCTGCTGACGAGCGGCATCTACATTTACCCGATCCGTGCCCTCGTCGGCAGTTATGACTTCATCCCGCCCGGCGGCGCCCTCTGGGGCGCGGTTCAGTGGCCGATTTTGGAGGATACGACGCATGTCGTCATCCAGACGACAGAGCGGATGTTCGTGCTGTCGCTCGAACTGATCGCCCCGTTCCTGCTGCTGTCTGTCCTGTGGCAGATCGCGCTTGGCATCGTGAGCCGTGTGATTCCCAATCTCCAGATATATAATCTGGCAACGCCGCTTCAGATTATTGGCGGTCTGGCGCTTCTGGCCCTGCTGCTGCGCCCGATGACGGTCGTCTGGGGTAACTGGTCGTTCGACATGCTCAGTCATCTGCCGGGACTGTGAGGCTTGGCCGAGTCGGAGGAAAAACCCTATGCCCCCTCGGCGCGGCGCCTCGAACAGGCGCGAGAGGAGGGCAACGTTCTTTTCTCGCGCGAGGCAATATCCGCTGCCATGCTGCTGGTCGCCGTCCTGATGATGGTGGCATTCGTACCCGCAAGCGCCGCGCGGCAGGGCGCCATCCTGCGTGGACTGATGCTGCATGCGGGCGATGGTGATCTTTCGCCGCAGCTTGCCATGCGGGTCAGTCTGCGCGCGGCGCTGACCTTCTTCCTGCCCTTCGGCGGAGCGGTCGCCACTTTCGCCCTGGCCATCGGCCTTTTGCAAACCGGTTTCCTGTTTCGCCTCTCCGCGCTGGCACCCGACCCCGGCCGGCTTTCGCCCATGAAGGGGCTAAGTCGCATCCTTGGCGCCAGCGCGCTCATGGACGCTCTGAAGTCCATCGGAAAATGCGCGGCCTTCGGTGCGATCATGTTCTGGCAGGCTCGCAGCCTGCTTCATGAAAGCGCATCGCTTATCGGCTACAGCCTTCCGATCCTTCTGGCGAGATTGATGCACGCGATCGTTCAGGTCGGCGCGGCATTGCTTTGTGCGCAGATCGTCTTTGCCGGCATCGATATCCTATGGAACTGGCAGCGACGTGTTTCAAAACTGCGAATGACGTTGCAGGAGGTCAAGGAAGAATATCGCCAGATGGAAGGCGATCCCCATATCAAGGGCAGGCTGAAGCAGATGCGCGCGCGCCTGGCACGGCAACGCATGATGGAAGCCGTCAAGACCGCCACAGTCGTCGTGACCAATCCGACCCACTACGCTGTCGCCCTCATGTATGATCAGAAGTCGCCCAGCGCACCCCGGATCGTCGCCAAGGGTGTGGATGACGTTGCCGCGCGAATCCGGGATCTGGCCCGTCGGAATAATGTGCCCATTATGCCGAACCCACCCCTGGCCCGTGCGCTTTTTCCTCTACCGCTGGATACCGAGATTCCGATCGAGCATTTCCGGATCGTGGCCGCGATCATCGCTCAGGTCTGGCGCATCAAGCGCGGGATGAACCGGTGATGAAACATGCGGGATTTTTCGATGAAGGGTCTTGGCAAACGGGGGTTTGGTCATGATATGTTCTCAATAGGAACATATGCGAACAAAAGGTTAATGCGCGAGACGCATTGCCGTCGTATCGTACTTGAACGACAATGAAGAAAGCGGACAACGAGGGATGACCATGGACAAGACCAAGGCCCTGGAAGGCGCGCTCAGCCAGATCGAGCGCGCATTTGGCAAGGGATCGATCATGCGCATGGGCGAGAGGCCCAAGCAACAGGCCGATGTCATCTCGAGCGGTTCGCTGGGGCTGGACATCGCGCTGGGCATCGGCGGTCTGCCGCGTGGCCGCATCGTCGAAATCTATGGACCGGAAAGTTCGGGCAAGACGACGCTGGCCCTGCATGCGATTGCCGAAGCGCAGAAGAAAGGCGGCACGTGCGCCTTCATCGATGCCGAGCACGCGCTGGACCCGGGCTATGCCCGCAAGCTGGGCGTCGATGTCGACAACCTCCTGCTCAGCCAGCCGGACGCGGGTGAGCAAGCCCTGGAGATCGCGGATACGCTGGTTCGTTCAGGCGCGGTCGACGTGCTTGTCGTGGATAGCGTCGCCGCCCTGGTGCCGCGCGCGGAACTGGAAGGCGACATGGGCGACAGCCATGTCGGCCTGCATGCGCGCCTCATGAGCCAGGCGTTGCGCAAACTGACAGGCTCGGTGTCGCGCTCCAACACGATGGTGATCTTCCTCAACCAGATCCGCATGAAGATCGGTGTCATGTTCGGCAGCCCGGAGACCACGACGGGCGGCAACGCCCTCAAGTTCTATGCATCCGTGCGCATGGATATCCGTCGTATCGGCTCGATCAAGGATCGTGACGAGGTTGTCGGCAACCAGACGCGGGTCAAGGTCGTGAAGAACAAGATGGCGCCGCCCTTCCGCCAGGTCGAATTCGACATCATGTATGGCGAAGGCGTGAGCAAGATGGGCGAACTCATCGACCTCGGGGTCAAGGCCGGAATCGTCGAGAAATCCGGCGCATGGTTCTCCTATGACAGCCAACGCGTCGGCCAGGGTCGTGAGAACGCCAAGCAGTTTCTGCGCGATCATCCGGAAATGGCCGCCGATATCGAGCGTCGGGTCCGTGAACAGGCGGGGGTCGTTGCCGATGCGATGATGACGACGCCCGACGAACAGGAAGCTGCCGACGCCATTGCGGACGCAGAGTAAAAACTCAGACCTGCCCCGGCGCGAACACCGCCGGGGCAGATCTCATATCGTGCGGCGGCGCAAAAATGGGCGCCCTTTGTCCCATACGCCCAGGCCGCGTAGCGCAAGGTCGGCGATACCGGGCAGAAGCCGCGGCTGCATCAGGTCGGGGTCGAAGGCATGCATGCGCCGGGCATTTTCGCGATAGCAGTCCTCGACGAAGCCGCGAAACGAGAAGCCGTCGAGAAACAGGTTCGTCTGGGTGACGGCGAAGTCCCGTCCATCGTTGGGCTGCTGGCCGCGCCGGACCATACCCAGTAGCCGCCCCAGGGCGCGCCCATAGAAACGCAAGGATTTCGCCTCGCGGCGGAGGCGACCGAGCCCGCGTTGGCGCTCGCGCCAGGCCATGTAATTGATGAAGAATACGATGTGCCGCGTTTCCTCGAACATCAGAACATCGAAGATTTCGAACATCGATTCAGGCAGAAACTGCGACTGGCGAGCGCTTTTGAATGCGCCGAAGCCCAGAAACGCATCGAGACATTCGCCAAAGCCGAAATCGATGAACGCCGTTTCCAGATCGGCCGGGAATGCCTCGATTGGCTGCCTGTGCGCGTCCAGACCGTAGCGCTCGATCATCACGCGGATCAGGTCCGCATGGCGGGCCTCCTCATAACCTTGCAGACGCACGGCCTCCCGCACGGCCGGGTCGGTCACCTGCGGTGTGAAGGCATCCACGATCGCGCCTGCCCGACGCTCGGTATGATAGACCTCCTGCCAGAACGGCACCGCACGCAGGCGTTCCAGTTCCGCCTCGGTCAATTCGGGCCACGGAAGCGCTTCGGGGTCGAAGACCTGATGCGTGTCGATGAATTGTCGGCAGAAGAACTCTTTATGTGCGTCCGACCCGGCTTCGAGCAGGCTCATGCGGCCTCTTTTATTTTCGTGAAGCGTGCCGCCACATTGTTCCATAGCTTCATGCCCGCCAGCGCTGCGCGAACCATGTTGGGCATGGTCGTCGGTCGAAGCAGACGGTGATCGTAGCCGGCAAAACGCCGGTCGTTCTCGCTCAGACAAAGCTGCATGAGGTCCGGCAGCGCGATATCCATGTTGGTCATGTCCTTGGCGCCGCTGACCGTGAAGTTGTTATCCTGCGCACGTTCGTTGCCCTCGCCGTCCAGCGAGCGGGCCAGACCGACGCGTTCGTAGCCGAGGAACACCCATACAGCGAGAACGCGGGCTTCGAACCAAGGTCGCTTCCACCAGGGCATGGTCGCGCGATGCCACGCAAGCCAGTTGGCGAACAGCAGGATGTGCCGGCACTCTTCCTGCATCACCGGCTCGAAGGTCTCGATCAGCTCCATCGGGAAGAGGCCGGCGCGTTCCGCCAGAGCGAACAGCCCGAAGGCGAAGAAGCTGTCAACGCACTCCGAGAAACCGGTGACCAGATAGGCCCATTCGGTATCTTTCGGCTCGATATAGTCCGGTTCCGGCGGGAGCTTGATGTCATAGGCCTCGACCAGCTTGGTCAGGACTTCCTTATGCCGGTTCTCCTCCCAGGCATTGCGCGACAGCGCATCCTTCATGTCCGGGTCGTCGAGCATGGACGCATACGCCGCCATGCGCAGCCGGGCCTTGCCTTCGGTCTCGACCGCGATGTCCCAGATCGGCAGGGAGGTGATGCGGTGCAGCGTATCGGGATCGAGTTTCGGCCAGGCGATGACCGACGGCTTGTAAGGATTGAACGTCTCGCGGAACATCTGCGCCACGGCCCGCTTGTGATCTTCCGTTCCCGGCTTGAGCGGCCCCGGGATGCTGCTGCTCCAGTGCCGCGATTCGTAGTCGGCACGGGCCAGTGTCTTTTCGGAGGGCTGATCGGGGAGGTGGCGATAGATATCGGCGAGATTGTTCATGAAGGTGCGCTCTGCAAGACGGCGCGCACGCCGACCGTCACCGACGTGCGCTGATTGAATCCATGAAAACCATGCGCCCGCGAGAGCGCATGGAACACAGGGTCAGCCCAGGTCGTTCATCGCGTTGATGACGCGGTTGACGAGACCGTAGGCAATCGCCTCCTCCGCCGACATCCAGTAGTTGCGATCGGTGTCCTTGGCGATCTTCTCGTACGGCTGTCCGGTTTCGCGCGCGAACAGGCGGTTGAGGCGCTCGCGCATCTTGATGATCTCGCGTGCCTCAATGTCGATATCGGTCGCGGGACCACGCACGCCGCCCATCGGCTGATGGAGCAGGAAGCGCGTGTTCGGCAGGCAGACGCGGCGCTCCGGCCTGCCCGCCGCATAGATCAGCGCGCCCGCCGAGGCGACCCAGCCCGTTCCGATCATGTTGACCGGCGCCACCGAATCGACGAACCGGATCATGTCATGGATCGTGTCGCCACTCTCGACATGACCGCCCGGGGAATTGACGTAGACATCGATCGGCTTGTCCGATGCCCCGGCCAGCGCCAGCAGGCGCCCCGTCACGTCGCGTGCGATCTTGTCGTTGATCGCGCCGAAGATCAGCACCTTGCGCTGTTCGAACAGCTTGCCCTCAAGTTCGTTGATGGGCGAGTTCAGCGTCTTGTTGTCGTCCGGCTCCTTCGGCTCCGGGCCTTCGGGCTCCGGCACGTCCGGGTTGCGGGGATCGGGTTCGTCATCGAGGCGGACGGAGCGTCCGGGGATGCCGTTGGGCGTCGTGCCGCGCATGGTCTTGTTCCTATGTGCCGACTGCATGGTCATGTCCTCTATCCTGCGCCTTGACCGCGCGAGCCACAAGGGCCGGGCGCGTTTTTGCCGGACTCTCGCCAGAGTAGCGGCAAGACGGTAAGGTTCTGATATAAGGTGCCGAACATGCTGCCGAGACTGGGGACGAACGAATTTTGCGCAACGACTGGCAAGAAACCGGCAGACGGATCCTCTTCGCATCCGCATTCCTGGGAAGCCTGACCGGCTGCGCCCATCGCGATGCCGTCGATACGGTGGGCAACTGGTGGCATCAATACGAAGGCGGCGCGATCGCGCAGCAGCGTCCGCCGCCGCCGGGCGCCCATAACCCCTATCCCCATGTCGGCCTGACGCCCACGACACCGCCGGAGATGCCCAGCCCCGCCGCCCGCACCAATCTGACCGACCAGATGGAAGCGCAACGCAATTTCGGCAACCGGCTGGCGGCCGCCGACGGGCCGTTGCCGGTTGCGTCCACCGCTGCACCACCCCGTCCGCCGGCGCCGAAGCCACGAACACCGTCGGCCGATAGCGACAGCGGCTCCTCCATGACGGTCGATGCCCCCGGCCAGACGACGGGCAACACCAGCACGACGGCCACGTCCGGTGCGTCGTCCACGACGCCCGCGCCCGCGCGGCATACGCAGGCGACAGCCGACCAGCATGCGCCCGAACTGGCGATGCCGGCCGTCACGCAATTCGCGCCACCCCCCATCAAGCCGGGGGAACTGCCGCAGATCGGCAGTCTGCCGCCCGCCGCGCCGCAGTTTCCCGGTTTCGATATTCCGCGCGATGCGGCCCTGCCGGACCGTCCGGCGCCGGCCTACGCCCTTGCCGATCCGCATGGCCGCCTGTTCCGCTTCGGCCAATCCTCGGATCAGCTCGCACCGGGGCAGGAACAGGACATCGGCCATGCTCTGGACGGGCGCGGACCGCATGCGCCGGTTTACGTGACGGGCTTCGGCGATGCGACATCGCTTGCCATCATCGATCAGGCCGCCAGCCTGCGCCTTGGCCTGCTGCGGGCACGCACCCTGGCGGATGCGCTGATTGCCCAGGGCGTGGACGGAGCCGATATCCGCATCGCCGCCAGCGCCATCGGTCATGGCGCACGGATCAGCCTCCGCCCTTAAGCCGGTTTCCCTCTTTTCCGATCCCGTCTAGTAATGATTCCGGCGTGTCCGTCACGCCGGAATATCAACTTTCCTACGCCGTCGAGGCACCCATGACCGAAGAGTTCCATCGCATCCGCCGCCTGCCGCCCTACGTGTTCGCCGAAGTGAACAAGGCCAAGGCCGCTGCCCGAGCCCGGGGCGAGGACATCATCGATCTCGGCATGGGCAACCCCGACAGCCCCACGCCACCGCATATCGTCAGGAAACTGGTCGAGACCGTGGCCGACCCGCGGGCGCATCGCTATTCGGTGAGCCGCGGCATCCCGGGCCTGCGGCGTGCCCTCGCGGGTTATTACGATCGCCGCTTCGGCGTCCATCTCGATCCGGAAACGGAAGTCATCGCCACGCTGGGCTCAAAGGAAGGCCTGGCGAATCTGGCCGTCGCCATCACCAGCCCGGGCGATACGATCCTGGTGCCGAATCCCTCCTATCCGATTCACCAGTTCGGCTTCATCATCGCCGGCGCGTCCGTCCGCTCGATTCCCGCCACGCCGGACGAGGACATGCTGCGCGCGCTGGAACGCGCCGTGCGCCACTCCGTCCCCAAACCGACCGCGCTGATCGTCAATTTCCCGTCGAACCCGACGGCATTCACCGCATCGCTCGATTTCTACAAGGAGCTGGTGGCTTTCGCCCGCCGGGAGGAGATCTGGATCATGTCCGATCTCGCCTATTGCGAGATCTATTTCGGCGATGAGCCGCCACCGTCGATTCTTCAGGTCGAGGGCGCCAAGGACATCGCCGTCGAGTTCACGTCCCTTTCCAAGACCTACTCCATGGCGGGTTGGCGCATGGGTTTCGCGGCGGGCAATCCGCGCCTGATCCAGGCGTTGACGCGCATCAAATCCTATCTGGACTACGGCGCCTTCACGCCGATCCAGGTTGCGGCCGTCGCCGCGCTCAGTGGCCCGCAGGATTGCGTCGCGGAAATCCGCCAGCTCTACAAGGAGCGGCGCGACGTCCTGTTGCGCGGCCTGGATGCCGCCGGATGGAACGTGCCCGCGCCGCAAGGCTCGATGTTCGCCTGGGCGCCGATCCCCGAGAAGTTCGCGTCGATGGGCAGTGTGGATTTCAGCAAGCTGCTGCTCAGGGAGGCTGGCGTCGCGGTCGCGCCGGGCCTGGGCTTCGGCGAATACGGTGAGGGTTTTGTGCGAATCGGTCTGGTCGAAAACACGCAGCGCCTGCGTCAGGCGACGCGCGCCATCAAGGGATTCCTCGGACGGCATGGCGTGCCGCAGGCGGCGACGATGGAGTCCATCCCTTGAGCGGAGCCAGCGGCAAACCGGCCCTTCGTCTCGGCATCGCGGGCCTCGGTACGGTCGGCGTCGGCGTTCTTCAGCTCCTCCGCGACAATGCCGCCGCCATTACAGCGCGCGCCGGACGGCCTATCGAGGTTGTCGCTGTCTCCGCGCGTGACCGGACACGGGATCGCGGCGTGGATCTGGCCGGCCTGCGCTGGCATGACGATGCCGCCGCCCTGGCCGGCGACGATGGCATCGACGTCGTTCTGGAATTGATCGGCGGCGCGGAAGGAACGGCGCGCACGCTGGTCGAATCCGCCCTGTCACGCGGGCGCGACGTGGTGACAGCCAACAAGGCGTTGCTTGCCCTGCACGGTGCGCATCTGGCGCGCATAGCGCGCGAAAGCGGCGCGGCCCTGCTGTTCGAGGCGTCCGTCGCCGGCGGCATTCCCGCCATCAAGCTGGTGCGTGAGGGGCTTGCCGCCGATCGTCTGCTGCGCGTCGGCGGCATCCTGAACGGCACCTGCAACTATATCCTGACCACCATGCGCGACACCGGTCGCGATTTCGATGACGTGCTGTCGGAAGCGCAGGCCCTGGGTTACGCGGAAGCCGATCCGTCGACGGATGTGGACGGATGGGATGCCGCGCACAAGCTGGCCATCCTCGCCGGGCTCGCCTTCGGCCAGCCGGTCGCTTTCGACGGCCTGCATGTGGATGGCATCCGCGCCATTCAGGCCTGCGACCAGCATTTCGCACGCGAACTCGGTTACCGCATCAAACTGCTCGGCACGGCACGGCGCACCGGTGACGATGCGATCGAAGCATGGATGCGCCCCTGCTTCGTGCCGAAGAATGCACCGATCGCGCATGTCGATGGGGTTTTCAACGCCGTGGTGACGGAAGGCGCCTTCAGCGGCCCGATGCTGATCGAGGGGCGCGGCGCCGGTGCCGGTCCCACGGCGAGCGCTGTTGTCGCGGATGTGATCGACCTGGCCCGAGGCACGGCCCTGCCGGTCTGGGGTGTCGCGCCAAAAGCCGAAATCGCCTGCGCCCCGCGCAGCGCGCTCGGGGGCGAATACTATCTTCGCGTCATCGTGCGCGATCGCCCGGGCGTGGTGGCCGATATCGCGGCGGCCCTGCGCGATGCGGGCGTTTCCCTGCGTGCGCTGTCACAACATGATGCCGCGCGCGAGCCGGGTGGCACGGTGCCGCTGGCGCTGGTGACGCATCACACGACAGAGGCAGCGATGATCTCGGTCATCAGCGCGCTGGAAGCACTGGAATCGGTCGTCGGCACACCGCTTCTGCTCAAAATCGAGACGGTGTGATGCCGCTTTTTCGCCGTATGGCTGCATAAAGGGAAAACAGGGCCCCAAACATCCGGGCCGTTCGTTTTTTTGCAGGAGATATCGACAGTGCCGAACTCGCAGCCCCGCTATCAGGTCACCGATCGGAACCTGGCGCTTGAGCTGGTCCGCGTGACCGAAGCCGCCGCCATTTCGTCCTCCAACTGGACGGGACGCGGCAAGAAGAACGAAGCTGACGGCGCGGCCGTCGAAGCCATGCGCCACGCCTTCGACACGGTCGCCATCGATGGCACGGTCGTTATCGGCGAAGGTGAAATGGACGAAGCGCCGATGCTCTATATCGGCGAGAAGGTCGGTGCGGGCGGCCCGGCGATGGACATCGCCGTGGACCCGCTGGAAGGCACCAACCTGTGCGCCAAGGACCTGCCGAATGCCATGACCATGCTGGCTCTGGCCGAAAGCGGCAACTTCCTGCACGCGCCGGACATCTACATGGAAAAGCTGGTGGTCGGCCCGGGCCTGCCCGACGATCTGATCGACATCGATGCCCCGATCGAGACCACGCTGAGGGATCTCGCCAAGGCCAAGGGCAAGCCGGTCAGCGAACTGGTGATGTGCGCGCTGGATCGCGAACGCCACGAGGAACTGATCGCCCGCGCCCGTGAAGCCGGCGCGCGCGTCACGCTGCTGACGGATGGCGATGTCGCCGCCGCCATTGCCGCCTGTATCGACGAGAGCAGTGTCGATGTGTACGCGGGGTCCGGCGGTGCGCCGGAGGGCGTACTGGCTGCCGCGGCCGTTCGCTGCGTCGGCGGCCAGATGCAGGGCCGCCTGCTGTTCGAGGACAACACCCAGGTCGAACGCGCCCGCGAAATGGCACCCGGCAAGGACCCCACCCGCAAGCTGGGCCTGCACGACATGGCGCGCGGGGACGTGCTGTTCTCCGCGACGGGCGTGACCGGCGGTGCGCTGCTGCGTGGTGTGCAGCGTTTCAGCCCCACGCGCGTTCGGACCCATTCGATCGTCATGCGCTCGAAATCCGGCACCGTGCGATTCGTCGAAGGCCGCCACGATTTCTCGACAAAGACCTGGACGGGTCGCTGATCCTTCCATTCCGGTTTATAGTGCGGCTATGTCCGATGCCGCACTTTGCCTCGACCCCGCGCCTCTCGTTCTCAACGTCGGCCACAGCGCCGGCGGGAGACGCTGGGTCTGGCGCGACGCCGCACTTGCGGAAGATGGCCTGCGCCACAGTCTTGCCATCGCCCAGCGCGCCGGTATTCCCGAGCTTCTCGGTCGTATTCTGGCGGCGCGCGGCGTCGCGCTCGGCCGCGCGGAAGCCTTTCTCGATCCACGACTGCGCGACTGGCTGCCCGATCCGTCCTGCCTGAAGGACATGGAGGCGGCTGCGGCGCGACTGTCGCGTGCCGTGCGGGAGCGGGAATGCATCGGCGTCTTCGGCGATTATGACGTGGATGGCGCCTGCGGCACGGCATTGTTGACGGACCTGCTGCGCGAACTCGGTTGCGCCGTGGAAACCCACATCCCCGATCGCCAGAAAGAGGGCTACGGCCCTAATGCCGCCGCGCTCGACGGCTTGATGGCGCGCGGTGCGCAACTGCTGGTCTGCGTGGATTGCGGCACCGCTGCCGCACCGATCCTCGACCCGTTCGCCGGGCGCGTCGACCTGATCGTGCTGGACCACCACAAGCCGGACGGCGGCGTTTTGCCGCGCGGTATCGTCGTCAATCCGAACCGGCTCGACTGCACATCCCAACTCGGCACGCTCTGCGCGACGGCCGTCGCCTTCCTGACCGGCGTCGCGCTGTTGCGCGATCTTCGGGCGCAGGGATGGTTCACCGAACACCCCGAACCCAACCTGCTGCGTCGCCTCGACCTCGTGGCGCTCGCGACGATCTGCGACGTTATGCCGTTGCAGGGCCTCAATCGCGCGCTGGTGGCGCAGGGATTGCGCGTTCTGGGGCGTGGAGAGCGCCTCGGCCTCGCCACGCTGGCTTCCGTCGCGATGGTGAAGGAGAGCGCCAGCGCGATGGCCTGCGGCTTTGCCTTCGGTCCCCGCATCAATGCCGGCGGTCGCATCGCGCAGGCCGATCTCGGGCTGAAACTGCTGCTGGCCGATGATGCTTTCGAGGCACGGACGCTCGCCGAAAAGCTCGATGAGGTAAACCGTCAACGCCAGACGGTGGAGGCGGACATCCTTACCTCGGCCCTGCAACAGGCGCAGACGCAGGTCGATGCCGGTCATGCCGTCCTGTTCCTGCGCGGCGATGCGTGGCACCCCGGCGTGGTCGGCATCGTTGCCGGTCGCGTGCGGGAACGCTTCAACCGTCCGGCCCTGGTCGGTGCCCTGCAAGACGGCGTCATCAAGGGGTCAGCACGCTCCGTGCCCGGCCTGGATCTCGGCGCCGCCGTCATTGCGGCGCGCCAGGCCGGATTGCTGCTGACCGGCGGCGGTCATGCCATGGCGGCCGGATTCTCTCTTGCCGCCGGGCAGGCGGACTCTTTCCATCATTTTCTGGATGAACGACTATCCGCCGCGCGAGAACGTCCCGCGCAGGATGACCTGCTGCTGGACGGCGTACTGAGCCTTCGCGGTGCGACTTCCGAAGTCGCCGCGCAAATCGGTCGTCTTGCACCCTTCGGCATGGGGAATGAGGAACCGCTGCTGGCGATCAGCCGCGTGCGCTGCGTGAAAGTCGAGCGTATCGGCCGGGACGGCAATACGCTGCGGGCCATCCTGCAGGGCGAGGATGGCGGACGCCTGCGCGGCCTGGTGTTCCGCGCGGCGGACAAGCCTTTCGCGGATGTTCTGGAAGATTCCAGCGCCCCACTGCTGCATGTTGCCGGGCATCTGCGCAGTGAGCGATGGCAGGATCGCGAGACGCTGACGTTATTCATTGCCGATATCGCACTAATTTAGGCTTGACCCCGGCACCAGCCTGGGATACCCACCGCTCACGCCTCCAGTCCCGTTCGTCTAGAGGCCTAGGACACCGCCCTTTCACGGCGGCAACACGGGTTCGAATCCCGTACGGGACGCCATTGATCTTGTTGGGTAATTCTAGTTATCCACAGATGGCTTAGGTGTTCAAGTGAACACCTATAGATCGAACGTCGATGTTACCTCCTCCAGATAGCTTGGGTCGAATTTGCGGTAGACGTTCCACAATGTCTTGGGATCGGTCGCCAGCCAGTCGGCCGCCTGGTCGATCGGCACTTTGTTCATCGCCATCCACGATGCCACGCTATGCTTAAAATGATGAGGCGTTGGCATCCACGATAGACCCGCTCTCTGGCAGAGTTTGCGGAACGACCAACGCAATCCGTATGTCACGCGCTTGCTGTTCCATTCCACTACGTAATCGCACGTGCGAAATCGCGCAGCGTCCTCCAGTTCCTTTCGCAGCGCTGGCGCCATTGGCACGACAGCACGGCGCTTTACCGTGAGGGTCCGTCCTGGCTCCTGAAAATCAACGCGGCCGGAATCAAAGTGCACCCTGTCCCAGGTCAGAGCCAAGATCGACCCCTTGCGCGCGCCGGTGAACATGGCGAGAGCGACGAATATGCGCACGTGCGGCGTTTCGCATGCATCAAGAAGCCGACGCGCCTCCTGTTTGGTCAGGAACTTGTCGCGTGGCGCACTGTCGCGCGGCACCTCGAGAACTGGCGGCTTTACAAGATTGCCATCCTTCCATGACTGACGGAGAGCCGCGCGCAGAACGTTAAACTCTCGTCGCAGGGTTCCCGAGGATACGGGAGTCGGCTCGTATCCTTCGAGCGTTTTTCTTCTCGGGTTTGGTTTTTTCACGCGCGTGGCTGCGTATTCGTTCCATTGCCGTTGGCTGATCTGATCCACGCGCAAGTGTCCAAGTTTTTCCTTTAGCGGCACAGTGCATTCGATCAGGCGCTTGTGCGCTTCGGGCGGTTTGCATCGCCCGTACCGAGACGGCGCGGGCGTCTTCAGTCCTCACTCAGGTTCGAGCGCAGGCGGCCGGGTGCACGCATTTCCGGTGGCGCAGTCATCGTGACACGCGGACGCGGGCCAGCCATCGAGCGATGAACGGCGTGATCTGTGAGTATGCCAATCCGCCGGTGGTAGATGGCCAGCCCCTTATGCCTGGGGGCATTTACAACTGCAGGTGCTACCAGGTGCCGATCCTTGACGGAGACGACTGACTGATGGCGATCACGTTCAAAAGCCCCGTCATCCTTACCATTGGCGCCTTGGCGGAGGACATGAGCATCGGCGAGTTGCGTGCAAAGTTACTCGCGATCGGCATAGTTCTTCAGGAGGCGCGGATCGAAACCGTGCCGTGCTGTGAAGACGTCCCGTCCGATGACCGCTGGGCAGTTCATTAAAGTCCGACCAGCTTCAAATCCGGCGGTGTGATGTCATCCGCGCCTTCGGGCCAGTCTTCCTTGGTCACGCTACCCTTCACCAGCGTCAGCATCGCCGCCGCCCGTTCATCGTTCGGGGCGGCAGACTTCAGAATGCGCCACCACTGAACGACCAGCCACGCCGCTGAATATTCCGGCGACTGCCGCATCATCAGCAGCGGCTCAAGCGCGCCGCAATCGGCATTCTCATACGCCGTCATGCGTAGTTCATCGACCACCCAACCGATATCGATCGGTTCAGGATTATTGCCTGTGCTCAAACATATCTCCACGCTGGACTTCGCGCCTAATCGTGGCGCGGATATCTATTCCGTGCAGAGAATAGGCGAAACGCGAGAGCGATTGCCAGATGGTTCTCTGCTCTGCCGCAATGTGCCGATCGCGCGACTGGGTCAGATGACCTACGACCAGAGCGAACTACCTGCAGAGCCTGCGAAGGACGGCACAATCACGGTTCACCGTGACGCCGAGACCCTGTTCCACCCGGATGCCATCTCCTCGTTTGAGGGGGTGCCCGTCACGCTCAATCACCCGCCGGGTGTGATGCTGAATCCGGACAACTACCAGGCATTTTCGCGCGGAACGCTGACACATCTCCGACGCGGCGAAGGCGAGCATCAGGACACGCTTGCGCGTCCTTGGCCCCTTGGGACTCGTGTATGAAGCGTTCCACCCTACATCAGCCAATACAAATGAGGGTGCTGCGATCTCGCGCCTTAGGGCGCAAGGACGGATCGGCTCTCTCCCGCAAGGAGAGGTTTTGTCGCGCGAGCAGATGGCGCTCAACTTCTTCCAGAAAACACTGGGCCTTACCCGGGAGCAAGCCGCGGGCATCGTTGCAAGCGGGGTCCAAGAGAGCGGCCTAAACGAAGGACGGCGCGGAGACGGCGGCAAGGCATTTGGCGTATTCCAATGGCATCAAGCGCGCGCCGACGATATTCTGCGTCGGTTCGGAATTGATGTGCGAACAGCGCCATTCACGGAGCAGTTGAGGGCTGCCGCTCTAGAAATGCAGCAGGGGGGAGACCCTGGCGCGCGTAACGCGCTCGCTATGCTGCGCAGCGCTCAAGACTTTGCTCAGTCCTCGTCGATTTTCAGCGACCAGTTCGAGCGGCCAGCCAATCGCTTCGGCACAGAAGAGTCCAACCGTGCCGCCATTGCAGCGGATATTCTTTCTCGCAATCCGTCCTACGCCACACAGAACAACGACAACTCGGCGATCCACAACAATGCCACCGTGAACGTCACCGTGCATGGCAATGCTGACAAGCAGGGCATCAAGGATGGGATATCTGACCACGCCTTCAAGATGCCAGCTCAACTTGAGCTATCGTACGGATGGTCAAACGCCAGCATGCAGGCGCTGGCGGATGTTGCCGACGACTTTGCTGACAGCAGTTCTCTGCAAAATCTTGGCGAGGGGTATGTCCGCAAAGTTTATGATGCATTGCTGGCACTTCAGAAGAGGCGAGAGCTATGCACGATCGTGACGATGAAACATCTCTACAAAAACATGATCATCACGAGCGTGGCCACCGAAACGACGCCCGAGAGTGCATATTCGATGTTCGTCACCGCAACCTGCCAAGAGGTGCTGATGGCAAGAAGTGTGACAGCGAATGCAAGCGCTTCATCGAACTTGTCAGACGCTTCTACTCAGGCAACGCCGGCCAACACCCAGTCAGTTTTATACATGGGTACAAAGCAACTCACGCCCGTGAACGACCCATCGTTAAGCGAAACCTACTCGAAATGGGCGGGCATGATAGGATTGAAGTGAGATTCAATTTCTACTCTTGGTTGACAGAAAACGAATGCGTTCTTTCCATGCGCCCATTTGAATCTATTTTGCCAGCAATCTGATCGTCAGACCAGGTAGATCGAGCGTCCGCTTCCGCCGCGCTATTAATAAAATCTTGCCCGCCGGCTGATGATAATACTCGGCATTCTCTCGCGCGCCACAAGCCGTGTTCCCCTCTCACCATGCGACAGGACGTTTTGACAAACCCTGTTTTGTTGTCCTCGAGTTCTGACTCAGGGTAGATCGGACCCACTGGCTTCCCTTCGACCTCTTGATTGGATTCTGGTTGAGTAGGAGGGGCAACATTTGCGGCGGACCCACGAACTGCATTAGCAATGCACAAGTCGAGAGAGGTATAATAAAGAGCAAATCCCTGGCGTTTTGCAGATGCTTCGCAGCGTGCCTGAATGGCAATTGGTATTTCTTGCCAATTTTCGGTCAAATCCTCTTTCGACATTGCCTCGTAGTTTCCGCAAATCTGTTTCTGATTTGCAGTCGGCATGGAGCCGCAAGCAGCGACATAATCGACTTCAGGCAAAGACGAAGACGACCAAGGAACCGCCACCCCTGATGGCATCCGCATCGCGTCAACGATTGGGTCCCCCGTTACGGAGTTCCGAGCGGAATAATACTCCGGTGGGATCATATTTGGCGGTAAGGTTGATATCGACGGGCCGTCCATCGGTGGCACAGGCGCATATGGCCACTCTTGAGCCTCGGACGAGGTCGCGAACAGCAGCGCACACGTCAGTAGTATTCTTCGCATTTCGCCTCCGGAGTCACCATATTGATCTTCGTTTCCATTCGGAAATACAGTCAGACATCGATCTTATATGCCGGGACCGTGCTCGAATTCTACTGAGCTTGCTGCAATTCGGCGAGACATTTCCTCTCTAGCGCTCCCGTCAACCCAAACCGAAGAGCGTTAAGAGAGCGTAACGAGAGCAGATAGAACGCAGATCGAGCGCTCGGTCTGTACTATCTGCCCCCTCCCCACCAAAAGGACCCCACATGACCGACGAGAACTTCGAGCTATGGCTGGCGAAAGAGAAGCGGGTGTCTGCCGATGCGCGGTATGCGGAAGCGGTGACGACGCTTGAGCGGGTTAAGTCGCGCGCTTCTGCGTTTTTGGGATGGACCCTCACGCTGGGTAGCGCGTCGACGGCGTATGCGCTGCATGGTGAGGGATATTGGATCGCGGCAGCATGCGCCGCCGTATTCTTCGGAGCGGCAGCGGTTCAGAGTTTCCGCGTTCTCTATTCCACGAAGTGGCTATCCAAGAACGCATCGCCTGATGGGCTTGACGAGGTTCTCCGTGGCATGACGCCGCAAACAGAGGCGAACGGCACGTTATGGCTTGCGCACGCCAGCAATGCCGCCACTGAGAAGAATATAGGCTACGTCATTCACGATCAGGCGCTGTTGCGACAATCCTGGAAACTGGCCTTATCGGGCGCTCTACTCTCTGCCCTTGTCGGCATCGCCACTTCGCAGCCGCTTCGCCAGGTCTTCTGGCATATGATCGAAGGCCATTTGCCGGGTCTTTGAAAGCCTGTTCTGGAACTCTTCAGCAGAAGGCGGTTTGGCTGCCTTGTTGGAGTCATCCTTCGGCTCAGGCTTCTTCTCATCGCTCATTACGCCACAGGATCAGTACGGGCGGAGTCGGGTCAATGTGGGGACGATAGGTGATCAGGCGTCGCACAGTTCCTCATCCTGCCCGATCTCGGCAAAGCTGCGAATGGGCACCGCATGGTCAGGAAAACGCGCTACGATCTCCAACTCGCCGCCCATCGCCTGGATGTAGCTTCGGAGGGTGCTGACATACATGTCTGCGCGCTTTTCCATCTTTGCGACGGATGCTTGGTTGACGCCCAGAAGTTCAGCAATCTGCTTCTGCGACAGGACATGTGCTTTACGAAGCTCTGCGAGGTCCATGGCGTCTGACATCGCGCGGGCTTTGACGGACGCACGTTCGCGGGCTGTCGGCGTGAGTTTCGCGCCGAGCGATGCGAGTGTCTTGCGTTTGGTCATATCAGCTTCTCCCTTCTTAACTCGGAGAGATGCGCGTCATACAAATCATCGGCAACCGGGATCATCTGGCTATAAAAGCGGTCGTTCCCTACCTTTCCGCCCCCTATCAACAGAATGGCGGCGCGGCGAGGATCGAACGCGTAGAATACCCGGATAGGTAGGCCGCCGCTCTGGATCCGTAATTCACGCATATGGTCATGACGGGAACCGCTGACACCTGAACACATCGGAAAGCGCAGGCTTGGCCCGCGCTCCTCCAGTAACAGGCCTGACGCGTAGACGTCTTCCTGTTCTTTCTCAGATAGCGAATCAAACCACGCCTCGAATTCGTCAGTGTGCTCAACGACCCACGGCATAGTGCTTCTATATATTCCCTTGAGTGCATATTCAAGGGTTATCTGTCGGTAGGTCCGCGCGCGATGGCATATGGCCCTGACCTTTCCGACATCCGAGCACTGGTGCGCAAGCCGGGGCTGTGAGGGGTTGCATATGCTCGCTCACGGTTAGCTATCGGTAGCTAGCTGGCGTCGCGCGAAGACGCGATTAGCGCATTTCTAATCGCAATACTCAGAGCGACCCGGTCTTCGTCGCTTATCGCATTCCACGCATCAATAATCTCGGAGCTAGTTGCTATGCCACTCCTATTATCTTGGCGGGGCAGCATCTGATGCGAGGGCGGCGTCCATGACGAAGCTACAGGTGCATGATCAACGATTCTCTCTGCCACCGACAAAATGGCAGCCCTCTCCTTGTAGTTCATTTCACGCCACAGCCCGATCAAGGACATCTCTTCTTGAGTAAAACTTCCATCCATTGGCAGTGAGTTCACTTGCGGTCGGACAAGTGACTCTACAAGACGCTGCACAATCTCGGCATTGACCGATTGTGGGCGCTTAGCCGCTTCCACACGCAAGGTGTGAAGGAGATCTTCACCAAGTCGGATTGTGATCGAGGCGCGTTTCAGGTCTTGCATGAGTGCATAATATCCAACAGCACGAAAATATCTATTGCGCACTCCAAGAGTGCTGTGCATTATGGCTTTGCACTCTTGGAGTGCGAATTGGAGAAGCCATGAAAGACACAACAAGCATCACCTTTCGGCTCGAAAGGTCAATAATCCGCGCCTTGAAAATTCGTGGCGTCATGAATGACCGGTCAGCGAACGGAGAAATCTCAGCAATCTTGCGGGAAATTCTGAAGCCAGAAACGACGTCGGGGCCAAGCTTGGCGGCAAACCCCGACGCCTTTCAACAGTAATCTGGAGAAAACTGCGATGAACGCGGATAGCACACCCGCCCCCAGTGGGGCAATCAATGATCCGACCTACGAAGGTTACATCATCACTCTAGGCCGTGCGGAACTACTCGCGGAATGCCGCAAACAGGCTTTGCGTATTGGATACGCCTTCGAGATCGCGGACGCTGTTCTTTCCGATCCAGAAGCCGGCATCGAAGAACGCAAGATCGCCTGGGAGTTTAGAGACGCGTTGGAATCTCGTTTCTCTGAAGATACTGCATGGCTAACGCAACTTGATCGAGAGCAGAATAAGACGGTTCATCTGCGCGAACTCTCTTCGGGCGCGGGAGACGTGGCATGACCCAGATCATTATCAACGCCCGTGCCGTGAACGTCGTGGAGTATCAGGCCCAACGCGTCATCACTTTTGAGATGATTGATACACTCCATCAACGCCCTGCGGGAACAGCGGGGCGTAACTTTCGCGAAAACCGCAGCCACTTCGTTGAGGCCGAGGATTTCTTTGAACTGACTTCCGACGAAATTCGTCGGCAGTCGCTTGCACAGGCTTTTAAGCCTCGGACCCCAAAGGGAATAATTCTCACCGCGTCCGGCTATGCCATGCTGGCGAAATCACTGACCGACGATCTCTCATGGCAAGTCCAGCGGCAGTTGGTCCGCAGCTATTTCCGCGCGAAGGAAGATGCCAGGAAGTCGTCAGGTCTGCCGTCCATCGAGAAAGAGGCCCTTGCTCGTGCCGCACTTCTTCGCAAGGCGATTGCACTCCATGGCTCATTGCTCGCCTACAACAAGCGTGAGGGAATGGACCTCACGCAGGCGCGCCTAAAGGCGAATGCTCAAGTTCGCGAGCAAATGCAGATTGATCTCCCGAAGGAGTGCGGGTGGCAGCCCCAGCCGATCAGTGTCCAGCCGAGGAAAGCATTCACAACGAGCACAGATGCAAGTCGATTGACGCCTCTCACTGCCGCGATGACGGTTGGGAGGAAATAGAGCGCGGCGGCAATTGTGAGCAAAGTCAGCAAGGCGTGGCTTCCGTCATTGTGCGGCCCCAGACGAAGTCTTTATTTCGTCGTTAGAACCAGTGGAACCCTTTGGCTACTATACCAGCGAGTATCGCAAATGCTGCGACGCCGGCGCTAAGCAGCCAGAGCGCGACCTTGATACCTTCATGGCGAACGGCCTTGAACTCAGAGGCCATTTCTTTGCGCAGATCACGCGTCTCTACCCGGAATTCGCGCATATCAGTCCGGATCTCCTTGAGGGTATCAAGGACCGCGTCCATTTTCGTCTCAAGCTTTACGATGCGTGGCTCCATATCTGAATCATATGGGCCACTGCCATCTGGTGGCAAGGTGTTTCCACCTCCCGTACCAAGGCCTGAATCGTTAGCTGCCCGCGCCTTCGGGCCAGGTGGAAAAATCCTCACAAGGTGACCGCTGTTAGACTCTGGGGCACTCATCTCTCAGCCCCATCCTTTTGATCGGCCTTTTCCGTGCTGCTCTGCACAAATACTTCTATTTGCTGCGCCAATAGCCGCATCAGCGTCGCCGCCCATTTGAACGGCGTGACGAACCCCAGAGCGCCAAAGTATGGGTGATTGAAGATTAGCAGCGAACCGCCTTTGTCGGGGACGGCGGCCGAAAACCATCTAGGGTCTTCGACTACATGTGCAACTTGCTCCTCGGGTGGTGGAACCTCCTCACCCTCTTCAAGCTGCCGACGCGCGCGTGCGTAATGCCACAAGACAGCCGTCAATTGGTCCTTTGTGAGGTCGTCGCTCCAATTGGTGACGAGCCCTTGCTTGATACCAATCCGTGCTGTCTTATTTTCCTTATTGACCTCGTATTCAAAGCCGTCAGGACCATTGCCGGGGCCCATGTCACGGATTTCCATCATCCCCTCCTCGCACACTCGCTTGGATACCAAGCCAGCACTTGAGGATTCGGGTCAATCATTCCCAATGGCACGCACGACATTGCATGCTCTTAATCAGATAATCGGAGGCGTGCCTGCTCGTGGGGTTTCCAATCCCGCCTTCGCGAGAGCAGTCTCCATCATGTCCACAACTGCCCCGCGATTTGTCGATTTCGTGCTTCGCCACACATCTAGGAGAAACTCGATCTCGGGCCAGAGCACATCGATGTATTCTCGGTTGAAGGAGCGCTCGTATCCATTCCGAAAGAAATAAGACGGGTGTTGTTGAACGAAGTCTAGAATCTCGTCTTCTTCAAAAGTTGGGTGTGTCTCCGGTGTGCGCGCCATATTTAATGCGCGAATCCCCTCATTCACATCCCAAAAATCTCTCCAATCGGCACTGTCACAGCCCTCTGGGGCGTTTTTATACTCCACAACAGTCCTGTCAGCCATATCAAGCACTGCTCGCTCAATGACTTTAGTGATTGTTTGGCCCTTCAGTCTTGCGACAAACTCTAGGGCAAACCGCATTTTCGGGTCGAGACGAATAGTCAGGCTCTCAGATTTTGACACCTTCTTCTGACTTCGCTGGTTTGCCACGCTGTATCCTCGAATCTGCAATTTCAATAATCATTAAACGCACAGCATTTTCCATGCAAATCTTGCTTGACGCAGCGCAATGCATTGCTTCATAAACGCAATGCACATTCAGTGCATATGCGAATGACGGAGTGCATAGTGTCTCGCGCTACACCTAAATACCCCCGGAAAAGGCCTGCCGGGTCATTCAGTCGCCTCATTGTGGAAATGCCCAACGATGAAGTCTTTCTGATCGACCATTGGGGAATAAAGGCAGGGATGCCGTCTAGAACCGCGGCAATAAGACATCTCATCCAGAAAGGTCTGGAAAAGGAAAAGGCGTCGGGGAACGGCCTGCAAGCAACCCCCGACGCCTCTGCACAATGAAACCTGTGAGGAAATCACCGCAATGACCCTTACTATCAAAAGAGCCTCGTCCCCGGCAACACAAAACGGACCGTCAGTTGTCGGCAACGAACTCACCATCCTATCGACCTCGATCCGACAGGATGCCGAAGGCCGCTATAGCTTAAACGATTGTCACAGAGCTTCCGGCGGCGATCCGAATAAAGCGCCTTCTGAATGGGTGAAGAACGCCCAGACAAAAGCTCTGGTGGCAGAATTGAGCCAGTCGGGGAATTTCCCGAGTGAGCAATTTCAACCACTTAAGGTCATCAATGGCGGGAAAACACCAGGAACGTTTGGACATCGTTTGCTCGTATATGCCTATGGTGAATGGATAAGCGCATCGTTCCACCTCGCTGTGCTGGACGCATTCGATGCGATGGTGACCGGCAAGATCATGTTGCCCAAGTCACGTTCCCGCCGCCCCAGCCCGCTGTCTGCCTTCAAGACTGGTCACGGCATTGCACTGCTGATGGGTATGGACACCACGCAGGCTGGCCTCTACGGCGCGCGCTATTGCGAAAAGAAATGCGGTGAGAACCCTCTCGAAATTATGGGTATTACCTATCAGCCGGCCGTCGAGCAGGTCACCTACCTTCTCGCAACTGAGGTTGGAGAGCGTTTAAGCCTCGGTTCCGGGCGCTCCGCCGCGATGGCTGCGAACAAGCTGATATTCCACCACGGCTACCAGGAAAAAGATGATCGTGGACATTGGCAGCCAACGAAGAAAGGTGCGCCATTTGCCAAGCTGGATGAGACCAATCGCCAGCACTCTGCAGGGACAGCGCAGGCGTGGCACTGGCATCCGAGCTTGGTTGACGCCCTCCGCGCAGACATGGCGACAGAAGGATCAGTGGTCCCTTTCGCCAAGACGCCGGAGGCAGTGTCATGAACGCGCTGGCCCTTCTCTCGACGGATGCAGTCCCGGACGACTTCGACGAGATCGACTGGCTGTCACGCGCAAAGATCGTCGAGGACCGGCTGCGGCATGCACCGGAGCAAGCAAACGTCGCGAACTGCGAGCGCAGCCTTTATGGCGCGGCGGTGATCATCTCCCGCCTCTGGAAGCAGACTCAAGCGATCAAGGCCGATCCGGAAATTGCGAAAACGATGCCGCGAGAGGAATACGGGGATCTCCTGCCGAGGATGGAGGCGTCTCTCGCTACCCTGCGGAAGCGGAAGCAACGCAACTCGTTTGATGCGTGTGCCGACGTCCTCGAGCGTCGCAACCGCGTGCGAAAGACGCGCCGTCTCGAACATGCGTAACAGGAGCCGCCCTTCGGGGCGGCTTTTCCTGAATGCTTCGGGCGCGCCGGCTAATGCGTCTGCGCAGGGCCTTCGTCCGGCTCAAATGGCTCGTCCTCATCCCGATCGGGCGCTGGCTTGGGCGGTGGTTCGTCCATGGGTGGGAATGGCGGCGGCGCAAACGGCTTGTGAGCGCAGTCTGCCATCATTCTGATCATGATATCCTCCCTTCAATTGCCTCCGGGGCAATGAATCACGCAGATGGCGGGTTGCATGGTGCATTGCAAAATCTTGCCACTTTGCGGCGAGATGCCATATTCTCTGGGGGCGTTACACGAAAACGGGGGAGATCGTATCAATGTCCGGTGTGCTGGAGTTCTACAAAAGCCTCGCGATGGCGCGCTTCTATGCCGCGCAGCATAGGCAGCAAAAAGCGCCCTCAGTCACGCGACGTGTTGTTGAGCAAACGAAGGCGACCGTGAAGGCCTCCGTTCATAAGGCCGCTGATGCTATGGACGCGATGGGCGGCAATGACCGGCTGAAGATGGGGTGAAAGCGCGGCCCACCTTTGACCTGAAAATATGGGTCTAGGGTTGACAACTCGGGTGCCCGCATGACGTTCTGCGCAAGCGTAGTGTTCTACGGGCGGAAGCAACGGAAGAATCCTACGTTTGACACAGGAGATCATGATGCGGAAACAGATAGAACGTGGCGGCTTTGGCCGCCTTTTTGTGTCTGCTGTTGCGGACATGTTTTCTTTAGGTGGCCCTCCGAGAGCATACCCTTCCACATCAGCAGACGAAATCTCGCGCGCCGCTTGGGACCAAACAGGGAAAGCTATGCGCGATGCGCTGAAGAGCCAAGAGGCCAGCGACCGAACCCGCCTCTGTGTCTGATAATGAAATAGAAGAGTATCAGTCTCCTTTGGGGGACTACGAGGCAGCGCCACGCCTTTCAACTGAAGGACCAGGTCAGCGGCAGAGAGATGTGCGCGCTACGCAGCAAATCACGCAGCAGCATCTCTTCGTTAAGGCGCATCGCGGTCCGCTGCCGCAGGCAAGCGAGCTAAAAGCTTACGCAGATATCGACCCCGCCATTGCAAGCGCCATTGTAGCGATGGCACGCGAGAACAACACGACGCAGAATGTTACTGTTCGGCGGGAACAGATTTTTGCCCTTGCAAGAGATTTGGCGTCGGTATTGGCGGCTCTTATTTTTGGTCTAGCCGCGCTGTATGGCGCCGTTACTGCGGCAGATCATGATCATCCTACAACCGCAGGTATCTTGGCGACCACAACGCTGACCATAGGATTCGGCGCTCTCTTGCTGCGTCGAATCGTGAAGTCAGAGCGAAGCGATCATTCAAGTCAGAAAACGGGGCGCTCCACAAACGGCGAAGAAGCATAGTGGCCGCGGGCCAGCTTCAATGCACCGTATCCATCCGCCCGCGCAGTTCCATCTCCCGCAGGAGCGCCCTCACCTCCAGCCAGAAACACGCGCGGTCGACATCGTTGATTGCAATGAAGTGCTGAGCCTGGCGTAGAGCGGCCTCGTCAGCATCCGCACCAAACAAGCGTTGCATCTGCTCGGCACCCTTCTCCGGGTCGGCGGCGATGCGGTCGAGGCTGAATTCGTGGACGGTCATGATGGCTGCCTGGGCACTCGTTGGCGCGAATGAGCAAGAGATTTCTGCCTAACATATTCAAGGACTTTGAAACAGAAGTCGGCTTTGGCGATAATGCCATGAATGAGCCAATACGCATGCTCGTTGCTGAGCAACCTGGCGGTTGCCCCCGCATGCAGACGGATTAAATCATCCGCGACCTCAGCGGGATGACGTCCGAAGTCTTTGTTAGAGAGATTCGGGCGAGCGATGCTCGACGATGCAGCGTTCTTCAGAGCGTTGACCGACATGACAACCATTGAGGACAGGTAGCATTCTGCATGACATGGCTGTCATGATACACTGCCGAACTGAATTTTGCGAGGTTCCCATCTCGGCCGATTAAGCATTAAGGAATCGGCCATGCAATCTCCACTTGTACGCGTGCACAAATAAGCGTATTGGTCGATTAAATCCCCAAAATTGCGCTGAGATCCATGGCGACAACCTTCTATGAAGTCCCGCTATCAGGCGCGCCGCAGACGTTCTCTGCCAGCATCAATGGCACGACATACAACCTGCGCTTCACTTACCAGAACGTGGACCAGGGCGGCTGGGTGCTCGACATCGCCGATGCGTCGGGAAACGCGATTGTCCAGGGCATCCCGCTTGTAACCGGCGCAGACCTACTGGCTCAGTATGGTTACCTCGGGCTTGGCGCCGGCTTGTTCGTCACGACGGACGGCGACCCCGATGCGGTGCCGACCTTCGACAATCTTGGCACCACCTCTCACCTTTATGTGGCGATAACTACGTGAGCCGAAAGTTTATCCGTACCTGCTCGCTCGTTGCGGCAAATGGGAATGGCGGCACCGTCGACTTGTCTCAACTGCGCATAACCTTCAGCGTCGTGCATGGAGTAGTCTCGACGCCCAAGACCCTACGGGCTCGCGTTTATAATCTGTCCGATGATAGCGCGGCACTGATAAAGGCCCAATATAACAAGGCGGTCTCGCTGTCCGTTGGCTACAACGGCAAGAGCGACCTCCTGTTCTCCGGCGACATCCGTCAGTTCCGTTTCGGCCGTGAAAGCCCTGTAGACACATACCTCGATATTCTCGCGGTCACGAATGACGACTGGTATGCCGAAGCTGGAATGAACCAATCTCTTGCCGAGGGCTGGACGCATGCGGACGTGGCGCATGCGATCGCGCAGGCTGCGAGCGACGACGGTATTACGGTGGGGACAATTCCTGCCGTTCCCGGATCCGGCGGCCGCCCCAAGGTTATATACGGGCACGCCCGTGATGCACTGCGAACGGTAGCCGCCAATGTTTCGGCCTTCGGTCGATGCGATGGCTCGACGATCAATTTCTTTCAGCCGGCCAAAAAGTCCGCAAGTTCCAACGCGACCTCGGCAATTCATCTGTCGCCGACGACAGGCCTAGTCGGAATCCCGATGCAGACCGAGGGGGGTGTTCAGGCGACTTGCCTGCTCGACCCTCGAATGGTCCCAGACGCCGTAGTCGCCATCTACTCTCGCAACGACACAGGCCATAAAACGACTATCGCACAAGAAGAGGTCGACCCTGGTGTCGGCGTCAACGGCGGAAACTACACGGTCAACGCTGATGGCACTGCGTCGGTAGCGGGCTTGTCGGCGACGGGGCAATACCGCGTGGCCTATGCTGAACATATGGGAGACACCCGCGGTAATGACTGGCTCACCACCATCATGGCGATCGACGTCGATTCCTCGGCCGTAACCAGTCAGGCGGCCATATCAGCAACGAGTTAATGCTATGGATATCCGCGAGCGATTCTTCGACAAAGACCAAAATCTTGTCGACTCATTGCATGGCCTTCAGGCCCGCATGTGGACCGCCCTTCCCGGGGTCATACAAAGCGTCTCGTTCGAGAACGGCGCTCCGTTCGCTTCTGTGCAGCCTGCTGTCAAAGGAAGATTTGTCAACGACGACCTGACAATTGCTTGGCACGACCTGCCTCTTTTGCCTCATTGCCCAATTCACTTTGCGCGGGGCGGCGGCTTTTCACTGACATTCCCAGTCAATGAGGGGGACGAATGCTTGCTCGTCTTCGCATCCCGCTCGCTGGATGAATGGTTTAGAAATGGAGAGGCGCAGCCAGCCTACGACCTTCGCCAACACGACCTCTCAGACGGAATCGCCCTTGTCGGGCTGACCAGCGCCGCACGCCCGCTTGCAAACATCAGTCAGGCCAGTGCCCAGCTTCGCTCCGACGATGGCCAGACGGTCATCGACGTCAAAAGCGGCTCGATCACGATGACGGTGGGCGGATGCAGGATGCAACTGACGTCGTCGGGCCTGGCAGTAACGGGCGGAAAGATCACGTCGGACACTGACGTTCAGGCCGGACCGATCTCGCTCACCTCGCATATTCACCCCGGCGTGCAGACCGGCAGCGGGACCACCCAGAAACCGGAATAGACCATGCGTGTGCGGATGATGGATGCGAACGGCGACATGCAGTTCGGCACAGGCCAGGCCGCATTCCAGCAGAATACGCCAGCAGCGGTAGGTCAACTCGTTGAAACACGCCTCAAGCTCTGGCTTGGCGAGTGGTTCGCTGACACGTCCGATGGCATGCCCTGGGCAACGCAGGTTCTCGGCCGGGGCACCACACCTACCTATGACGCCGTCATTCAGGCCCGAATTCTGGCGACGCCCGGCGTTCAGGCGATTTCATCCTACGGCAGTTCGTTGGCCAACCGCGTGCTGACGGTCAACGCGACCGTCCATTCGCGCCAAGATCCTCTGCAACCGCTGGGACGGATCGCTGCCGGACGCCGTGGAGATCATCCAGACGGCGGTTGGCAGCACGACCGCACCGATCAAAGTCGACGAGCAGGATATGGCCGTTCAGTTCACAGTGACGGCCGTCATCTCTCGCGTGCTCCAGGCCGTGCTTCAAGGCGGCTATCTGCCGATCAAGCCGGTCGGCATCGACGTCTCGTTCTTCTTCATTCCTCAATTCGTCATCGATAACGATTTCGGCGGAGATATCTCATGAGCGGCACGAACGGATTTGTTCCGTTTGCCTACGGCTCAGGCGCAAATGTCCTGTCGGACTCCGCCTATCAGTCGGCCATCGCGACTGGTGGGACTTTCGTCAACGGCGTGGTTCAAGGGCAGGCATCCAGCCAGCAGGCCAACAAGTCGTGGCGGCAGGGCACACTTAACCCCGTCGCATATCGACGATACGATCTCAGCCGAGTTCTGGGGGCGCGCAAGCGACCTATTCCGCCCGCACCATCCGGCGCTCGAATGCCTGACAATCGGGGTGGTCGTTCTCAAGAATGGCTTCACGCTCGTCGGGACGTCAGCGTGTGCAAGCCCAGAGAACTTCGACGCCGAAATTGGCCGCAAGATCGCGCTACAGAATGCGCGCGAACAAATCTGGCAGTTGGAAGGATACCACCTTCGGAGCCGCCTTCATGAGGAAACGGAACAATGAATGCAGCCCTCATCACTGCCATCGTGCAGGGCGTCGTCGCTGCCGCTGAGGAAGTCCCGAACATCGTCGAGGTGATCGAGGAAGCCATTGCGGCATCCAAATCCGGGACGGGCCCGACGAACGACCAGATCGCGTCCGCGGTCACCCAGGCGCAAGCGACGAACGCGGCGATTCAGTCGTCGTGACCCTCGTCGCCGTCTCCATCCTCGCCTACCCGCTGATCGCGCTCGGTATCGCGCGATTTTGCGGCCTCAGTTCACGGCGTGGCTGAGGTCGCCTACTGGACGGCGGTCGTCGTCGCTTACGTGGCCGTCGTCTGCTGGGGCGTTATGCGGGACTGGCGGGGGTGAAAGAAAAAGGGACGCCGAAGCGTCCCTCCTTTGGTCAGTCTGTTTTCTTCGGCCACGTCCAGTGTGGAGGCCGTGGGAGATGTGGATATAGTCGCCCCATCTTTATGTCGCTGATACGACCAGGATTGACATCAAAGTCAGCCGCAATGCGGTTCTGAAATTCGCGGCCTTTGATGCGATTGATGATGATGACGGCTTCGTGTTCCGTCAGTTTCCGCGACGGCTGTCGCGGGTTCGAGGACTCGCTCACGAACTATTACTCCGAAAGTTCGCAACCGCCTCCTTGACTGATAGTGCTTCACGCAGGTACACCCCGCGTGCTATGTTCAGCACATCCCACCAGGCGGTTGCTTCGCTTTGGTGGCTGAAAGGGTCGGACGCCAATCCGGCCCTTTCGCGTATCAAGAGAGTCATAGCTAGCCGAAAAACGACTCTATTCCAAGCACTTAGCAACAATCCGTTCTTGGAACGTCCCGCGACTGGTATAAATCGTTAATTGTTCGGTAAAATGTCGTGGCAATTACCTGCGACTCGGCCTTCGAACCTTGATCGCCGGGCTTCCACCGGCCGCCCAGGTTCTTCCCGGTCTGTGCTGCGTGCAGGTGCCGCGTTACCCATACAGCAGCTATAGGCGCGCGGCTTCTGGTTGCAGGGTCCGGATTCGAACCGACGACCTCCAGCTTATGAGGCTGGCGAGCTACCGGGCTGCTCCACCCTACGTCATGTGCTGCGGCTTATCCGGAGTTTCACCGGCCCACTGGCTTTACCCAGCCGTTCTTCTCGGGTCACCGCAGCCCACGCAGAATCTCACATTCGGGCGGCGGAGTACAGGGGGGAGTGAAAATGTTCACCTGAACATCAACGGTTTCGTGGATGGCTGTTTATAGCCGTTTTACGAGCCCGCATACCTGTTGATGATTGCATATAATGCCTTGAAATAGCGTAATCACTTACGCCCTTTCACGGCGGCAACACGGGTTCGAATCCCGTACGGGACGCCATTGATTCTGTTGGGTAATTTTAGTTACCCACAAGGTGTGTTGTGGTCCAGATGGACCACTATCATTCAAAATCATCCGCAATGCCACGAAGATAAGACGGGTCGAACTCGCGATGGACGCGCCGTAGCGTCGCAGGGTCTGTCGCCAGCCAGTCCGCCGCCTGATCGATCGGCACATGGTCCATCGCGAATCAGGATGCGACCGAGTGCCTGAGATGGTGGGGCGTGGATTTCCACGTCAGCCCGGCCCGTTCGCACGCCTTGGCGAATGACCATCGCGAGCCGGTCGGGATGTGACGAACAAAGCCAGCCTCAGGGACCTCACGTTTCATGACCTTCGCCATGAGGCCACGATCCATCTCGCAAGAATTTACACCAACCCGCTCGAACTCCGCCGCGTGACCGGCCACAAGGATATCAAATCTCTGGACCGCTACTATCAGTCTCACACGGAAGATCTGGCCGCGAAAGCCATCGCGCATGAAAAGCGTAGCTCTGCCGATAAAGAATAACGTGTCCGTCAGGCTGCCAGAAATGACAGCCTGACAAGGGCCAGCATCAGCAGTGCTACAATCACAAGCCAGAAGACTGAATACCAGACTCTCGCCGCGAGCCCGACGCTCTTTCAGGACCCGATGATCTGGTCCTGCATAAATCGGGCTTTCTTCATTATCCGTCTCCAGAAAACAGACCTTGCTTCAAATCGAGGGCATTCCAGGAGACAGGGTCACCAACTATCGACAACAGGAGCCAGTCAGAAAGGTCGGCTTTGACGTCCGTCGATTGAAACCGGAATATCGCCCTCGACCGTGATACGCCGCAGATGCCGCCCTTCCTCGTCAAAATCGGCGGGCGCATAGTGTTGTGTTGCACGATTATCCCAGATCGCGACGTCACCCGGCTGCCAGCGCCAGATGACCGTATTGTCAATCTGCGTGACATAGTCCTGAAGAATTTCAACAATGCGATTGGCCTGACGGGTCGGAATGCCGCGCAGTCCCACGACGAAGTGACCCAGCACAAGCGTACGTTCACCAGTCTCTGGATGCACGCGCACGACCGGATGCTCAGTACGATAGATTGTCGAGACGAATGCCGCACGAAAATCGGCAATCTCTTCCTTTCGCGCATCATGCTTATGAAAATTCGTGTCGTAATCGTTGCTGTGAATCGCCCAGGCAGTGTCGGCCAACGCCTTGAGCGGTTCCGGAAGATCGTCGTAAGCCGTCGCCGTATTCGCCCAGATCGTGCCGCCGCCATACGGCGGAATCTGCACGGCACGCAGGATCGAGGCCTTGGGATAATTCGGCACAAACGTTACATCAGTGTGCCAGGAATCGGTTGAGCGACCATGGCGGGATTTGACGTCGAAAATAAAGTCCGTGCCATCCGGAGCAGGAATGGTCGGATGACGGATCGGCTCGCCGAAAACGCGGCTCAGAATTTCATGCTGGGCATCGTCGAGATGTTGATGACGGAGAAAAATCACCTTGTGACGCAGGAGCGCGTCGCGAAGGAAGGATTGCTGTTCCGCGTCAAGCGATTGACGCGCATCCATCCCATGGATGACCGCGCCGAGCCTGGCACCGACTTTCTCCAGCCCGAACTGTACCGCTGTTGTGTTCGTCATGATTTTATTCCTTTGAGTGGCGCGGTGATGGACGCGCGACGGGCATGGACAGGCTCGCTGATCCCAAGCGTGAGGACACTGCTCAAAAGGAAGAGCGCCGAATAAATGATAATGACCCCTATGGTCCCGAGCGCTGGCAGGAAAAGATAGACGACCAAGGGGCCGATCCAGACGCTGCACCCCGCGCCGAAATTGAGAAAGGACATCGCCAGCCCCGGATTTTCAGGCAGCAAAGTTGGCGCAAGCGCCGAAAGCGGCACATAACCGGCAAGTGCCACGCCAAAGAGCGCGCCGGTCATATAAACGAGCGATGGATCGGCGCCCCCATACCAGTGCGGTACCCAGTAAAGCAGCAGACACGTTGCGGCACTGCCAACACCGCCCACCCAGATCACGATCCCCGTCCAGGAAACGCGATCGCTCACCGCGCCCACGATCGCATTGGCAATGATATTCGCGAGATAGGTGATTTCGAGGAAGGTGAGCCACTCCCCCGTGGTCATATGAGCATCCTGAACGAAGAATAGTGGCAGGAAAACAATGATCCCGTGCGTTGCGCTGGAATTGATGGCCCGCACCACGCAGATCAGCAGAACCGACCGCGGCAGGCGCGCAAGCGGCACGAGCGCCGAGAGCGAAAGGCGTTTTCGCGCAGCGATATTACCATTTGCGCCGACCTCACCCGATACGGTTGTCGAGCCACCGCGACGATCAAGCCCAACGAGCGCCAGAAGGCCGCCGCCCAATACGGCGATAAGTGCAGCCCAGAGTGTCCGATACTCGCCCAGATGCGGCAGGGATATCTGCGCGAGCAACGTGCCGAGCGTCAGCAAACCGGCCGTAAAGCAAAACCAGAACAAGCCGGATGCAAGTCCCCTCGCCTCCCGACGCACTTCCGTCATCAGGAGCGTCAGGATGCCATATGCCAGCAGAGGATACCCGGCCCCCCGTATGCCGTAACTCATCAGAACCAACCAGAAAGACTGATGGGGAACGGCAATCAACAGAAATACCAGCTGCGGCAGGAGCCAGATGCCGAAACCGGTAAGGATTACGCGGCGCGGACCAAACGCATCGCACAACAATCCCGACGCCCAGGCCGCCGCCGCAACGGCCACGCCATAGATGGTGAACACCAGCGAGACATCGCGCACGCCGAAGCCGAGATGAACGAGATAAGGCGACAGGAATCCCGTCTCGATTCCATCGCCGATCATGAAGAGCAGCAACCCGGCATACTGAAAGGAGAAATCGCGTGGCAAACGATCCCCGCGCGCCCTGCTGGGTAACATATCCGCAGATCGAAGGAATGAAGTATTATCGGGCATGGCGGGCAGCCGGATGATCGGAACGTGGACGTGACGAACCATGCTCCGGAAAAATTCGCGCGCGCAGGGTTGTGGCGTCCGACGCACGAAGCCGTCCACGGGCTCGAAGTTCAGGCATCACATACCGGGCGAAGTCGGCATAACTCGCAGGGTTGATGAGCTGGATGAGATTGATCCCATCCGTCTCGGTATCGGAAAGCCAGGCTTCAAGTGCATCGGCAACGGTTTTCGGGCCGCCGACAAAGGTCGTGGCGCGCCCGAAGCCGTCCTTCGGATTGGCAGCTTCGGACAAGGTCCATGTCCGGCCACTGACTTCCGGATCGAACTGCTTCAGGACGGACTGACTTGCCTGGGTAGTCCGATAATGCAGCACGGCGTCCGATGCGGTCGCTGCCCAATCCACGCCGGTCATTGAGGCATAATGCACGATGGAGGCCGTCGGGTCATAATAACGCTGGTATTCGCATAGCTTGTCGAGCGCTTCTTCGTCGTTTTCGCCTGTGACGATCGCAACGGCGGTGAGGAACTTCAGACTGCGCGGGTCTCGCCCAAAACCTTCAGCCTTGGCTCGGATGCGCCGGACGTTGTCGCGCACGCCCCGGGCGCCAGCACCCACGACAAAAATCACCTCCGCATGGCGCGCCGCGAAGTCGGAACCACTTGAGGAGGCGCCCGCTTGCAGAAGAAGGGGCACACGCTGGGGACTGGGCGCGGAAACATGACCGTCAGGCACGCGGAAATACCGTCCTTCATGACGGATCGGATGAACCTTCTCGGGCACGGTATAAACGCTTTCGCCATCCGGCCCGGTGCGGCGCACGACAGCGTCGTCCTCCCACGAATTCTGCCAGAGTTTATAGACGACCTCCATAAACTCCTCGGCCCGCGCGTAACGCTCGTCGTGCGGAATCTGCTGATCGAGACCCAGGTTGCGTGCCGCGCTCTCCTGCTGCGATGTCACAATATTCCAGCCGATCCGGCCATGCGTCAGATGGTCGAGCGTCGAAAATTTCCGTGCTGCGATGTAGGGAAATTCATATGTCGTCGACAATGTGACGCCAAAGCCCAGGCGATCGGTGGCCGCAGCCATTGCTGAAACCAGAAGAAGCGGATCGATCAGTGGAGACTGCACCCCATGCCGAAGCGACGCATCCGCACTACCGCCATAGACATCGATCATACCGAGGGCATCAGCGATGAACACGCAATCGAACCCGGATTTTTCCAGGAATTGCGCAAGTTCGACCCAATAAGAGATGTCCGTATAACGATGCGTCTGGTCGTCCGGATGGCGCCATAAGCCGTAGTTGAGATGAGAAACCGTCGCCATGGTAAAGGCACTGAGCAAGATGGGGGCGTCGGGCATGAACGCGGTCCCTTCGGCATGAGAAAGAACAGGAAGAGCGAAGCCGGGCGCGGCAGTCGCGTCAGGTTAAGCGGAGGCTTCAGCCACCCGAGACGGAAGAGGCACCAACCCGCCATTGCGCCGGCGGCAAAGTGCCGTTGACCGCATAATCGCCCACGATGCGGGTGCGATAAACGCGTGGATTATGGCAGGCGATCGTCCGAATATTGCGCCAGAAGCGGTCGAGACCGGCACGCCGCAAGGTTGCCGTTCCACCCAATGCATCGAACAGGAGCGTGGCCGCATCAAGCGTCAAAGGAAAGACGACTTCCTGAGCCTGATAAATTTCAAGTTCGGCGCGCTTGATGGCCAGGCCGTCCGCATCCTGTCCGCTTTGCTGGGCAAACTGAAGCGTGCGTGCCGCCTGACGGACGATGGCCGTGGCGGCATGTGCGGCAGACGACACTCTCCCGACCAATTCGAGAATCTGCGGGTCGGATGCAGGCAGTTCGCCTGCCGCATGGGTAAAGCTGCGTCGTCGCCGGGCCACCGCGTCAGACAGGTTGCGTGCCGCAGCTTGTGCGATGCCAGCCGTCGTGGCCAGATGATAGAGCTGGAAGAATCCCTGCGAGTGCGGAAACTCCGTGTTACCGTAGTGATGTTCGTTATCTTGTGCCTGCACATCGCGGAAATGCGCTGTTCCGCTGGCGGTCAGTCGCTGGCCGATTCCGTCCCAGTCATCGAGAATCTCAAGACCTGCATCATGGCGGGAAGCAGCACATTTGGCTGTCCGGCCATCCGGCGCGGTTGCCGTTACCGTAAGCCAATCGGCGTAAAGCGAGCCGGTGGTGAAGAATTTCGTGCCGTTGATAACCCATTGCCCATTTTTTTCAGACAGGACGGTTTCGAAACGATCGCGCGCAGCACCCGGTGTTTCCGCCGCCGCCGCACCGGCGATATCACCTCGCCCCAGCCGATCCAGCCAGCGGCGTCGATAATCACCATCCGGCGTGGAAAGCACATGCTCGACGAAGCCGAAATGCGCGCGCAAAGCCTGCGCCACGTTTGAATCAGCAGCGCCCAGGGCAATGATAAACTCGAACAGTTCGACAAGCGAAGCGCCGAACCCCCCGTAGTTTTCCGGAACGCGCAACGCTGGGAAACGGACCTGCCTGAGTTCCGCAATGGGCTCAAAAGGCAGGGTGCGTTGCAGTTCGGCGGCAAGCGAAGCCTCTTCGATAGCGCTCAGTACCGGGGCGAAGGCGGATCTCGCGGTTTCGAGCCCATCACTCAGAGGCGCATCGCCCCACAGGCTGCGGGGACGATCGAGATCGAAATATGACACGTTCGAAACTCCTTGGCGCCCAACGATGGGCTGCTTGAGGCGGTTCCCCATATCAGGGTCGCTATATTCTGTTTAACACTCTTTCTGTATGTGTAAACAGAAACCAATTCGTTAGATACGATATTGACTCGTGTTTCTGGTTTATGCACCGTTCGTAGCGCAGGATATCTTTCCGCCGCTTTAAACACGACATTCTGTCGTTGTTTGGTATATCAGGAACCGTCGATGCTCATCCAGGCCCGTCTTTACCCACATCACGCCTGCCTGGCAGCGCTTGTCGCCTGCACGATATTGAGCGGTTGGGATAGCCGCGCTCTGGCAGCGACCTCCAAGCGATCAACGCCCCCTAATGATACTTCGCGACCAGCCGTGAAGCAGTCGCCTCGAGGCGAGACGGTCCTTGTGCACGCGCAACGCCAGGCGAACTGGGTCGTCACGCCGATCAGTTCACGCACGATCGCCAATTACGCGCCGGGAACGAATGCACTCAAGGCGCTGACGACACTGCCGGGCGTGATCTATAATTCTGCCGATCCGCAGGGACTCAACCTTTGGGGACAGTCATTCCTCATGCATGGGTTCGACCAGACCCAGATCGGCTTCACCCTCGATGGCGTACCACTCGGCAGCCAGCTTTGGAACAATAACAACGGCCTCAACCCCGCCGTGGCAATTTCCTCGGAAAATATCGAGCGGATCGACGTTTCCGCTTCAGCCGGCTCGGAGGGTGCGGCGAGCATCAGTAACCTCGGCGGAACAGTACAGTTCGTTTCCCGCGATCCGTCGCATAAGGCCGGCGCCCGCATTGTGCAGACCTTCGGAAGCAATGAGATGTTCCACACCTTTGTGCGCGGCGATAGCGGCGACCTGAACCGCACCGGAACACGATTCTACGTCTCCTACGCCCGTAACGACACATCCAAATGGCGCGGCGGGCAGGATCAGTTCGAACAGCAGGTCAACGCGAAACTCGTTCAGCCGATCGGCCATGACAGCAATATTTCGGCCTTTTTCGACTGGGCCGATCAGGCGATGCAAAATTACCAGGATTACAACCTGAACATGTTCCATCATGGCGGTTACGGCATCGACAACCTTGAAGGCACCCCCAATGGGTACGAAGTCGCCTATCGGCTGGCTCTCGCTGCCAATGGCCGGCCCGGCGGCGCGGTGCCCGCAGCCTATCAGCGTCTCACAAGCCCCTATACCGCCTCGTTCTTCGACGGTGCGGGTAACCAGCAGCAATATTTCGGAAATATTCATGCTGACCTTGCCCTGACGGATAACCTTCGCTGGAATACGACAGCCTACGGTCATAGCAGTTATCAGATCGGAACCGTCACAAGTCCCCTTCTGAGTTCGACAACCGGCGCGCCTTTCGTTGAACAGGCGACCATTCCCAGTACGCAACGCTTCGGTATTCTCTCGTCATTGAGTTATTCGATCGCGGGAAACGAAATCAACGGGGGCGTCTGGTACGAAAACACGAAATTCGATGCCGACAAACGCGCATACGACGAGCCATTGCTTGAAGATGTCCTGAATGGCACGGCACGGCCTGTGGACGGAATGCATCTGACCTCGCCCTATCGTACGGAATATAATCAGATTTTCAATACGAACACATTTGTCGGCTATGTCCAGGATACATATCATCTAACATCGCAGATCGCGCTTCATGCCGGTTTCCGTTCCGTTATCAACACGACACGGGTCGGCGCACTGGCGAACTGGGAACCCTATACGCGCACGACGGCAATCGCCGGGGGAGACGGGGTGACGACAACGAAGCCTTTCCTGCCGCATGTCAGCGGCGAATGGACTTTTCTGCCTGGTCACCAATTTTATTTCGATGTCGCGAATAATGTGAAAGTGCTTCCCGTCGCGGGCTATAACGGCGGCGCCTCACCATTTGCGACAACCCAGGCTGCTTTCGAAGCCAGTCGCGCTGGCCTCACATCCGAGACAGACTGGAATTATGCCGTCGGTTACCGCTACACGAGCCACATCTTCACCGGGAACGTCTATGCATACCACACAGACTTCTCGAACCGCCTTCAGCAAATCTCAACAGGTAATCCGAATAATCCTTATACGGTCATCAAGAACGTCGGCGATGTCGCCATGAATGGCGTAGACGCCGGTTTTGAACTCAGGCCACTGCATGGATTATCGCTCGCCAGCAGCATCAGTTACGATCACGCCACTTATTCGAACGACGTGACGCAAACGACCTCAAGCGGCGTGCAAACCTACGCCGTCAAAGGACAACAGGTCGTAGCCTATCCCCGCCTTTCCTGGAAGGGACAGCTTGCCTATTCCCTGCACGAAGCTTTTTTCCATATCGACGCGCAATATATCGGGACACGAAACCTGAGCTATACGGGTGACGAGAAAGTGCCGGCCTACTGGCTTGCCAATGCCGGCATCCGTTACGACCTTACCCGCCTGCTTGCGCACCGCTTGCAGACACGGATCGTGCATAAAGTCACGCTCGATCTGAATGTCTATAATCTCGCCAACGAGCACTACATTTCGACCATGGGCCAGAATGGCTTCCCACTTACGGGCGACTATCAGTCGGTCGTGCTCGGTGCGCCACGGCAGTTCTTCGGGACGATTAGCGCCGATTTCTGATCGTCAGTTTTTCTCCGGCGGTTTGTTCGGCTGTCGATAGAAACTGAGATTTTGTGTCGTCGGGGCGGACGTCCGGTTTGGCGAATTTTTCTTTTAAGACCGGCCCTCCGTTCCATCCCGCAAAGCTGCTTGGAGGCCTTGCACGTTCGTCTGGCCCAGAGCAAGACGCATCCGCTTCGTCTGATTGAGGATGTCGAGGTGCGTCCTGAAGATATGGACTGTGCCGCAAATGATCATCGCGTTTTGAAACATGTGCTTGCAGAGCCGTGCGAGAATTTGGACATCACGCCTGACGACGTTCGCCTTTTGGATAAAACGGATCGTCGGTGGTCGGCAAGCCGACCGACCGTCGCTTTACCGTACTCCGTCAGAGCAGATGGTCCGTTATCGGACTTCTGCGTGGCGCGACTGTCTCGCTCCATCCGCCACCCAATGTCTTGTAGAGTGTCACGGCGTTGGAGATCTGTTGCAGGCGCGTGGTGATGGCGCCAAGCTGCGCCGCATAAAGCGTTCGTTGCGCGACAAGCGTGTCGAGATAGGGGTCGTAACCGCCCTTGAACCGGGCCAGCGCCAGCCGATATTGCCGGCTGCTCGCTTCGACCAGTGCGACCTGTGCACGGAGTTGCTCCAGATAGGTCCCGCGCCCGGCCAGTGCGTCCGCCACTTCCCGGAACGCGGTCTGCACCGTCTTTTCGTACCGCGCGATTTCCTCTTTCTTGCGCGCTTTCGCCTGATGCAGTTGCGCCGTCAGACGCCCGGCATCGAACAGGGGCAGCGTGATCTGCGGCGCCACATTCCACGCGCCCATGCCGCTCTGGAAAAGCCGTGTGATATTGTTGCTCGCTGTTCCATTGGCGGCCGTAATCTGGATTTTCGGGAAAAATTCGGCACGGGCGGCGCCGATGTCGTCGTTGGCGGCACGTAATGTTTGTTCGGCGGAAAGAATATCAGGTCGTCGTGCGATCATGTCCGACGGCAACCCTTCCGGCACGTCGGGAAAGGGCGCGATGCCTTCAAGCGAGGACTTGCGTTCCAGCGCCGCGCGTGTTGCGGCATCCAGCGGCGTGCCGACCAGCAGTTCAAGCTGGTTCATCGCCTGTTCGCGTTGGCGCGTATAAATCTGGAGATTGGTCTCGGCGTCGCGCAAGGCGGACTCCGCTTCCGCGACGTCGAGCTGCGTTCCCGAACCAATATTCGCCGTCTGCTGAACGAGGTCGTAGGTGTGACGGCGGTTGTCGAGCACGTTCCGCGTGACCAGAAGTGCCTGGTTATTGGCGACCCAGTTCAGCATCGCCGTCGACACGCTGGCGATGATGCTCAGGCGCATGCTCTCGCGCCCGAGTGCATCGGCGACGTAGCGGTCGAATGAGGCATGTGAGGCCGAGCGGATGCGTCCCCACAAGTCGATCTCATATGCCGAGACGCCGAACCCGACAGCATACTGTCGCATGTAGAACGGGCCGTTGCCCTGGGAAAGGCTCCAGATGCGAGAGTTCATTTTCTGCACGTTCGCGCCGGCTGTGCCGTTCAATGTCGGAAACAGCGCGGCATTCTCGATATCGAATTGTGCGCTCGATGCTTCGACCTGATGCTGCGCGATCTCAAGATCGCGGTTGTTGCTCAACGCCGTGGCGATCAACGTCTGCAAGACCGGGTCCCGGTAAAACGTCCGCCAGTCGTCAAAACCGGCGACCCCCGGATCCGTATGCGAAGCGGTTTCACCAGGCCATGTCGCTGCGACGGGGGCCGCGGGGCGATGATAGGCCGGGATCATCGTGCAGCCGCCGAGCAACAGCAAGGCGCCTGTGCCGAGTTGTCTGATGAAGGCGCGCATCGTTACGCTCCCTTCGTCGCGTTCGCGTCGTGTGGCACTACGCGACGGCCGTCGGCCAGGGCCGATGGCGGATGCATGACCAGTCGGCTGCCATCCGGCAGGCCGCCCTGAATTTCGATCCGGTCGCCGTAGTCGCGCCCGACCGTCACCTTGTGGAGGCGAATCCGATTGTCGTCGTCCACCGTGGCGACCGATAATCCATCGGCGTTGTAGATCAGCGATTCCGCGGGGATCAGGATTGTCGGCGTCGGTCGGGGCAGGTCGAAATGAATGACGCCGTAAATGCCCGCCGCCAGTTTGCCTTCGCGATTGTCGAGTTCGATCTCGACCGGCAGCATCCGGCTGTCACGTTCCAGTGCATGGCCCGTGCGCGTCACCGTGCCTGTGAAGCTTCCGTCGGGCCGATCCGGCACCGTCAGGCTGACGGGCGTGCCGACATGCACCGTGCCGGCTTCCTCCTGCGGCACATGCACCCGCACGCGCAGCCGGTCCGTGCGTGTCACCACGAACAGTGGCGCGGCCTGCGCGTTGTCCGCGCTGACGAGATCGCCGACTTCCACATTGCGCACGGTGACGACACCATCGAACGGCGCCGTGATCGTCGTATAGGCGCGCCGTTGCGCCGTCTCGGCCAGCGCCGCATCGGCGGCGGCGCGTGCGGCGTCCTGCGCCTGCTGCGTGATACGATCGGTATCGAAATTCTGCTTGCTGACCGCGCCGCCGCCGACAAGCCCGCCCGACCGGCGCGCCGTCACGCGGGCAAGATCGAGATTGGCCCGGGCCTGTGCCAGGGCGGCCTGCGCATGCGCCACCTGACGGTCCAGTTCCGGTGCGTGGATGATGGCCAGCACATCGCCCGCTTTCACATGCGCGCCGATATCGACGCGCCGTTCCGCCACGTAGCCCGATGCCCGTGCGCCGATGGCGGCCGTCTCCTGCGGCGCCGTCTCACCGGGAAGATCGAGGGCGACGGGTGCCGTCTCCACGCGTGCCACAACATAGCCGACATCGGGCAACTGGTTCTGGCGGACATCCGCCAGGGCGCGCACGGCGATGCCGCGTTCCACATGGGCGTAGATGCCGTAGCCCAGGAGAAGAACGACACCGAGACCCACGAAGGGGGCGACGGGACGACCGCGCCGTTCTTCACGGTCGCCGGTCCGGGAGAGGACGGGATCAGACATGACTGTATTCCTCAAGAATGCGGCTTTCTCGTTTTCTCAGGCGTGTATAGAGCCACGGGACGATGAACAGCGTGGCGCAGGTGCCCACCATCAGCCCGCCAATGACGGCGCGTCCCAGCGGAGCGTTCTGCTCGCCGCCATCGCCCAGCCCGAGCGACATCGGCAACATGCCGATCACCATCGCCAGCGATGTCATCAGGATCGGCCGTAATCGGGCCTGACCGGCGGCAATGGCGGCCTCGACGGCGCTCATGCCTTCGGCGCGGCGCTCCTTGGCGAAGGTCACCAGCAGGATCGAGTTCGCGCTTGCCACGCCGACGCTCATGATCGCGCCCATCAATGACGGCACGGAGAACGTCGTGCCCGTGACGAACAGCATGAACACGATCCCGCACATCGCGCCCGGCAGGCCGAGCACCACCACGAACGGGTCCATGAACGACTGGAAATTGACCACCATCAGCAGATAGACGGCGATCGCGGCCACCATCAGACCGATCCCCAGCCGGGCGAAAGCGGAACGCATGCTCTCGATCTGGCCCTGCACGGCAATCACGTTGCCGGGCGAAAGCTCGCCACGATGACGCGCGATCACCCGGTCGATATCACGCGCGATGCTGCCCAGATCCCGCCCCTCCGCGCTGGCATCCACATCCAGCGTCGGCTGGATGTTGCTGTGGGAAATGACGTTCTGGGACATGCCACGCCTGATGGTCGCGACGTTGTTCAACAATGCCGAAGAGCGTTGCGCGCCCACAGCGGACGCGATCACGGTATTGCGCAGGTCACCCAGATTGTTGACGCGATATTGCGGGGTCTGCACCGCCAGAGGGTATTGGATGCCCGTTGCCGGATCGACCCAGAAATTGGGCGTGACGGTATTGGACGACGCAAGCGACACCATTACGTTGCGCGCCACGTCGTTAAGTGTCAGCCCAAGGTCGAGCGACCGTTCGCGATCGATCGCCACAGCCAGTTCGGGGGCTGCGATCTGCTGGTGCAGATGCACGTCCACCAGTCCCGGAATACGCGCAACCTCCTGCCGCACCTCTTGCATGACCTTGCGGTTGTTCGCCGCATCGTATCCGGACACGCGAATATCCACCTGTGCCGGCAAGCCGAAATTCAGGATCTGCGTCACGATGTCGGCAGGCTGGAAATAGAACACGCATTCCGGAAAGCGTCGCGTCAGCTCCGTCCGGAGCGTGCGGATATAGTCCGCCGTGGGACGGTGCCCCTCCTTGAGTGCGACCATGATCTGCCCGTCATTGGGGCCGACCGTGGTGCCGTCGTCGAACGGCATGGAGTAGCGGAACGGGATGCCCATATTATCGAGGATGAGCGCGCGTTCACGTTCGGGTACGACACTGCGGATGACATCCTCGACCCGATCGAACAGCCGCTCCGTCGTCTCGATGCGTGTGCCTTCAGGCGCGCGGACATGCAGCTTGAATTCGCCGGCATCGATGGCGGGAAAGAAATCCTGCCCCACCTGCGTCGCGAGGATGACCGCGGCCGTCATGGTGACGCCCGCGAACAGCGGGACTTTCCAGCCGCTTTCGATCAGCCCGTGCAGCCGATGGACATACCCGTCCCGGAACCGGTCGAAGCGCCGGTCGAACGCCAGACCGAAGCGCGTGATCCAATCTGGCGGCAATCCCGCGGCGCGTCGTCTGGCGGCCTGGCGCTCCTCGGAGCGCAGGAGCAGCGCCGCGAAAATCGGCACCAGTGTCCGGCTGATCGCGTAGGACGCCAGCATGGCATAGACCACGGCCAGGGCCATCGGCGTGAACAAGAAGCGTGATGGTCCGACAAGAAATTCAACCGATACGAACACGCTGGAAATCGCCAGCGTCGAGACCAGCGTCGGCAGGGCGATACCCGCCGCGCCGTCGAGCACGGCCTGACGCAGCTCCACGCCGTCATGGCGGATACGGTGGATGTTCTCGATGGTGACGGTCGCGTCGTCCACCAGAATACCGACCGCCAGTGCCAGGCCGCCGAGCGTCATGAGGTTCAGCGTCTCGCCAGTCCAGGACAGGACGGCGATGGAGGAGAGGATCGCCAGCGGAATGGACACCGCCACGATCAGCGTCGAGCGCCAGCTGGCCAGAAATGCCAGGATCATCACGGCCGTCAGGAGCCCGGCGATCACCGCTTCGGACGCCACGCCTGTGATGGCCGCTTTCACGAACAGCGACTGGTCGAACAACTCCTCGATTTTCATGCCTGCCGGGGCTGCTGCCCGCGTGACCGGCAGAACCTGATTGCGGATGGCGTTGACGACATTCAATGTCGAGGCATCGCCCGCCTTCATGATCGACAGCAGCACCGAGCGGCGGCCTTCGCGGCGCACCACGTTCTGTTGCACCGCCGTGCCATCGCGCACCTGCGCCACGTCGGCGATGCGCACGATGGCGCCGGTTTTCGGGTCGCGCTTGAGCGGCACGTCGTTCAGGCGCGCAGCGACATCCGGCATGCCATTCATGCGCACGTCATATTGCGTCGGGCCGAATTTCACCGTTCCACCGGGCAAGGTCAGGTTCTGGACATTGATTGCGTTGGAAACGTCGAGTGGTGTCAGACCCACGCCGGCCAGTTTCGTCGCATCGATATCGACCATCACCTGTCGGATTTTTCCGCCATAGGGTGGCGGCAGCATCGTTCCGGGAATGGGCGCGAGCTGCTGGCGCACACGATATATCCCGTAGTCGTAAAGTTCGCTTTCGGTCAGCTTTTCCGAGGAGAGGGAAAGCTGGAGGACCGGCACGCTGGATGCGCTGTATTGCATGATGATCGGCGGCTGAACGCCCGGTGGCAGCAGGGCGCGAATTGAGTTCGTTGCCGAAACGGTCTGCGCCACGGCGAGATCGACGTTCACGCCGGGCTGGAAATACAGTTTCTGCAGAACGAGGCCTGGCGTGGTCTGGCTCTCGATGGTGCGGAGGTTGTTGACGAAGAAGCTTTCGGAAAATTCCGTATAGGTGCTGATCCGCTTCTCGGTCTCGGTGGCGTCCAGCCCGTCATAATACCAGACGACGGTCACGACCGGGATGTCGATGTTCGGAAACACATCGGTCGGTGTTCGGAAGACGGCTGTCACGCCCAGAAGCAGGATCAGGACTCCCGCGACAAGGAACGTGTAAGGCCGCCGTAGCGCAAAGGCGACGATCCCCATTGAATGTCTCTATTCGGATGGCTTTGGAATGCGGAATCCACATCCCGCTTGTCCGGCGCAGCGCGGTGCGCGGACAAATCGGCAAGCTTTTCGCCATGACAGTCAGAGTGCCGTGTCGCGTGCCCGTCACGGCGTCGGAGACATCCGGCGCCATTTCGACCTGCTCCGCAATTCACGGCGTGGGCGGATCATGCAACCGCATTGATGTGCGCCGGTAGAGCAATCCGATCAGATGATTGCACGATCCTGCCGCACCGTCGGCAATGGAATGTCCATGCTGACCAAAAAGGATCGAAAAAGTCCCGCCGGACATAGGACTTTGCTGCAAGACGTCGCTCGCAGGATATGGAATGATGCCCGATCCGATCATATGCTTGCACAATCCGACCAGAATTGCCCTGCTATTCTTTTGGCCGGATCAGGCATGATTATACTATGGGCGCTTCGTCCGATTGAACGGAAACCGGAATATTCCCCATGCATGAGATGCTGTTGCGGCTGCGTGACACGATCGACCGGCACTGCGTCGAGCCCACCACGCGCTCGGTTGTTCCGGGATTGATGCTGTTTCGCGCCGATGCGCCCACGACGCCTGCGGATGTTGTCTACGAACCGCGCTTTTGCGTCATCGTACAGGGTTCGAAACAGGTCATGCTGTGCGATCAGGTGTTCGATTACGATGCCAGCAAATATCTCGTGACGGCCGTCGATCTTCCGGTCACCGGGCGCATCACGCAGGCTTCGCCGGGCAAGCCTTATCTCGCACTCTGCCTTTCGCTGAATCCCGCACAGATTGCGGATTTGCTGCTGGAGATGAAAAACGCCTTTCCCGCCACGGGAACGGCCTGCCCGTCATGCATGACCGTCAGCGCCCTGACCATCGATATCCTCGATCCTGTTACGCGTCTTGTCGGGCTGCTGGAAAATCCGCAGGATATTCCGATCCTCCAACCCGCCATCATCCGCGAACTTCTCTATCGACTGCTGCAAGGGCCGCAGGGGTATGTCCTGCGACAGATCGCCACTGCGGGAAGCAATCTGTCGCAACTCAATCGTGCGATCGGCTGGATACGCACCCATTATATGGAGGCGTTCGATATCGCCACCGTCGCCCGGATCGCCGGCATGAGTCCGTCGTCATTCCATCGGCATTTTCGTGCCGCCACCATGATGAGCCCATTGCAATACCGCACGCGTCTGCGCTTGCAGGAGGCGCGTCGACAGCTCCTGAGTGCCACTGTCGATGCTGCCGAAGCAGGATTTGCCGTGGGATATGACAGCCCGTCGCAGTTCAGTCGCGAATACCGGCGTATGTTCGGCGTTCCACCGGCCCGTGATGCGCACGCCATTCGGCTTGCGGGCGGTCAGGCGGTTTCTGCCTGATCGAAGCATTATCCGCGCAGACGCGTCAGAGAGTCCGGACCCGTTTCAACGCCGGATCAGACGATCGCTGTCCTTAACTACCCATATGGACGATGTCAGGCGCCGTTCAGATAACACGCACCGATCATGACGCGCCGCGCGACGAAGACAGTCGTCCGTGTCGCCAGCATATTCGGGGGTTGTTCTCTGAGACCGCGATAGATTCAGTCCGCATTTCGGAAACACGCAAACGTGAAAATAACAGTTAGAACGTTAGGTTGAACATAACGAGTGTTATGAAATAAGTTTCACCCACTGGAATTTATCACATGTCCCAGTGGGAGGCTGATGAGCCATATGTCACGCAACGCTGAGGAAGGTCAGTCGATCCGCGCCGCCTGGCTGCACTATGTCGGCGGCATGACGCAGGCGGAAGTGGCGACGCGGCTGGGAATTCCAGGCGTCAAGGCGCACCGGCTGATCGCACGGGCGCAGCAGAGCGGTGCGATCAAGGTGCGTGTCGAAGGCGACATCGTCGAATGCGTCGCCCTGGAAAATGCTCTTTGTGGTCTGTACAGCCTGACGATGTGCCAGGTCGTGCCCGACCTGCACGAGACCGGCTTGCCGCTGACGGCGTTGGGCGCGGCGGGCGCCACGTTCCTGCATGCGGAAATCGACAAGGCGTCCAGCACGGTCATCGGCATTGGCAATGGTCGTTCCCTGGCGGCGGCGGTGACCGCCATGTCGCGCATCGCGGCGAAAGATGTGCGGTTCGTCTCGCTGCTCGGCGGTCTGACGCGCAACTACGCGGCAAATCCTTTCGACGTCATGCACCGGCTCGCCGAGAAAACAGGGGCCGAAGCCTATGCGATGCCTGCGCCGTTCTTCGCCAATACGCCGGAGGATCGTGCGGTGATCCTCGCCCAACGGGGCGTGCGGGAGGTTCTGGCGATGGCGGATTCAGCAAGCCTGATGGTCGTCGGCATTGGCGCGGCGGATATCGAGGGCCAGCTTGTCTCGTCCCGGATCGTTTCGCCCGATGACATGGCCCACGTGGTCGCGCTAGGCGGTGTCGGCGAAATGCTGGGGCATTTTTTCGATGCTGCCGGGGCGATCGTCGAAACACCGCTTTCGGCACGCATCCTGTCCATGCCCGCTTCAGCCCTGCGCGATCGCCGCGTCGTCGCCATCGCGGGCGGTGAGGGCAAGGTCGCGGCCCTCCGGTCCGTGCTGAAGAGCGGGCTTCTGTCGGGCCTCATCACGGATGAAACAACGGCCCGCGTCCTGAGCATTCCTCCTGCCATGACGGATACGGCCGGAGATCGCCGAATGGCGCGATCATCGGTCATGTCGAGCCGTCCAGTCGAGATATCACCATGAAACAGACACGGGCCGATTTGCTGGTGGGCATCGATGCCGGAACATCCGTCATCAAGGCCATCGCCTATAGTTTCAGTGGCGAACAGATAGCCTGCGCCGCCGCGCCGAACCGCTATGTCGCGGGCCAGGGCGGTGCCGTGACGCAATCCCTCGGCCAGACATGGGAGGATTGCGCGCGCGCCCTGCGCCAGTTAGGCGAAAAGATCGATAATCTGCCGTCCCGTTGCGCCGCCATTGCCGTGACCGGGCAGGGCGATGGCACATGGCTGGTCGGCGCGGATGACGAACCGGTCTGCGATGCGTGGTTATGGCTGGACGCGCGTGCCGCGCCGACCGTCAACCAGTTGCGCTCGACATTCGCCGATCGGGGCCGCTTCGACGCCACCGGCACCGGCCTTGCGGCCTGCCAGCAGGGCGCGCAACTGGCACATATGGCCGCGACGTCGCCGGACCTCCTGCGCAGGTCGGAGGTTGCGCTGCATTGCAAGGACTGGCTGTATCTCAAGCTCACCGGCCAGCGGCGCGTGGATCCATCCGAGACCAGCTTCACCTTCGGCGATTTTCGCAAACGCAGCTATGATGAGTCGGTAATCGACGCGTTGGGATTGCGGGCGTGGCGTCATCTGCTGCCTGACATCATAGACGGGACGCAATCGAGCGAACCGCTCTCGGCGAAAGCGGCGCGCGAGACGGGATTGCTGGCCGGGACGCCGGTCTGTCTGGGCTTCGTCGATATCGTCTCGACCGCATTGGGTGCGGGCATCTACACGCGTGGCGCGCAATCGGCATGTTCGATCGTCGGATCGACGGGCATGCATATGCGCGCCATGCCTGCCGAAGCGGTGCAGCTGAACCAGGACCGGACCGGTTATGTCATTCCCCTGCCCGTGCCGGGCATGGTGGCGCAGATCCAGTCGAACATGGCGTCCACGCTGAATATCGACTGGCTCCTGCATCTCGCCAGCGACCTCGTTTCCCATCTCTACCCGGAGGTGACCAAAGCCGACCTCGTTCCGCATATCAACGAATGGTTGCTGGCGGGCAGGCCGGGCGAGTTGATCTACCATCCCTATATCTCGAAAGCCGGGGAGCGCGGGCCCTTCGTCAACCCCGCCGCGCGCGCCTCGATCATCGGGCTGACGGACGAGCATCGCTTTGCCGATATCGTCCGCGCCGCGGCGGAAGGGCTGGGAATGGCCGCCCGCGATTGTTACGAAGCCATGGGGCCGATCCCGCGTGAGGTGCGGCTGACGGGGGGTGCCGTGCGCTCACGCGCGTTGCGGAGCATCCTGTCCTCGACGCTCGGCACACCCGTCCGCGTGACGGATCGCGAGGAGGCCGGCGCGGCTGGCGCGGCCATGGTCGCGGCTGTCGCCATCGGCGCCTATGCCACCATGGACGACTGTCTGGATGACTGGGTGACACCGCGACTGGGCGCCATCGAACTGCCCGATCCGGCGCTGGCGGCGCTGTATGGCCGGAGTTTCCAGGCCTATCGGCAGGCGCGCGAAAGCCTCGCGCCCGTCTGGGACATAATGACGCCCGCGTCGCTTGGCAGCGGCAATAATTTTCCCGATCAGCAGAAGAGGCTCGCATGAGCGAGGTATTCGATCTTTTCGTCGTGGGCGGTGGCGTCAATGGATGCGGCATTGCCCGGGATGCGGCGGGGCGCGGCCTGTCGGTCGCGCTTTGCGAAAAGGGCGATCTGGCCGAGGGCACATCCTCGCGCTCCGGCAAGCTCGTGCATGGCGGCTTGCGCTATCTGGAATATTACGAATTCAGGCTGGTGCGCGAGGCGCTGATCGAACGGGAGGTCCTGCTGGCCAGCGCGCCGCATATCATCTGGCCGATGCGGTTCGTCCTGCCACACAGCCCGGACGACCGCCCCGCGTGGCTCGTCCGGCTTGGGCTGTTCCTTTACGATCATCTGGGCGGTCGCAAGCGGTTGCCGGGAACGCGGGTTCTGGACCTGCGGCGCGATCCTGAAGGTGCCGCGATCCTGAAGCGTTTCCGCAAGGGATTCGAATATTCGGATTGCTGGGTGGACGATGCGCGTCTGGTGGTGCTCAACGCGGTGGATGCGGCCCGTCTCGGCGCGACCGTCATGACCCGCACGGCCATGACCGGGGCGGTGCGGACCGGAAACACGTGGCATATCGAGATCACGGACCAGCGCACCGGCGCCAGACGGCAGGTACAGGCGCGCGCATTGGTCAATGCGTCCGGACCGTGGGTCCGTGACGTGATCGGGCGTGTCGAGGGCGGGGCTTCTCCACGCAAGGTGCGCCTTGTGAAAGGCAGCCATATCGTCGTGCCGAAATTCTGGGAGGGGCCGCAGGCCTATCTGGTGCAGAACCACGACAAGCGCGTGATTTTCATCAATCCCTATGAAGGCGACCGCGCGTTGATCGGCACGACCGATATTCCCTATGACGGGCGGCCCGAGGATGTCGCGATCGACGAGGGCGAGATCGATTACCTGCTGAAGGCGGTCAATCGCTACTTCAAACAGAAACTGCGTCGGGACGATATCCTGCTCGGCTTTTCCGGCGTGCGTCCCCTTTACGACGACGGGAAGGGCAATCCCTCTGCCGTCACGCGCGACTACGTGCTCGATCTCGAAGTGGTCGATGGCGGGCCGCTGCTGAATGTTTTCGGCGGAAAGATCACGACCTTTCGCAAGCTTGCCGAGCATGCGGTGCAGAAATTGCAGCCGTTCTTTCCGGATATGGGCAAGGACTGGACAGCGAAAAGCTTCCTGCCGGGCGGCAATATTCCCGAAGGCGATCCGGTTCTCTTCGACGAGAAACTGCGTGAGATCGCGCCGTGGCTGCCGCGCGATGTTCTGGCGCATTACGCGCGGACCTACGGCATGCTGACCGGCAGGATACTTGGTGCCGCCCGCGATCTGGCGGGGCTGGGACAATATTTCGGCGCGCAGCTTTACGAGGCGGAAGTCCGGTATCTGATCGACGAGGAATGGGCCGAAACGGCGGACGATATCCTCATTCGTCGCACGAAGCAGGGCATGTTCATGAGCGACGATGAAAAAGCGGCGCTCAGCCAGTGGTTCGAACGCCAGATACGGCACGCGGCATGAACATCGGCACGGAAGGGGAGAGCGTGACATGGCGCTGAGCTTGTCGATCAACACCAATCCGTTGGTGAACCGCTTTGCGGCGCCGGACGATCTGCTGACCACCATCGCGCGTGATATCCGCGTGCGTGACGTGCAGCTGACGCATGAATTCGTCAATCCCGCGTGGCCGGCGGAAACGATCCGGCACATCACGCGGCAGATGCAGCGCGCGCAGATGCTGACCGGCGTGCGCATCACCTCCGGCATGACCGGCCCTTCCGGTCGCCTGAGCCATTTCGGGGCGCCGGATGCGGCGGTGCGTCGCTATTACATCGGCTGGTTTCAACGGTTTGCCGATATCATCGCCGATCTTGGCGGCACGTCCATCGGCACGCAATTCGCCATTCTGGCCTATCGCGATTTCGACGATCCGGAGCGACGCGAGAGCGCCGTACGGACGGCCATCGACTGCTGGGGCGAGGTCGCGGAGACGGCGAAGGCGGCGGGTTTGCGCTATCTTTTCTGGGAGCCGATGTCCGTCGGCCGGGAGTTCGGCGAGACGATCGCACAGGCCTGCGCGCTTCAGGAGCGGCTGGATCGCGCCGGACTGGCCATTCCCCTGAAAATGATGGCCGATATCGACCACGGCGATGTCACGAGCGCCGATCCGGACGATTACGATCCGTATGCGTGGGCGCGGGCCGTTCCGCGTCATTCGCCCATCATCCACATCAAGCAATCCCTGATGGACAAGGGCGGTCATCGCCCGTTCACGGCGGAATTCAATGCGCGCGGACGGATCGAGCCGCGACAACTCCTTGCGGCGCTACGTGATGGCGGCGCGGAAAACAACGAAATCTGTCTCGAACTGTCGTTTCGCGAACGCGAACCCACGGATCGGCAGGTTATTCCGCAACTGGCGGAGTCCGTGGCGTTCTGGGCGCCGTATATCGACACCGGCGCGCATGACCTGAGTGTTGGTTAGCCATGCACGACAAATATCTGGAAATCGCACGTTGGACAGACCGATGACACGGCAGACAAACATCCAGTCTTTTTCGCTGACGCCCGAAACACGGCAGGCGACGTCCGGCGAAGACCGTTCCGATCGGTTCTGGGTCGGAACGAGCTGGAAAATGAACAAGACCCTTGCCGAAGCGACGGCCTTCGCGGCGGGGCTGCGCAAGGCCGCGCCTTGGGGCGATGCCATACAACGTTTCGTTATCCCGCCGTTCACGGCTGTTCGTGAGGTCAAGCACCTGCTGCGCGATCTGCCTGTCCTGGTCGGCGCGCAGAATATGCACTGGGCGGAAAACGGCCCCTGGACGGGGGAGATATCGCCGTCGATGCTGACGGATTGCGGGCTGGATCTCGTCGAACTGGGGCATTCGGAACGTCGTGAATTCTTCGGCGAAACGGACGAGACGGTCGGGCTGAAAGTCGCGGCGGCGCTGAAACACGGCCTTATCCCCCTGATCTGCGTCGGCGAAAGCCTGGCGGACAAGGAAGCGGGAAGGGCCGACGACATCCTGGCGCGGGAGGTACAAGGTGCGCTCGGCGCCGTGACGGCCGAGACGCGACATCTGCCGATATTATTCGCCTATGAACCGATCTGGGCGATCGGTGAGGCCGGCATACCGGCCAGCGCGGAATACGCGGATGCCCGTCAGGCACGCATCGTCGGCGTTGCGGCGGAAATTCTCGGACGGCGCGTGCCATGTCTCTACGGCGGCTCGGTCAATCCCGGTAACAGCACGGAACTGGCGCTCTGCCCAAATATCGACGGCCTGTTCATCGGGCGTTCGGCATGGAACGTCGATGGCTATCTGAACATCGTCGCGCAGGTGGCGGCAGCGAGAGCCGCACGCACCGCGAACGCAGCTTTCTAGGAGGTTGCAATGAGCCTATCAACCGCAACGGTTCCCACCGATATGGGTATGATGAAATCCCCGCTCCGGCGTGGCGTCGTGATTGCCATTCCCGCGATTGCCCTATTGGTGGCGATGGGTCTGAGCACCCATTTTGTCCGGATCGGCGCGTCGTCCGGCGGGGCGGTGGCGTTCTCGCCGGAGACTTTCGGCAAAACGGAATTTCCGAAAATCCAGGCCGAGGTCGTCAGGAAGGCCGTCGACGCTCCCGTCTTTGCCAAGGCCGTCATGGCGGATAAGGACAAGGCCGCCAGCCAGTATGGCGTGCCCGGCAATATCGGTCCGGAAATTTCGGTGAAGTTCACCGGAACGGCCGGCACGCCCGTTTCCGGCGTCTATCCCGTGACAGTGCCGGGACTGCCGGACGATATTCATGTCCGGGTGCAGACGGGCCCTGCCATCAATGGCACCGACCTGCGTGATGCAACCGGAACCGTAACGTTCGGACAGTTTACCAATCAGATCGATTATCAGAATGCCGGTGCTGCGCTTAACAAGGAGATGAAGACGCAGGTCCTGTCGAAAATCGATACGAAAAATCTGGCCGGAAAAAACGTCACGGTCGTCGGCGTCTTTCAGCTCATCAATCCGAAGAACTGGCTGGTGACGCCGGTACAGGTCGGCACGCCATGAGCGTCGCCCTGCAAATGGACCATGATCCGCACGAAACGGTGCTTTCGGCCCGCAACGTGACGAAGATCTATGGCAGCACGCATGCGCTCAAGGGTGTCGACTTCGATATCCGGCGGGGCAAGGTCACCACGCTGTTCGGCGAGAACGGCGCAGGCAAATCCACGTTGATGAAAATCCTCTCCGGTGTGGAACAGCCGACCGGAGGCACGATCGAACTGGACGGCAAACCGGTCTCCTTCGCATCGTCCACCGACGCACGGGCGCGCGGCGTTTCCATCATCCATCAGGAGCTCTCGCTCGCGCCCAACCTCAACGTGCGCGACAATATTTTCATGGGCCGGGAAATCCGCACGACACGAGGTGTCGATTTCGCGGAGGAGGAACGGCAGGTCCGCCAGCTCATGGACGGGCTGAACCAGGATATCGATCCGCTCACCCCCGTCGAGCAATTGCGCCTCGGCCAGCAGCAGGTGGTTGAAATCGCCCGCGCGCTGTCGATCAATGCCCGCATCCTGATCATGGACGAGCCAACCTCCGCCCTGAGCGCGCATGAGGTGGAACTGCTGTTTCGCGTTGTTCATGACCTGACATCGCGCGGTGTGGCGATCGTCTATATCTCGCATCACCTTGAGGAGGCGCTGCATATCACGGACCATGCCGTCGTGCTGCGCGACGGTGCGATGACGGCGCGCGCGGATGTGGCGGATATCGATCTTGCCTGGATCGTGCGGCATATGGCGGGCGAGAATTTCGACCTCGGCTCGCCCCCTGCCCACCGGGAGTTCAGTGACGTTGTGTTGTCGATCCAGGACCTGACCGTCGCCAGCACGGTGCGCGGCGGGCCGCCGGTGGTCGATCACCTGTCGCTCGACGTGCATGCGGGCGAGATCGTCTGCATCTACGGCCTGATGGGCGCGGGCCGCACGGAACTGCTGGAATGCGTTGCCGGGCGGGTGGCGCCGCTTTCCGGCTCGGTCAGGCTGCTGGGCCAGGATGTCGGGAAACTGACGATCGCCGAGCGGATCGGGCGCGGGCTGGCGCTCGTGCCCGAGGACCGGCAGCGTGACGGGCTGGTGCAGACCATGACGGTCGGGCGCAATCTGTCGCTGGCCAGCATCGCTTCCTTCGTGCGGCATTTCGTCCTGTCATCGAGCCGCGAGGGGGGCCTCGTCGATCATTCGATCCAGGACGTGCACATCAAGACGGCGGGCGGCGCGGCGGCGATCGGATCGCTGTCCGGCGGCAACCAGCAGAAGGTGGTGATCGGCAAGATGCTGGCGACCCAGCCAAAGGCGATCCTGCTCGACGAGCCGAGCCGAGGCATCGATATCGGCGCGAAGACGGAGGTGTTCCGCATCCTCTCCCGCCGCGCCGAGGCGGGGCTTGCCGTCGTGTTCACCACATCGGAGGTCTCCGAGTGCCTGAGCATCGCGCACCGGATCATCGTCATGCGGCGCGGGCGGATCGCGGCGCAATTCAATGCGAACGCGACCAAGGACGACATCATGGCGGCATCCGGCGAAGCGGTTGTCGCGGCCTAGCGGACAGAACAGGACGAATTATCATGACCGGTTTCACTGCATCGCTCGGGGCGCGCAAGAATGTCCCGATGAAAGCCCGGTTCGATATCGGGCGTTTACTGCTCGAAGGACGGGCGTTTCTCGCGCTGATCGTCATCATCGCGGTCTTTTCGAGCCTGTCCCCCTATTACCTGACCGTCGCGAACATGATGACGATGTCCTCGCATGTCGCCATCTTCGGCATTCTGGCGATCGGCATGCTGCTGGTGGTGCTCAACGGCGGGATCGACCTCTCGGTCGGTTCCACGCTGGGCCTGTCCGGCATGATCGCCGGCTTCCTGATGCAGGGTGTCACGCTCTCGTGGCTTGGCGTCGTCGCCTATCCGCCGGTCTGGGTCGTGGCGATCGTCTGCTGTCTGGTCGGCGCGTTCGTGGGGCTGATCAACGGTGTGCTGATCGCCCGCTTCAGGGTGCCCGCCTTCGTCGCCACGCTGGGCGTTATGTACATGGTGCGCGGCCTGGCGCTGCTGATGACCAATGGTCTCACCTATAACGATCTCGGCGGTCAGGCGGCGCTCGGCAACACGGGTTTCGACTGGCTGGGCTTCAATCGCGTCGCCGGCATTCCGATCGGCGTGCTCGTTTTCGCGGTCATCGCCCTCGGCACCACGATCCTGCTGGGACGTGCGGCCTTCGGTCGCTGGCTTTATGCGTCCGGCGGCAACGAACGGGCCGCGGAACTCTCCGGCGTGCCCGTGCGGACGGTGAAGATCAGCGTCTATGTGCTGTCCGGCATCTGTGCGGCGATCGGCGGGTTGATCCTGTCCTCCCAACTCACCTCCGCCGGTCCCACGGCCGGCACGACGTATGAACTGACGGCCATCGCCGCCGTCGTGGTCGGCGGCGCGGCACTGACGGGCGGACGCGGCACGGTGCGCGGCGCGCTGCTGGGCGCGTTCGTGATCGGTTTCCTGTCGGATGGCCTCGTGATCATCGGCATCTCGTCCTACTGGCAGACCGTTTTCACCGGCGCGGTGATCGTGCTCGCCGTGTTGCTGAACGCGCTGCAATACCGTCGACCGGGCAAGCGCGCCCCGGTGCCGGGCGGTCCCGCCGCAACGTTGACCCAGCCGGGTCAAACCCTTCCCAGCCGCCCCGTCTGAGGGCGCGGCTTTCGGAACGGCCGGCAACGCTCCGGCCGCATTGTCCAAAAAGGCATAAAGACATGTCCAAGTTCACGAAGATGGCGATGGTTCTCTCGACGGCCATGCCCCTGGTTTTCGGCACGGCGCATTCGGCGCACGCGGCCGGCGGCCTGATTTCGATCATCGTCAACGATCCGGCCAATCCCTACTGGATGGCGGAAGGCAAGATCGCTTCGGACGAGGCCACCAAGCTGGGCTACAAGGCCAACGTATCGGCTCACAAGGGCGATACGAACGTCGAGAGCAATCTTGTCGACACCGCCATCACGAACCATTCCGTGGCGCTGATCCTCGATCCCGCCAACGCCAGCGGCTCGATCGGCGCGGTGCGCAAGGCGATTGCGGCGCATATTCCGGTTTTCCTGATTAACGCGGAAATCAACCAGTCCGGCCTCGCCAAGGCACAGCTTGTCTCCAACAACGCGCAGGGCGCGGCGGTCGGCGCCCAGGAATGGGTCAAGCGGGTCGGTGAGAAAGGCAATTACGCCGAACTTCTCGGCTCGCCTTCCGACAACAACGCCGCGACGCGTTCGAATGGCTATGAGACCGTGCTGAGCCAGTATACCGACCTGCACAAGGTCGCATCGCAGGTTGGCAACTGGGATCGGACCCAGGGCCACGACAAGATGCAGAGCATGCTTCAGGCGCATCCCGATATCGTCGGTGTCATCAGCGGCAATGATGAGATGGCGCTTGGCGCGATCGCGGCCCTGAAGGAAGCCGGCAAGCTGGGCAACGTCAAGGTCGGGGGATTCGACGGTACGCCGGATGCGGTCGCGGCCGTCAAATCTGGCGAACTGCAATATACGGTGATGCAGCCGGTCGCCATTTTCTCGCGTAAGGCGATAGATCAGGCCGATCAGTTCCTCAAGACCGGCAAGACCGGGGTGACCGCTGAAAAGCAGCTTTTCGATTGCGTGATTATCGACAAGACCAATGTCGCGAAATACACGGCGCCGTTCACGCTGTCCGACTGATGTAGCGGCTGAGCGGCCCGGATTTTTCTCCGTGTCGTCCGGGCCGGTCTGAACAGAGATTCCGTGTGGCCGATGGACGGCAACGGACACGATGCCGAGGCTTCCTGGCCGCCACCCCGCGAACCCGAAAGGTTCGCGGGGTTTTTCGTTTTGCGGCAGACGCCAGCCAGTCCGCTTTCGACTTCCCCGATCATGGTCCATGGATTGCACACATGCGCCAATCCGTTCATTTTGCGGGCTCGCAAACCAAGATTCCCGCCATTTCTCAGGAATGTCCAACTTGCCGATGATGTTACGTTTTGGTCTGACGGCCGTGCTTGCTCTTGTTTCCATGTCACGTGCCATGGCCGCGCCCGGACTGGAAGGCGTTCCCGCCTACGGCCATATCGTCGTGATCGAAATGGAAAACCGGCAATACGGACAGATCATCGACGCCGATCCGCCGACGTCGCCGGGCATGACGGAACTGGCTCACCAATTTGGCGTGGCGACGAATTATTATGGTATCTCGCACGTCAGCCAGCCGAATTACATCGCGTTCGTCTCCGGGGATCAGCAGGGCATCACGGACGACGATCCGTGGTATTGCGACGCCAGCCACGCGCCGATGCCGCGTGATCGCGCAATTGTCGCGGGCAAGCCGGATGCTGCGTCCATGAGCACGACCTGCGAGGGACATGGCAGCGCGAGCGCCCCTTATACTGCCCATCATTTCTCGACACGCAGTCTGTTTGCGCAGTTGAATGATGCAGGAATCAGCTGGTCGATGTTCAATCAGACCATGCCGCTCGATCCCGATGGCACTCCCCATCCGGAGGTCGCCATTTATCCGGACAAGAAACAGAATCCGGATTTCCATGCGCTTTACGTCAGCAAACACAACCCTGCCGATAATTTCGACAATATCCGCAGCGCGCCGGATTTTCTGACGCACAACCGAACGGAGCAACAATTCCTGGATGAAGCCGCTGCGGGGACGCTGCCCCGTTTCTCCTATTTCATTCCCGATCTGTGCCATGACGACCATGGCGCGTCCGGTCCGATGAACACGGCGCTGCAATGCCGCCACCATGGGGCGGGTCCATCGCCGCTGCTGACGCTCGGCGACCAGAAAGTGCAGCAGCTCGTCGAGGCGGTGCGTCATTCACCGCTGTGGAACAGTGCGGAGAACGTTGCGGTTGTCGTCACGTTCGACGAGGACGATTACGGTAGTGCCGGCATCCAGGGGTGCTGCGGTTATCATCCGGTTGCCGAGGGTGGCGCGCGTTTCGACACCCTGAATCAGGGCGGTGGCCATATCCCGACCATCGTGATCACGAATCACGGGGCCGCCAGGATGCAGGATGCGACCCCGTATAATCATTATTCCCTGTTGCGCACGGTCGAGGACGCCTTCGGGATAGCGGAGCATCTCGGGCACGCGGCCGATATCAGGCCCGTTCAGCCCGCCGACGGCAGTTTCGTGCAGACGCCGGTCCTGCCGATGGTCAAGCTGTTCAGCGTTCAACCCTCCAGAGCGTCCCGCTGATCCGGTGATGCGCACGCTTCTTGTCGCGCTGCTTATCGTGGCGGACATGGCGCTTGCGCAGGCCGCACCGTTGTCGCCGGCGGCCAGCCTGGGGCGCGATCTCTTCACCGATCCCATCCTGTCCGCCTCCGGGCGGCAATCCTGTGCATCGTGTCACGATCCGGCGAACCATTACGCGCCATCGAACGACCTGGCCGTGCAGCCGGGCGGCAGGCATATGGAGCGCCACGGCATACGCGCCGTGCCCAGTCTGACCTACCTCGACGAAGCGCCCGCCTTCTCCACGGCACTCGGCAATCCGGATGGCTCCGAGAGTGGACCCGGCGGCGGTTTCGACTGGGATGGACGGTTCGACAGTATCGGTGCGCAGTCCCTTATGCCGTTGACGACGGCGTATGAGATGGCAAATCCGGATATCATGTCGATCCTCCGACGGCTGGCCGACAATACCGGATACGCCACCCGTTTCAGGGCCTTGTTCGGTAAAACGGTTCTGATGGATGAGAAGCAGGGTGCGAAAGCACTGTCGCGTGTGTTCGGGGCCTACCAGCATGAGGATTCGAGTTTTCACCCCTATACGAGCAAATACGATTTCTATGTACGCGGCCTTGCGACCCTGACGCCCGCGGAAGCGCGCGGAATGATCCTGTTCAATGACGCCGAGCGCGCCAATTGCGCCGCGTGTCACACCGCCGGTGTCGGCCCGGGACGGGATGGGGCATTGTCATCCGGGCAGTTCACCGATTTCTTTTTTCGTGCCGTCGGCGCGCCGCATAACCCTGCGATTGACAAGGATCTCCCCGAAGGAAACGATCTGGGACTGTGCGGGCCGTTGCGGCGCGATCTGTCGCCCGCCCGCGACCCGGCGAACCGGCGGTTCTGCGGCCAGTTCATGACACCCACGTTGCGGAACGTCGCGACAAGGCACGTCTTCTTTCACAATGGTGTCTTTCGATCCCTGCGGGACGTGATAGATTTCTACGTCACGCGCGATATCACACCCCAGCGATGGTATCGCAAACGCATTTACGACGATCTGCCGATCGGCGCGGCGGCACTGATCGACCATGACGACATGCCGTTCGCTGCCCAGCATCCGGGCGCCAGACCTGTTCTGTCGCAGCAGGAGGAAGACGATATCATTGCGTTCATGGGAACGCTGACAGACGGTTACACCATCCCGACAGGCAGGAAACCGCACTGACGATTTTCGTCCCGCGTCATCTTCAATAAATGTGTCCTGGATGTCGAACTCTCTGACTTTTCCAATGCGAAAAATCCAGCCGCATGCGGACGAGAAAGATAAAGTTCAAAACATAAAGTGTTTTCGTCTATGGCGGACACCACAGCATCGACGATTGTCCAAAAAAACCTGCAAACGTATTTAACAAAAGCTATTTATGAATGAAATTCATACATCAATGAAAAAAAATCATTTTTTTTCATCGTCTGCCTCTGACATAACGTTTTCCCATGCTTTTCAGCACATTAGGTACGAAAACCTCCCAATAGAAACCGCAAAATTTAGGAACAACCTAAACTATAAACAGGTAATTCTTTTTAAAAAGGTTAGATGAGAATGCATATGGATTTTTCGTTCAATATTAAAAAAACCAAGTTTGATGACAAATACAATCCATCAACTGACACACGGTTGACGACCAATTTTGCCAATCTGGCCAGAGGAGAGCATCGGCAGGAAAATTTGCAAAATGTCTTGCAGATGATCGATCGTCGTTTCAATTCTCTAGCGGGCTGGGACAACCACAAAGCAGATCGCTACTCCGTCGAACTTGAAATCGTTTCGGTTGAGATGCACCTTGATTCCAATGGGAACCGCAAAGTATTCCCGCTGATAGAGGTTCTTAATACGTCTATCGCCGATAAAACCAGAGGCGAACATATCGCAGGCATTGTAGGGAATAATTTTTCTTCCTACGTCCGAGATTATGACTTCAGCGTCCTCCTGTTAAATCAAAATCAGAATCATGAAAAATTCCGAGTACCTGAGCGCTTCGGGGACCTACATGGGAATTTATTCAAGGCATTCATCCATTCGGATATCTACAAACGTAACTTTGGAAAGATGCCTGTGATATGCCTGAGCGTTTCAAGTAATCGAACCTATCGAAAGACTGGCAATTATCATCCGGTCCTAGGTTCAGAATACGAGCAGACAGAGTTCTCCCTGACAGACCAGTATTTCGGGAAGATGGGCATGAAGGTGCGGTATTTTATGCCTCCCTATGCCGCGGCCCCTTTGGCCTTCTATTTTTTTGGCGATCTTCTGTCGGACTACTCCAATCTGGAACTGATCGGCACGATCAGCACGATGGAATCTTTCCAGAAAATTTACCGGCCTGAAATCTACAACGCCAACTCGCCGGCTGCCGAATGCTATCAACCGAGTTTGAAACATAAGGATTATTCGCTAACTCGGATTGTCTATGATCGCGAGGAACGCGGCAGGCTGGCCATTGAGCAGGGAAAATTCGCGGAGGAGCATTTTATCAGGCCGTATCAAGATATTCTTGAGCGGTGGTCTGCTCATTCTCCTGTTTGATCAATCAAAAACATAAGGCCGCAATTATGAAAACGTTACTGCCCACTTCGACCGCTGGCAGCCTGCCTAAGCCTTCCTGGCTCGCGAAGCCAGAGACACTCTGGTCACCCTGGAAATTGCAGGGTGAAGAACTGATCGAAGGCAAACAGGATGCCTTGCGCCTGACGTTGGACGACCAGGATCGTGCTGGCATCGACATCGTCAGCGATGGTGAACAAACGCGCCAGCATTTCGTGACGACATTCATCGAGCATCTCAGCGGCGTGGATTTTGAGAACCGCCAGACCGTTAAAATCCGCAATCGTTATGATGCGAGTGTGCCGTCCGTCGTTGGGGTCGTGACACGTGAAAAACCCGTCTTCGTCGAGGACGCCAGTTTTTTACGCAAACTGACAAAAAAGCCGATCAAATGGGCTCTTCCGGGCCCTATGACCATGATCGATACACTGCATGACGCTCATTATAAAAGCCGCGAGAAGCTGGCTTGGGAATTTGCCAAAATTCTCAATCAGGAAGCCCGGGAGCTGGAGGCTGCTGGTGTCGATATCATCCAGTTCGATGAGCCTGCATTCAATGTTTTCTTCGACGAAGTGAATGACTGGGGCATCGCGACATTAGAAAAAGCCATCGAAGGGCTAAAATGTGAAACGGCTGTTCATATCTGCTACGGGTATGGCATCAAGGCAAATATCGACTGGAAAAATGCTCTGGGCTCAGAGTGGAGACAGTATGAAGAGATCTTTCCCAAGCTGCAGAAGTCGAATATCGATCTGATCTCTCTGGAATGCCAGAACTCGCGCGTTCCGATGGACATTATCGAACTCATCCGTGGTAAAAAGGTGATGGTCGGCGCCATTGACGTGGCGACCAATACGATTGAGACCCCGGAAGAGGTTGCCAGCACTCTGCGAAAAGCCCTTAGGTTCGTTGATGCGGACAAGCTTTATCCATCGACCAACTGCGGCATGACGCCTCTGCCTCGTCATGTCGCGACAGAAAAGCTAAACGCTCTGGGTGCAGGCGCGGAAATCGTTCGAAAAGAATTTTCAGTCTAGCACTACTTTGGCAGAAGCGTGAGATGTTCATCGGTTATGCCTTCGCCGCAACGAGGACAATGGCGTGGTGGTGGGCGCAAGAAGCGGTCAAGGATGGCCTGACGCACAGCCGGGAGGCTCGGTGGCGGTGGCGGCCCGCAACAAGGGCACCTGTGACAACCGGATGACGATCCGGCGCGACATGCTTGAGAAGTCTGTAATTAACGGGCTGCGGACGCGCCTCATGGACCCTGCGCTGTTCAAGGAGTTCTGCAACGAGTTCACCCGTGAGGTGAACCGCATGCGCATGGAACTGGGCGCCGACCTTGCAGCGATGCGGAATGAAATTCCTCGCATCGACAGGGAGCTGGATAAACTGCTGAATCTTATCCTTGCCTCAGATGACATTGAGGCCTCCAAGCGGGTCATGAAGAAAATGACGGTGCTCGAAGCCCGCAAGGAGGAACTGGAACAGAAGGTTGCCAACACGGAGGAGCCGCCTCCCCTTCTCCATCCGAACATGGCGGAGATCTACCAGCAGCGGATCGCGTCTCTCTACGAGAGCCTTCAGGCCGAGGAGACGAAGACCGAAGCGGCCGAGCGCCTGCGCACCCTGGTCTCGCAGATCACGCTTCAGCCGGCCGACGGCGAACTGGCGATCATTCTGCGCGGCGACCTGGCGGCGATCCTGCAGTTTGCGGCGCACAAGAAAAACGCCACGGTCCATCCGGACAGTGGCGTTCATGATGCGTTCGCATCGCAAGTTCAGATGGTTGCGGGGGAAAACAACCAACGATACTTGCGATTGGTGAACCGTCAGGTAACCAAGCTCGCCGCGTGAGCAGGGCGACCATGTCAGACACCTCTAACTGTTGTGCCAGCTTCTACTGTCTGGATGTCAAACACTCTGAGCGCCCTCCGGAGCACCCAAATTTGCAGTGATTGGACCGAAAAATTTCCTCAGCTCCGACTGAAGATCAGAAAATGATGGAAGCCCCAGTGCTGGGGATGTTCTGCGGAGGAATCTCGACCACAGTTCACGCTCTTCAATAATAGCCGCAAATGCGCCGGTCAGCCCTATTGCCATTTCGCTCGGAATAAGCGAAGGCCGATCAATCCGGATCAATATTCGGTATTTTTAGGTCTACACCGGACCCAGACATTCCACGTCCTCCGGATACCGGTCTCGACCTCTGCCTTCTTGACCCATTCGTTCAGCGTATGCGCCGAACAGCCAATCTTGCCAGCAATCGATACCATAGCCGTCCAACGCGACGGATGCTCGCCCTCATGCTCCAGAACCAGTCGAACCGCGCGGGCACGAACCTCAGGGGAAAACTTCTTCACAGAATTGCTCATCAGACCTTCTTCTCAGGTGAATAGGTCTCCTCAGGTGAATAGGTCTCCGCCAATCCCGGAGCGGTTCACTCTCGTGACTGGAGCAAACCGCGGCCTCGGGTCTTTCTACGTGGACGCGCTGGTCGCGGCGGGCGCGTCGAAAGTCTACGCAGGCGCCCGCACGCCTTCCTCGGTCAAGAACTCGCACGCCGTTCCTATCGAGCTGGACATTACGAATATTGCCCAGGTTGAAGCCGCGGCGTCGACCTGTCGTGATGTAACGCTGCTAATCAATAACGCGGGCATTCTTATGAACAGCCCGATGTTGGTTGAAAATTCCCCATCCGCGATGCGGAAAGAGTTTGATGTCAATGTATTCGGCACGCTGAACATGATCAGCGCCTTCACCAATCCTTGCCGTCAATGGCGGCCGGGCGATCGTGAACATGTTATCGATCACGAGTTGGATCACCTCGCCGTTTATCGCCACGTATAGTGCTTCCAAGCACGCGGAACTGGTCGTGACCAATGCGGCGCGCATCGAACTCAAGGCCCAAGGGACCCAGGTGCTCGGCGTCTACGCGGGATATCTCGATACCGAAATGGCGGCTCAAATCGACTCAGCCAAGACTAATCCAGCGGATGTGTCGGCCCGCACATTGGAAGGCATCGAGGCAGGCGTCGACCATGCTCTCGCCGACGAGCGAGCGCATGAAATCTGGCGAGCAAGGTGCTCAAATCCAACCGAACTTGAAGCGGCGATGCAAGCGAAATGGGATCAAAATAAGCACCACCAACGAGAATAGAAGTGTCTTTATTAGTATTCTTTCCGTAAATAATCGTGGCACTTCGCCTCCAGAACTACTTTGGCATAAAATTAAAGGATGGGGGATTCCTTTCACAACGAGATTAAACGACGATGAGCGCAATGCTCATGGTCGTCAGACCGGAAGTTTGTCGTGCGTATCGGCCATAATGTCGGCACCTTGAGCAGCCACACCAAACCGACGCCGATAGTCGCCGGGCGCCAGACCGGTCACGCGATGGAAAATCCGTCGGAACGCCGCCGGATCGCTGTAGCCGACACGCCAGCCGATCTCGTCGATGCTGCGCCGCGTCAGTTCGAGCCCTTCACGCGCTTTCGCGATCCGCATCTGCTGGCGGTATTCCACGGGCTTTAGCCCGGTCGCCTTCTGGAACCGGCGCAGAAATGTTCGGGGCTCCAGCCCTGCAAGGCGGCCCAGATCGGGCACCGCCGTCTCTTCAGCAAGATGGGCGTGCAGCCAGTGCTGCGCCTTGAGGACTGCCCCGTCGCCGTGATCGAAGCGCGGCACGAACAACGCATAGGACCGTTGTTCCCGCCCGGGCGGATCGACCAGCAAGAAGCGCGCTGTCGCCAACATGACGCTTGCCCCCATCAGGTGCTCGACCAGCCGCAGGCCGAGATCCGTCCAGGCCAGAATTCCGCCGGCCGTGATCACATCGCCCCCGTCGATCACCATGTGCTCGGCTGCAACCTGAATCTCGGGGAACCGCGCGGCCAGTGCTTCGGCAAACGCCCAATGCGTCGTGACCTGACGTCCCGCCAGCAGCCCGGTTTCCGCAAGCACGAACGCTCCCGCACAGACGGAGCAGAGTGTCGCGCCGTGTTCATGCAGATCGCGCATCCAGACCGTAAAGGCGTCCGTCCGTGCCATGTCCACCGGCATGACGAGGCTTGGCGGCGCAATCAGGAAACGCGGCGCGTTGGGTTGCCCAGGATGCGTATCGTAGACACAGTCCACATGGTCATCATCCGCGGCACGCCAGTGAGTGATCCGGATCGCCCTGGCGTCCCGGCCTCCCAAAGCCGCATTCTGCCAGTTGGCAATGCGGAACAGGTCCGTCAGACCATGCAGAGCCGAAAGCTGCGCGTCCGGATACGCGACCAGTCCGATTTCCGCGATCAACCCCGGCTTGTCCATATGTCACTTCCGGCTCTTTCATTGTCGTTTCTGACAATGCCTGTTCGACTGCCGCAGTGCAATGATCCTGTCATCACGAAGCGCATCCAGCCCTTCGTCGAACGGGACAATGTGTCATGAGCACCATCACCACCAGGCAGGGCGTCGAGATTTTCTACAAGGATTGGGGCCACGGCCAGCCGATCGTCTTCTCCCACGGCTGGCCACTTTCGGCCGATGCGTGGGACGGGCAGATGGTTTTCTTCGGTCAGAATGGCTTTCGCGTCATTGCCCATGACCGGCGCGGCCATGGGCGCTCGACCCAAACCTGGGACGACAACACGATGGACCGCTATGCCGACGATCTGTCGGAGCTGATCGAGCAGCTCGACCTGCACGACGTCATCCTGGTCGGCCATTCGACCGGCGGGGGCGAGGTGACGCGCTATCTCAGCCGTCATGGCACGGCCCGCGTGGCCAAGGCCGTTCTGGTGGGCGCGGTGCCCCCGCTGATGCTGAAAACCGATGCCAATCCGGACGGCGTGCCGTTGGCCGTGTTCGACGGCATCCGCAACAGCACGTTCGACAACCGCGCGCAGTTCTTCGAGGATCTGACGATCCCGTTCTATGGCTACAACCGCGATGGCGCGACGGTATCGGAAGGCATCCGGCGGTCGTTCTGGCTGATGGGCATGCAAGGCGGCCTGAAACCGCAGATCGATTCCATCAAGCAGTTTTCGGAAATCGACTTCACCGAAGACCTGAAGCGGATCGACGTGCCGACCCTAATCGTCCATGGCGATGACGACCAGATCGTGCCGATTGGCACCTCCGCCCTGCTCTCGGCAAAACTGGTGCCAAATGCGACGCTGAAGATATATCCGGGCGCAAGCCACGGCCTGGCGCAGATCCAGCAGGACCGGTTCAACGCCGACGTCCTCGCCTTTATCCAGGGCTGAACCCTCAGCCAGCGGCCGACCGCCCCTGTCGCCGGGGGCGGTCGGTCTCGACCAATTTCAAGCCAGCCTGAACGCCATTCTCCAAAATCGCATCCGATTCCGCGTTCTTTCCCGCTGCCCGCGCCAGTTGCAGCGTGCCGATCATCAACCCGTAGAGCGCCAATGCCACCGCATGACGCTGCTCGGACGTTCCGAACGGTAGTCCCCGGCCGATGATCGCAATCATCCGCTCATAACCGATATGAAACACATCGCGGGTCGCTTCCGGATGACGTGCGATCTCGGCCACCAGCGCCGATGCAACACACCCGTCACCTGGATGATCGCGGTGGCGCGGACTCAGATAACGCCGCAACCAGGTCTCGACATCCGCACCGTCATCGATCGCGCTTTCGACCATCGTGCGACGGCGCTCCTGTGTCTCGCGCAGCGTCTCACGGACCAGATCCTCCTTGGATTCGAAATGCGTATAGAACGCGCCATTGGTCAGCCCGGCATCCGCCATCAACCCGGCGATGCCCGCTGCCGCGATCCCGTCTTCCCGAAAACGCCGTGCCGCGACGTCGATAATATGCTGCCGCGTCTCCTCCCGCTGGCCTTTCCGATATCGCATGGGTCGTTCTCACCTGTCTCGATCTGACTGTCGCACGAAAATTTAGGCGTCTACCCATTGCATTACAATCATCATTATACATTATGGTCATAATTCTAAATGAGGAACAGACCATGAGACTTCAGAACAAGATCGCGCTCATCACCGGCGGCAACAGCGGCATCGGCCTCGCCACCGCCGAACGCTTCATCGAAGAAGGCGCGAAAGTCGTCATCACAGGGCGCAATCAGGAAACCTTGGATGCCGCCGCTGCAAAGCTCGGCCCCAACGCCGTCGCCGTGCGCGCGGACATCACGGACGATGCCGCGATCAAAAAAGCCATCACCACTGCCGTCGACCACTTTGGCGGCCTCGACATCGTGTTCGCCAATGCCGGCATTCCGGGCGCCACACCGCTTGGCGGGACCGATCGCGCCGGTTTCGAGCATATTCTCAATACCAACCTGACCTCCGCGTTCTTCACGGTGCAGGCCGCCCTGCCCCATCTCAAATCCGGCGCCTCGGTGATCCTGAACGGGTCCGTGCATCAGGTGCTCGGCATTCCAGGCGCCTCCGCCTATGCCGCCAGCAAGGGCGGGATCGGGGCGATGAACCGCGTGCTGGCGTCCGAACTCGCACCGCGCGGCATCCGCGTGAACAGCGTCGTGCCCGGTGCGACACGCACGCCGATCTGGAGCACGCGTGCTTCGACGCCGGAGGCCGTGACGCAGTTGGAGGCAGGCTTCGCCCGCGCCATACCGCTTGGGCAATGGAGCGAGGCCGTGGACATCGCCAACGCCATCGTGTTCCTGGCTTCCGACGAGGCGAAAAGCATCACGGCCACCGAAATCGTCGTCGATGGCGGCACGATCGGCGCGCCAGCGGGGGCTCCTGTCTACCGCCCCGCGGCATAGGTCGCGTGCCATGACGGACATGACGAACGAGACGATGGTCGATTTGGTCGAAATCACGCCGATAAGGGAAATCCGCGTTCAGGATCGTAAAACACGAGCGCGTGCCGCGATCCTGAACGGCCCCATCACAACCACCCTGATGCGGCTGGCGCTTCCGACGATCGCCGTACTGCTGGCGCAGACGGCCGTGAGCGTGGCCGAGACCTATTATGTCGGCTATCTCGGCACCAATGCGCTGGCCGGCGTCTCGCTGGTTTTCCCCGTCTATATGCTGATGGTCACGATGTCGAACGGCGGCCTGGGGAGTGGCGTCGCCTCCGCTGTCGCCCGCGCGATCGGCGCTGGACGACAGCGTGACGCGGATGCGCTCGTATTGCATGCGATCGTCCTCGCCGCGATCATGGGCGCAATCTTTACCTTCGGGCTGATCTGGGCAGCGCCTGCGCTTTACGGGACGCTTGGCGGCAAACAAGCGTCACTTCACGCCGCACTGGGATACTCCAATACAATCTTCGGCGGCGCGATCATCGTCTGGATCGTCAATCTGATTGCCTGTGCCTTGCGCGGCTCCGGCAATGTGAAGGTTCCGGCACTGGTCACGCTGACCGGTGCCCTGATCATGATTCCCGCTTCTCCAGCACTGATCTTCGGCTTCGGCCCGATCCCCAGACTGGGCGTGGCCGGTGCGGGTGCCGCGTTCATCATTTATTACGCAGGCGCACTCGTGTTCCTGCTGCGCTACATGGCGTCAGGTCGTTCCGGGCTGAAACTCGGCATGTCCCGCCTGGAATGGCGCCTGTTCGCCGATATCCTCAAGGTCGGCATTCCGACCGCTCTCAATACGATCCAGACCAATCTGACGGTCATTCTCGTGACCAGCGCCGTCGGTCGTTTCGGGATCGACGCCATCGCCGGCTATGGCATCGCCTCACGCCTCGATTACGTGATGATCCCCATTCTGTTCGGTCTCTCCTCGGCCGTATTGACCATGGTCGGCATCGCGATGGGGGCCGGACATGTCGAACGCGCCCGCAGGATCGCATGGATCGGAACCTATGTCGGGGCCGGGTTCGCCGAAATCGTCGGCGTGGGCGTCGCTCTGGCACCAAGCCTGTGGGCAGGACTATTCACGGACGAACTCTCCGTCATCGATCCGGCATCGACCTACCTCCAAATTGTCGCACCGACTTACGGATTTATGGCGGCGGGCTTCGTGTTCGCCTTCTCGGCGCAGGGTGCGGGCCACGCGCTGTGGCCGTTCCTGGCCTACACCGCGCGAACATTGCTCGCCGCCGGAGCCAGCCTCGTCGCCGTGAATGTGTTCCACGCCGGGATGCCGACGCTCTCGCTCATTGTGGCGCTCTCCTACATCATTTTCGCGCCCATCAGCGGGATCGCGATGATCTCCCATCGCGTCTGGCATGGCGCCACTCGAAAAATCTCAACGTGACCGAATCCCTAGAAAGGAATTCCTCGTGACCCTGTATCGCAAGTTTCTCTCCACACAAGTGTTGGCCGCCGTTGCCCTATACACATTTTTTACCGGCACCATCCCGGCTCAGGCAGCATCAGTGTCTTCGCAGGCGCAAGTGCCGACGACCCATATTCTGGCGATCGGAAAGCTGACGGGCACGGCAACGCCGTCACAACGCAAGGCCATCATGCCCCAGGAAGTGCGCGATACCGTCAACCTGGCTCTCGCGGGCAAGATCGATCAATGGTGGGCCATGCAGGATCGGACGGGCGTCATCTTCCTTCTGAATGTCACCTCGCCAGACGAGGCCAATGCGATGCTCTCTAAGCTGCCCCTGGGAAAAGCCGGGCTGATGCGTTTTACATTGATCCCGGTCGGTCCGCTTAGCCCGTTGCGTATTTTAACCGACAATCACTAAGACAGATACGACTGCGTAAGAAGCGTGTTCTACACGGTCGTTTCATCACCGCAGGCACCGGGCCATGCACCCATCGCCGCTTCCGCGATGCCAGCGAGGTCGGCGAAATGCGCACCGTCTCGCGCCTGGATCGACATCCCCAGATAGATCCCCATGTAAAACCGGCTCCAACGGACAGTATCCGTGGAGATAGGCAATTCACCTGACTCCACGGCATCGCTCAAGCGGGATTGCAGGCGCGCGAGACAGTCCGCCCTGATGGCTTTCATGGTAGAAATGATCGCGTCGGGACAAGCCTCGCCCACGGTCGCCAGCGCAACCATGCAGCCGGCCGGCATCTCGCCGCACTCCGGCAGGTTCTTCGCCGCAGCTATCAAAAGACTTTCGATACCCGCACGCGCGCTGTCCCCGTTCAGCAAGCAGTCCCAAACCGCTGCTCCCACAGTATCGGCATAGCGCCGCGCTGCTTCGAGATAGAGTGCCTCCTTGCTGCCGAAAGCCGCATAGAGGCTTGGCGAGCGGATGCCCATCGCATCGCAAAGATCCGTCATCGACGCCGAGGCGAAGCCCTTGCGCCAGAAAACGAGCATCGCCGCCTGCAGGGCCGCTTCCCGATCGAATGCTCTGGGTCGTCCGATACTCACCATGATCCCACCTTCTGTGACGAACGACACATAAATAGATTGACGCGCCAGATCAACCGCGATAGCCCTTTCTGTGTCAATCAACACAGAAAGGGTCCGGCAATGACGCTGACAGGAAAACGCGCACTTGTAACAGGTGCCAGTAGAGGGATCGGGGCTGCGATCGCAAAGGCGCTGGCAGCCGAAGGCGCCGATGTCGCCATTACCTACGAGCGATCCGCCGATGCCGCCGCGAAAATCGTGCGCGATATCGAGGCACTCGGACGCCGTGCCGTCGCTCTTCAGGCCGACAGCGCGGATGCCGCAGCGGTTTCCGCCTCGGTCGAGCAGACGGTCGCTGAACTGGGCGGTCTCGATATCCTGGTCAACAATGCCGGGATTCTCCGATTGTCGGCAGTCGAGAGCATGGCGCTGGACGATATCGACGCAACCCTGAACGTGAACGTCCGCGCGCCGATCGTCGCGAGCAAGGCCGCCATCCCCCACCTTGGAAAAGGCGGCCGTATCATCAGCATCGGGAGCTTTTTCGCGGACAGGGTTCCCGGCGGCGCGGGACTGTCCGTCTACGCCCTTTCGAAGTCGGCGCTGACGGCATTTACAAAAGGGCTGGCCCGGGAACTCGGCCCACGCGACATCACCGTGAACGTCGTCCAGCCAGGCTCCATCGACACGGACATGAACCCGGTCCAGGGCCCTTTCCACGACACGCTACGGTCGCTGACCGCTTTAGGTCGATACGGCACTGTCGAGGACATCGGAAACATGGTGGCTTTTCTCGCCGGGCCAAAAGCGCAGTATATCACCGGCGCCACACTGACCGTCGATGGCGGCGCCAACGCCTGATCGCGGATATCGTTTGAGCCCCTATGGTGGGCTCAGGCTGATTTGCGATCGTCCGCAGTGACGCCCTCTTGAGGGTCTATTACAGATATACCCCCTAATCCTTACAATCGGGTGAGGACAGTCATGAAAAAGGTCGTGCGCGTGATGAAGCCGAGTTTTTTTGTGCAAGGCGATCGCACCTTCGTTGGCGCTGAACACATCCAGGAAGGGCGTACATCCTGCTGCCTGAATGTCCTATGCAAGCCGCGTTATCAATGACCCGGCGCAGCCGCAGCCTCGTAACGCCGGATCAACGCAAACGGCGCTTATCTCCGTAAAACGGTCGAAACGCATCCGCTCACCAGTCATGGCCACCAGCGCGCCGCCACGCCGGATGCCTATATACGTGCCCAGCTCGATCGTTCGACGCGCAAAAGGGCCAGGTCTTGTGCGATCAGCAAGCTCCATCATTTCCGGGACGTCAGACTGCCTCAGAAGAACATCATCCGGTTGAGAACCGCGGATCATAATCGGTGCGTTCAATATCATTTGCAGGATCGGCGCTTGTATCGCGATCTCGAACCTGGCGGCGCAGACAAAGGATCCCGCGTCTGGAGCACAACGCGTTCAGCCGGACTGACGAGCGATGCAAGTGCCATGAAGGCCGCATCGCTTCGTTCTGCGATCGCGCCGAACGGCGCGACGTCCGACTTGTAGCGAACAGCCAGCGGGCCGCCCAAACCCCAAGCCGATTGCCCAATGTCAGGCGGCCCAAACCGGATTGTCCAACAAGGCGGTCATATCAATCAACTTCCGTGAAGCAATCGCGCAAGAACATTATCATTCCTGGTTCGCACCAATAAAGCTACTTGCAACACGCAGCTTCCCGGGATCGACGTCCTGTGCAGGCTTTATGCGATACCAGATCGCGTAAAGTGCGGGCAGGAACATCAGGATTAGGCCGGTGCCGGCCGCCGTGCCGCCGATCAGCGTATAGGCCAGCGATCCCCAGAACACCGATTCCGTCAGCGGGATGAAGGCAAGAACCGCCGCCAGGGCTGTCAGAATGACCGGGCGGGCACGCTGCACGGTTGCCTCGACCACCGAATGGAACGGATCGAGTCCCGCCGCCTGATTGACCTTGATCTGTCCTATCAGGATCAGCGTATTGCGCATCAGGATGCCCGACAGGCCGATCAGCCCCAGGATCGCGTTGAAGCCGAACGGCTGATGGAAGATCAGAAGGGTCGGCACTGTCCCGATCAGGCCCAGCGGGGCCGTCAGGAACACCATGAACATGCCGGAGATGGACCGGGTCTCGAACACCAGGACGATCAGGGTCAGCAGGACCATCACCGGAAAGATCGGCACCAGGGCCTTGTTGGCTTTTCCGGATTCTTCCGCGTTGCCGCCGGCTTCGATGCGATAGCCGGGGGGCAGCGTCGCGCGGATCGGTGCCAAGGCCTGATCGACCTCCGCAGTGACCTGCGGGGGCTGCAGGTTTTCGTCGATATCGCTCTGCACCGTGATCGTCGGGACTCGGTCGCGCCGACGCAGGATGGGGTCTTCGGCACGGATCTCGACATGACCGATCTGGCTGAGCGGTATCAATTGGCCCGTGCGGTTGCTGATGGTCATGTCACCTAGCTTCGCCGGGTCCAGACGATCGGGTCCCGCGCTGCGAACCACGAGATCGACGGTCCGGACGTCCTCGCGAACCTGCGTGACCGGCACGCCCAGTAGCAGGAACTGGATCTGTTCGGATGCCTCCTGGGGGGACAGGCCGATCAGTTGCAGCCGCGCCTGGTCCAGCACGAAATGCGCCGTCTGTACGCGCTCGCCCCAGTCGGTATTGACCTGACGCGTATGCGTATTGTTACGCATGATCGTGCCGACCTGGGCCGCGATATCGCGCACCCGATCCGCATCCGGTCCCATGACACGGAACATGACCGGGAAATGGGTGTAGGGGCCGAAGACGAACTGCGTCACGCGGATCCGGGCATCAGGCGCCATCCCCTGGGCCACGGCCTGGCGCATGCGATCGCGCAAGCGGTCGCGGTCCTGGGCACTCGGTGTCAGGACGACGATCTTCGCGAAGGAAGGGTCGGGCAGTTCGGGGTTGTACGCCAGGAAGAAACGCGGCGCGCCGGCGCCCACATAGCTGGTGACGATCCTCGCCTCGGGCTGCGTCTTCAACCAGGCCTCCACACGGGCCGTGACCCGCGTGGTGGCTTCGATACTGGTGCCCTCCGGCATCTGCACCTCGGCCAGCAGTTCCGGGCGGTCCGAACTGGGGAAGAATTGCTGCCGGACAGAACCCATCCCGACGAAGGCCAGCAGGAACAACGCCAGCACCGCCCCCGCGACCATGAACTTGCGGCGCACGACCCACACGACCAGACGCCGGAAGCGGCGGTAATTGGGCGTGGCGTAGATATGTTCGTAGGCGCCGTCGATCCGCTTGATGTCCGGCAACAGCTTGACGCCGAGATAGGGCGTGAACACCACGGCCACGACCCAGGAGGTCAGCAGCGCATAGCCGACGATCCAGAAAATATTGCCGGCATATTCGCCGGCAGTCGAGCGCGCGAAGCCGATCGGGGTGAAACCGATGATCGTGACCAGCGTGCCCGCCAGCATCGGGGCCGCCGTGTGACTCCAAGCATAGGCAGCGGCCTTCGTGCGTTCGTACCCTTCCTCCAGCTTCACCACCATCATTTCGATCGCGATGATCGCGTCATCGACCAAAAGGCCCAGCGAGATGATCAACGCGCCGAGCGTGATGCGATCCAGCGCCCGGCCCGTCACCAGCATGATGACCATGACGATCGACAGCGTCAGCGGCACGGCCGCCGCGACGACGATGCCCACCCGCCAGCCCAGGCTAAGCAGGCTCACGACCATCACCACCGCGAGGGCCACGAAAAACTTCAGCATGAACTCGCCCACGGCGGCATGAATGATGCCGGCTTGGTCGACGATTTTCGTCAGCGTGACGCCGGCGGGTAGCCCTGCCCCCAGCGTCTTCTCCGCCGCAGCCAGGGACTGGCCGAGCTTCAGCCCGTTCCAGTGATCTTGCATCACAACGTTCAGCACCAAAGTCTGGGCCCCGGCATGCCGGACCAGATAGGTCGGTGGCTCCTCGTAACCCCGCTCCACCGTCGCGATGTCGGAGATCTTGAGCGTCCTTCCGTTCGCCGCGATCGGAACATCGCGAATTTTCTGCAGATCGTCCAGCGCGCCGTCCAGTCGCACAAAGACCTGCGGGCCGCGCGTATCGATCGAACCGGCGGCCGTCACCGCATTCTGGCGCTGCAATGCCCCAAACACGTCCTGCGCGCTGATCCCGAGCGTGACCAGTCGGGCATTGGAAAAATTGACGAAGATCTGTTCCGGCCGTTCACCGACAATATCGACCTTGCGCACGCCCGGCACATGCAGCAGGCGCTGCCGCACCGTTTCCGCCTGCCGGACCAGAAGCCGTTCGGGCAATCCATGACCGTCCAGCGCATAGACCGCGAAATCGACATCGGAATATTCGTCATTGACGAACGGCCCCTGCACGCCCTTCGGCAGAAGGGGCATGGTGTCGTACAGCTTCTTGCGCGTCTGGTAGAACTGCTCGGGCACGGCCGCAGGCGGGGTGTTGTCCTTCAGCGTGATCATCATCAGTGCTATGCCGGGTCGAGCCAAAGTTTCCACCCGATCGTACCATTGCAGTTCCTGAGCGCGCTTTTCCAGAGGGTCGGCCACCAGGTCCTGCATTTCCTGCGCCGTGGCGCCTGGCCATACCGCGATCGCGGTCATCGTCTTGACGGTGAAGGCGGGGTCCTCGGCACGCCCGAGGCTGAAGAACGCATAAGCACCCGACAAAGCCAGTGCCACGATCAGGAACAATGTGATCCCGCGCTCGCGCACTGCCAGCGCGGACAGGTTGAATCCGCTCATTGCATCGCGACCTTTGTAGAGGCGATCCGGATGTGTTCGCCGTCATGCAGTTCGTGACCGCCAGCCGCCGCGATCAGCATGCCCGGACGAAGATCTACACCGGGAACGATCGTCGCCGTATCCTCGCCCAGGCTGATCAGCTTCACGGGGTGGTAACCGACTGTGGAGCTCTTGTCATTGACGCTCCAGATCCCCGGCCCATGACCTTCATCATCAATGGCACTGAGCGGCACGACATAAGCGCTCGAAACCATATCTGTGTCAGGCAAACGGATGCGCACCGTGGCACCCAGCGGGGCCTTGGCACCCGCGCCATCCATCACGTAACGCGCCTCGAAGGTCCGCGTGCTTGCATCGGCGGCGTCGGAAAGCTGGCGAAGATGCGATGGCACCCTGAATGCACCATCGTAGAGTTCGGCATCCGCCGCCGAATGAAGAGCGGGCCGAACTCCTTCCGGCAGATCGACCGCCGCCTCGCGCGGGCCGGCGTGGGCCAGCACGATCACGGTCTGGCCAGCCGCGACGACATGCCCCGGTTCCGCCAGCGTCTGGACGACGACACCGTCTTCATCCGCCCGCAGGAGGGAATAATCGTCCTGGTTGCGGGCAATCTTTTCCTGGGCCAGCGCCGCATCCAGTTGCGCGCGCGCACTGTCTGACGCCGCCTTCACCTGATCATAGGCAGACGCCGCCACGGCGCCGGTGACGACAAGCCCGCGATAGCGGCGCTCGTCCGCCGCGGCCTGGACCCAGCGGGCGTGCAACGATGCAACGCCACCGATCTGGGTCGTCACGGCATGGAGGTAATCCGTCGGGTCCAGACGCATCAGCACCTGCCCCTTTGAGACAGTCTGTCCCGTGTCGACCAGGCGTTCGACGATCTTGCCGGACACGCGAAAGCCGAGATCGCTTTGGACGCGGGCCGCTACGACCCCCGTGTAGACATGCTCGGCAGTCGCTGCGGATTCGATCCGCACCGTCTCCACGATACGGTCGGCCGTGCGTGGATCTGGATCGTCTTTGGGCTTGCAGGCCGACAGCCCGAATGCGGTGCAGATGCCGGCCGCTGCAAGAAGGGATAGGCGTGTTCCAGCCATGTTCGAGCTCCCAGCGGGGTTGGAAGCCCTAATTGTACACTAGTGACCATATTGTCAATTGGTCACAGGAAAATCCCATACTAAATTCACGGCGCGAGGCTTCTCAAGACGAGACTGGCAAGGTTCGCCGCATCATCGTCAAGCGTGTCCATGTGCTGTTCGAGCAGGAGGGGATGATAGATCGACTGCAGGACCAGCATGATGGCGTGACAGGTCTCGTCAACGGGCGTCTTGCGCTCGAACTCACCACCCTCGCGACCTTCGCGGATCAGGTGCTCGACCATCCCGCGAAGCGCATCGGCAAAATTCCGAGCGGACGCCCATTCTTCTTCCACCGCTGAATAGACGATGTCATGCAGTCTCCGTTCATGCGAAAACAGGGCGAGCGTATTGCGCGCCAGAGAGAGGAAGATCCTGCGCATTTTGTCGGAAGCCGGCTTGTCGTCCCGGACGATCGCTTCGATATCCGCCTGCATCCTGCCGTGCTGGAGCGCGCAGATCGCTTCCCCGATCGCCTTCTTCGAGTCGAAGAATTTATAGATATAGGCTTTCGACAGACCGATGGCGTCGGCCAGATCGGCGATCGTAGTCTTCTTGTATCCGTAATGCCCGAAATGCTCGATGGCCGCCGTCATGATCTGATCCCGACGCTCGTGATCGACCGGGCCACGCTGTCCAGTGTGAGGCGCGCGCATCCTGTTTCCCCTAGCTGAATGTGACATGCTAGATAAGACACAGGTGCTGAATTGACAACGAGTGACGATTATGTATATCGGTCACTCGACGACAGCCGGGCTACACATGTCCGAGGCTTATCGAAGGTCGAACGCCATGAATCCCATGCTTCCTGCAACAGGGCGGAATACGGCACCTCCGCGCCACCGGGCAACGACCGGATTACTGAAGCCGGCCATTGCCCTGTCCATGACACTGATGATGTCCGCCTGTGCGGTCGGCCCGGATTACAGGGCACCGGATACGCGTCTTCGTGCTTTTCACAGCGCGACAGCGATCGACGCCCGGCATGCAGCGGCGGCGCCCCCGCTCGACGCATGGTGGGAGGGATTTCACGATCCCGAACTGGTGCGCATCGAACAGCGCGTGCTGACCCAGAATCTGGACCTCGCTGCCGCCATGGCCCGGGTCCGCCAGGCGCGGGGCGCCGCGGAAGCCGCCACCGCGCGCCTGCTGCCAACACTGGATTTCAATCCGCAGGCCTCCGCGAACCGGTTGTCGCAGGAGGGGCTGATCGGCCATGTCGTACGGACCGTCCCGGGTTTCCATCGCGATTATCGCACCTACGACGTCAGCGGCGCTGCAAGCTGGGAAATCGATTTGTTCGGCGGCCTTAGGCGCGGGCAGGAAGCCGCGCAGGACGAGGAAGAGGCCGCGCAGGTGGAACGCGTGGGGGAGCGTATTACCGTGGCGGCCGACGCCGCCGATGCTTATTTCCAGATCCGGGGAGATCAGGCACGGCTCGCCGTCGCGGAACAGCAGATTACCGTGGACACCCACCTGCTGGATCTGGTTCGCCAGCGACGCGCACAGGACATTTCGAACGAGCGCGAACTGGCCCAGGCCGAAGCGTTGCTGCAATCCGCGCGCCAGACCGTGCCGCAGCTCCGCATCGCCCTCGAAGCTCAGCTCAATCGCCTCGACGTGCTGATGGGTGCGCAGCCTGGCACTTATGCCGCAGAACTGGGAGTGCCTTCCGAAATCCCGACCGTTCCGGCTATCGGAAGCACCGACACGCCGACCGACATGCTCCGGCGTCGGCCAGACATTCTGGCAGCGGAACGTCGGCTGGCCGCATCGAATGCACGGATTGGCGAGGCGCTGGGCGATTATTACCCAAAACTCTCCCTTTCGGGCATTCTGGGATTCCAGAGCATCAACCCGCAGCGGTTGTTCACGGCACCCGGCTTTCAGGCTACCGGATCGGGCGCCATTCGCTGGCGAATCTTCGATTTCGGCAAGATCGACGCCGAAGTACAGCAGGCGCGCGGCGCCAATGCCGAGGCCCTGGCGCGCTACCGGTTGACGGTCCTGCATGCTGCCGAGGATGTCGAAAATGCTTTCACGACCCTGGTGCAGACGGAGCAGCGCACAAGCGACCTGCAAATCGAAGTCGCATCCCTGACCCGTGCCCGCAACCTATCGCAGCAATCCTTCCAGGCGGGCGTTATTCCATTGACGGATGTGCTCGACGCTGATCGGCAGCTTCTGGACTCGCAGGATCAGCTGGCCCTCAACCGGGCGAACACGGCACGCGCGGCCGTAAGTTCATTCAGAGCGCTGGGTGGAGGCTGGCCCACATGACGGAGTTGATCCGGCAGACGTGGCAGAAGATAAGCTCTTTGCTCTTCTGCATGATTGTCGTCCTGTAAGTCAAAGGGGAGGCGCTCGTGACCCACGCGCGCTTGTATTATGCAAAGCATAAGCCTTGAATATTTCAAACTTGCCGCGGAGACAGGAAGCCTGACTCGGGCCGCCATGATTCGCGGCGTAACCGTTTCGACCCTTACCCGTGCCATCGACAGACTTGAAGATGAGTTGGGTGTCACTCTTCTAGATCGAAGTCGCGCCGGCATTCGCCTGACAACAGTGGGGAACGCGATCATTCAGGGGACGTCTTCTCTGCTCGATGAGCTCCATGAGATCCAAGCTTTGTGCCAGATGTTTGGAACGGGTCGCCGGGGTGTCGTTCGGATCGGCAGCCTGTTTCCTCCGGTCAGCGGACAATTCAGGCTGGCGTTATCGGTTTGGAAGAAAAGAAACCCCGACGTTGGAATAGTTTTTTATGAGATGGGAACACAAGACCTTCGATCTGCGTTGTTTCGAAATCGTTTAGAGGTAATATTTTTTACGTCGTACGTTCGATCCGAATCCATCGAATCGCTTCCGTTTTTCAGCGAAAATCTGGTTTTGGCTTTACCGAGCGAACACCCGTTAAGCCGCTGTCGGAGTCTGACTCGGAACGAGTTGCGGAATCAAACATTCCTGATCCAGGACTGGGGACAAGATTATAGCGTACGACGCCGCTATAATGACGTTCTGGGCAAAGATGTGACCATCGAGACGCATCCAGCCGGAAAACAGTCGGTTTTCGCGCTTGTAAGTGCTGGATATGGTCTGACGCTCGCTGCGCAGAGCCAAGCGGAAAATGGCTTTCCGGGAGTTGTCTTTCGGCCACTCCGGGAGCGTGACGCACATTTGCAAATTCGTCTCGGATGGGCTGCCAATCGCCAAGATGCTGCCACGGGACGCTTCGTCGCCTTCATCCGTGATTTTATCCGCCAGAGTTGATACCGTGACGCTTTGTCTTAGAAAAGACCCTGTCTCCTCCCATAAAGCGCGCGAGCATCGGCCCAATCAGCTTTGCTGGCGTGATCTCGGCCTGACCGCTCTCCCGCGCCAGCAGCCGCCCGTATTCAACCAGATCGCGATGCAAGGCAGCGGGAAGCTCGACGGTCACGCGTATCGGCCTGTCATCCGCAATTGGCCCAAGCCTGAGCTTCGTCATCGGGAAACCTCCTGTCCATAAGGGGTGAGAACCAGGTCACGATGCACCATGACCCGCACCGGAAAGCCGCGCCGGATGATGTTGGTGGGCTGGATATTCAGCGACCGTCCGACCGTCTGCTCACCGATCTGATTGAAACCCTGCGAGCCGCCGGTGCGTAACGCCTGGGCAATGCCATTGCCGCCGCTGATATCGGCTTCGGAACCGACGCTGAGGACAGTTGAGACCAGGGCGGCCTTGAACACCTCGCCCCAATGATTGTCGGTCTGGTCCTGCAACCCCGCGAAGCCCGCCGCATCAGCGGCTGGCTCGTTCTCCAGCACGATCGAATCCCCGGCCCCGCGCATCAGCCGGGTCCAGACCAGCAGCACACGGGTCGGGATCTCGGGCACCCGAACCCGCTGCATCCGGGTCGAAACACAGGAGTGGAGATATGTCAGGGTTTCGCCGTCATCGAGCCAATCGGCCTCGGGCATGAAACCGTCGAGCAGCGCCAGCACCCGATCGGTCTGGTCGATGAAACCCGCGACCACCGCCCGCCAGTCGGTGCCGCCACGGGCGCGGTTCTCATAGAGCCAGGCTTCCGCGCGGGCAGCGTCGTCCGCTGGAGGCAGCCAGACCAGGGTCAGGAAATAATGGCTCTCATAATGCGCGCCCTCCTCCTCGAACTGCGCCCGGCGTTCGGCGTCGACCAGTTCGGAGGCGGGGTCGGGGAACAGGCTCGCGGGATAGCCGCGTGCTTGCCGGCGTTGCGCCTCGACAAAAATCGCCCAGCCGGAGCCAAGCCGGCGCAGGGCATTGTTCAGGCGGGACGTGATCGCGACCAGTTCGGAAGCCGTCGAGGAGTCCAGGTCCGGGCCGCGGAACCGGGCGGTGCGCTGGAAGGCGCCGTCCTTGTTCAGCACCACGCCCCTGGCGACCAGCGCCGCCCAGGGCAGGAAGTCGGCCAGCCGGTCGCGGCGATGACGGTATTCGGCGAGGTTCAGCATGGCGTCCTCACCCGACCAGATGGGTGGGGTAACGCAGGTGCCGGCGCACCACGTCGACGAAGGCGGGATCACGCTTGGCGGCCCAGACGGCGGCGAGATGGCCGACCAGCCAGAAGATCCCGCCCGCGATCCACAGCCGCAGGCCGAGCCCGATGGCGGCTGCCAGCGTGCCGTTGACGATCGCCACCGTGCGCGGCGCCCCGCCAAGCAGGATCGGCTCGATCAGGGCACGATGCACCGGGGCGGTGAAGCCGGGAATGGCGTCCGGCTCCATCAGATCAGCGCCCCGCCCGAGAAGGAGAAGAAGGACAGGAAGAAGCTGGACGCGGCAAAGGCGATCGACAGGCCGAAGACGATCTGGATCAGGCGGCGAAAGCCGCCCGAGGTCTCCCCAAAGGCCAGGGTCAGACCGGTCACGGTGATGATGATCACCGAGATGATCTTGGCCACCGGCCCCTGCACGGATTCCAGGATCTCGTTGAGCGGGGTTTCCCACGGCATGCTGGAGCCCGAGGCGTAGGCCGGGGCCGACAGCAGGGCGAGCGAGAGTGTGGCGCCGGCCACGGCAAAGCGGCGGCGCAGGGCGATCATACTTGTCATGACGGGTCTCCGGCGGGTGCGAGGATGTAGTCCCCGTCCGGGGTCAGGCCCTGGACGGTAGCGAGTTCGGCCAGCCGCCGCGCGTTGCCGCGCCCGGACAGCACCGCGAGCACGTCGATGGTCTCGGCGATCAGGGCGCGCGGCACGGTGACGACGGCTTCCTGGATCAGCTGCTCCAGTCGGCGCAGGACCCCGATCGCGGATCCGGCATGTAGCGTGCCGACGCCGCCGGGATGGCCGGTGCCCCAGGCTTTCAAGAGATCGAGCGCCTCGGCGCCGCGCACCTCGCCGATCGGAATCCGGTCGGGGCGCAGGCGCAGCGAGGAGCGCACCAGGTCGGAAAGCGAGGCCGCGCCGTCCCTGGTGCGCAGGGCGACCAGATTGGGGGCCGCGCATTGCAGTTCGCGGGTGTCCTCGATCAGCACCACTCGGTCGCCAGTCTGCGCGATCTCGGCCAGCAGCGCGTTGACCAAGGTGGTCTTGCCGGTGGAGGTGCCGCCGGCGACCAGGATGTTCTTCCGCTCGGCGACGGCGCGGCGCAGAAACGCGGCCTGTGCGGCGGTCATGATCCCGGCGGCCACGTAATCGTCGAGCGAGAATACCGCGATGGCCGGGCGCCGGATCGCGAAGCAGGGCGCGGTCACCACCGGGGGCACCAGTCCTTCGAACCGCTCCCCGCTTCCCGGCAATTCGGCGGAGACGCGCGGGCTGCCCGGATGGCGGTGGCGTGCTGGTCAACCAGAATCGTACGAACACCGCCAACGATTCATTAGCGATCGTCACGCGCCGTTCCATGCGCTCCAACTGCCGCGTCATCCGGTCCAGCCGCCGGGCCAACGCGGCTTCCAGCCGCTCGGGTCCATCTGGTGAAAGGAAGGACGCCAGCGCCGTTTCCACGATCAGCGCCTGCGGCACCTTCTTGCGGGTGGCGTAATCGGCAAGCCTGACACTGAGTTCGGCCGGCAGCCGGATCGTGTGCTTGATTCGCATGGCAGTCACAGTCCCATCCTGTCGCCGGGATCAACGGCGACTGAGGCGCCCGCGATCATGCCTGGCTGCGCCGGAGGGCGGTGTCATGAGCCGGCTTGGTTGGTTCTTTGCCACGTATTTCGCAATACTCGGTGGTGGCACGTCAGTGGCGATCCATCCAGCACCTCGGCTGATCTGGAATGCCACCGCCAGCACACCGGTCGGCCTGTATCGCCTGCAATCGGTGCGCGGATTGCATGTCGGCGACCTGATCGCAATCAGGCCCCCGGCCGACATCGCTGGGATGCTGGCACGCGGTGGTTATCTGCCGCTCGGCGTGCCGCTACTCAAACCGGTAGCCGCACTGCCGGGACAATCGGTCTGTCGCATCGGCGTCGTCGTGTCGGTTGACGGCCAGCCGCTCGGCGATGCGTTGGCTCGTGATCATCGCGGCCGTCCGCTGCCGGTCTGGCAAGGCTGCCGGCACGTCCTGCCCGGCCAGATCTTCGTCATGAACCCGGCAGTCCCGACCAGTCTCGACGGCCGCTATTTCGGCGTCCTGCCGGTCGCCGCGGTGCTCGGCCGCGCGCTGCCGCTGTGGCTCGCGCCGTCACCAATGTCTCCCAATCCCAAGCAGAAACGAGGCTGACATGGCCCAGATCGGTACTTTCACGCGCACGGCTGACGGCTTCGCCGGTCGTCTGCGCACGCTCGCCCTCGACGTCGAACTGACGATCGTGCCGGCGACATCGTCGGACGCCGAGCATGCGCCCGACTATCGTGTCCATCTCGGTGACGCTGACGCCGGACCGGAGATCGGCGCAGGCCGGAAACGCACCGGCGAGAAAGCGGGCACCTACCTCTCGCTCGTTCTCGACGACCCCATGCTGGCGCAGCCTATCCGTGCCAACCTGTTCCAGTCAGACCGTCAGGGACGCGCCTTTCACCTGGTCTGGAGCCGTCCGGTGAAGCGCGATGACCGGCTGTAAAATAGGATCCCGGCTGCTCGGTGTCATGCTTCCGGTCGTCGCGTCCATGATGATACCGGGGCATGTCGCGGTCGCCGATCCCTACGCCGACATGATCGCGGAAGCCGCCACGCGCGCGCAGATTCCGGCGTCCTGGATTGCTGCCGTCCTGCACGCGGAGAGCCGAGGCGATGCGCATGCCGTGTCATCGGCGGGTGCGATGGGGCTCATGCAGGTGATGCCCAGCACATGGGCCAGCCTGCGCACATCGCTCGGCCTCGGCGACGATCCGTTCGACCCGCACGACAACATTCTGGCGGGTGCGACCTATCTGCGCTGGATGCGGGACCGCTACGGCGAGGCCGGGTTTCTCGCCGCCTATAATGCCGGTCCCGCGCGCTATGACGAACATCTCGCGACCGGCCGGCCGCTCCCTGTCGAGACGCGGAACTACGTCGCGTCGGTCAGCGCGCGGCTGGCTCTTCCGCTTGCCGATAACATCGCGATCGGCGCTCCATTGGCACGATCCTGGCAGGATTCTTCCCTCTTTCCGGCCTCATTCCTGCGCATGGGCGATGCGTCCCGACCCGTCGAGAGCACACACGATCCGGCACGTTCATCTGGTTCCCGGCTGACCGACTGGGCGGCGCTCGCACCGCAATCGGTCGGGCTGTTTATCGCGTCAGGGCATGGGGAGGCGCGCCGATGATCCCCGTTCCGGTCCATCGGGCGCTGGCGGGCTATGGGTGCCTTGGGGATGGGGTGCTGGGGGGAGACAGGCAACGGAGGGAAGGACGGCAAGGTAAAAGCAGCGCCCCTTCGGGGCTGCATGTGGTTGGTTTGATTGGGGAATTTGTCCTCTCACCACGCACTGCCTGCGGCTGTCCGGGTATTTTCCATAATCTTTTCAACAATCCGAGCGCCGTCAGGTGCACATCGAAACGGAGAGCGGGCCATGGCGACGCACGATGACAACCTGACTGTCCGGCCCGGACGCATCCAGCATGGCAATCAGGGCGCACGACCGAAATCCTTCGTCGGCGAGGTCATGCGTGCCGCGAAAAGAGCCGGTCATACCGGCACCCGGTTCGGCGCGAAGGGCAGGGGAGGCGGTGGCGGCTCCCGCTTCGGACGCGGCCGGCGTGCGGCATTGTCCATGCGGCTGCGCAGCAATGCCCGTCGCGTCGTGGTCAAGGCGCGCGTTGTTCGCCAGCAGGGCACGCGGTTTCGTTCCGCGCCGCTCGCCCGGCACATCGCCTATCTCCGCCGTGAAGGTGTCACCCGCGATGGTGCCAGGGCTCATCTGTTCGATGCCGGCTCCGACGAAGCGGACAGCAAGGCCTTCGCGGAAAGGTGCGAAGATGACCGGCACCATTTCCGTTTTATCGTCTCTCCTGAAGACGCGGCACGGATGGAGGATCTGCGGGGTTTCGCGCGGGAACTGATGCAGGACATGGAGCGCGATCTCGGCACAAGGCTGGACTGGGTCGGGGTCGATCACTGGAACACCGACAATCCGCACGTCCACATCCTGGTGGGCGGAGTGGCCGATGACGGCAAGGATCTGGTGATCAGCCGCGCCTATATCAGCCAGGGCCTGCGCGATCGTGCCGCCGAACGGGTGACGCTGGAGCTTGGCCCGCGCAGCGAACAGGAAATCCGCACTGCCCTGGAGACCGAAATCGGTGCCGACCGCTGGACCAGTCTCGATCGCGCGTTGCAGAACATCAGCGACGAGGGCGGCGGCATCGTCGATCTGCGGCCGGGCGCGGGTGCCGAAGACCCGGAACTGCGGCGTCTGCTGGTGGGCCGGGCGACCAAGCTGGAAGGGCTTGGCCTGGCCGATGGCGTTGGCGTGGCGCGCTGGACCCTCAAGCCGGGGCTGGAAACCACGCTGCGCGATCTCTCCATCCGGGGCGACATCATCAAGACCATGCACCGCGCTATGTCTGGCGGCGGGGCGGAACCCGATGTCGCGGGTTTCGCGATCCACGGCGAGACGCTGGCCGATCCCGTTCTTGGCCGGCTGGTCGAGCGCGGGCTGGATGACGAACTGAAGGGCTCTGGCTACGTGGTCATCGCGGGCACCGACGGGCGGGCGCATCATGTCCGCTTCCCCGATCTGGACCTGACCGGCGATGCCAGGACCGGCGCGATCGTTGAGACCCGGAGTTGGGAGGATGCGAAGGGTACGCAGCGCCTGTCGCTCGCGACGCGCTCGGATTTCACGCTGGCCGAGCAGGTGACGGCGCCCGGCGCGACCTGGCTCGATCGCCAGTTGCTCGCCAAGGATCCAGCCTTGGCCAATGCGGGCTTCGGGACCGAGGTCCGTGAGGCGATGAGGCAGAGGATCGACCATCTGGCGTCCGAGGGGCTGGCCCGGCGGCAGGGCGAGCGCGTGGTGTTCGCGCCCGACCTGATCGGCACCCTGCGCCAGCGCGATCTCGATCAGGCGGCGGCCAGGCTTGCAGCGCAGACCGGGCTGGAGCACCGGCCCGCGAAGGAAGGCGAGATCGTCTCGGGGGTCTATCGCCAGCGGGTCAACCTGTCCTCGGGTCGGTTTGCCATGGTCGATGACGGTCTGGGTTTCCAGCTCGTGCCCTGGCGCCCGGCGCTGGAGCAGAAGCTCGGGCGGCAGGTTTCCGGCACCATGTCGCCGGGTGGCAACGTCGATTGGAATTTTGGGCGGAAGCGCGGGCTCGGGATTTGACGTCGGGTGGCCGCCTACGGGTTTTCGGCTGACAAAGCGGGTGCTTCATAAGTATGATAAAGTATGCCCGCTTGGGAGGAGCCGCTTTATGTCCACGATCGAACGTATGACCATCACCGTGCCGTCCGAGATGGCGGCGACCCTGCGCCAGTCCGTCGATGGCGGCGAATATGCTTCGACCAGCGAGGTCGTGCGCGAGGCGTTGCGCGAATGGATGCGCCGGCGCGATACCGACCGTCGCGATCTCGACGCCCTACGGGAGGCGATCCGGCTTGGGGACGAGAGCGGGTCGAGCATCCCGGGCGAGACCGTCTTCGCCGAATTGCGGGATGCAATTGCCCGGCGCCGTTCGCAGGGATGAAACGGCTCGGCTTCGCTCCGGCAGCGCGTGCCGACCTTCTGGAGATCGCGCTCTACATCGCCGAAGATAATCCCGAGCGGGCCATGAGCTTCGTTGCCGAACTGGAAGCGAAGGCCGCCGTTGCGGCTGAGCATCCGGGGAGCTTTCCGGCGCGCGATGAGATCAGTCCCGGATCGAGAGTCATTGTTCACGGTCGCTACCTGCTGTTCTTCCGTGAACTGATCGATGAGGTACGCATCGTCCGCGTGCTTCATGGCGCACGGGATCTGCCGCAGATATTCGACTCGTAAGACCAGGGTTTCCCCGTGAGATCGCGCGCAGCGGCCGGCAATGACGATGAACTTCGACGCCCTCACGACGATCAGAACATGGATGTGATCATCAGGTGGAGATACCTTTGCCGCACCGGATTCTTCTCCACATGCGACGACAAGGCGATCGGAGTTTCTCAGCATGACAGGGAGAAATAAGGTGCCATCGACCTATTATCCGGCCACTCGTCAAGATGAGCGCACGCTTGTCGAGTTGCTGGAACAGGGCGAGCGAAGCGGCGTCAGCAGGCGCACGATTCTCGATATTCTTGCCGCCGTGCAGGCGGACAGGCAGGCCGTCCGTTTATTGTCCGCGCCTATCCGGCGGCCCGAGACGTCATAATTAGACCTTGAACGCTGGCGAAGCGAGCCGTTTGGTTGGTTCCTGTCATGAACCAGACCAAGATCCTCTGGGGCTCGGTGTTCGCCGTCAGCACCGTGATCCTCGCCTTCACCTGGGCCGCGACGCAGTGGACTGCCTGGCGGCTCGGCTTCCAGGCGCAGCTTGGCGCGCCGTGGGTCACGCTGCTCGGCTGGCCGGTCTATTATCCGCCGGAATTCTTCTGGTGGTGGTTCGCCTACGACGCCTACGCTCCGGACATCTTCACCATCGGCGGTTACATCGCGGGGTCGGGGGGCATTGTCGCTGTGATCGTCGCGATCACGATGTCCGTCTGGCGCGCCCGCGAGAAGAAACGCGCCACCACCTATGGTTCGGCGCATTGGGCCGACCCGCGCGAGATCCGCCGTGCCGGGCTGCTCGCCCCCGATGGCGTGGTGCTGGGCCGCTCGGCCGATGCCTATCTCCGCCATGACGGGCCGGAACATGTGCTGTGCTTTGCGCCCACCCGCTCCGGCAAGGGCGTCGGCTTGGTGGTACCGACGCTGCTGACCTGGCCGGGGGCGGCCATCGTCCATGACATCAAGGGCGAGAACTGGACTCTGACCGCCGGCTGGCGCGCCCGCTTCGGCCGGGTGCTGCTGTTCGATCCGACCAACCTCGCCAGCGCCGCTTACAATCCGCTGCTCGAAGTCCGGCGTGGCGAGCGCGAGGTCCGCGACGTGCAGAACATCGCCGACGTGCTGGTCGATCCCGAGGGCGCCCTGGAGAAGCGCAACCATTGGGAGAAGACCAGCCACGCCCTGCTGGTCGGTACCATCCTCCATGTTCTCTACGCCGAGCAGGACAAGACCCTGGCCGGGGTCGCCAATTTCCTCTCCGACCCCAAGCGCGCGATTGAGACCACACTGCGTGCCATGATGACTACGCCGCATCTCGGGACGAAGGGTGTGCATCCGGTGGTCGCCAGTTCAGCGCGGGAATTGCTCAACAAGAGCGACAATGAACGCTCCGGCGTACTCTCCACCGCCATGTCGTTCCTTGGCCTCTATCGCGATCCGGTCTTGGCCCATGTGACGCGCCGCTGCGACTGGCGGATCCGCGACCTCGTGGCTGGCACCCATCCGGCGACGCTCTATCTGGTGGTGCCCCCTTCGGACATCAGCCGCACCAAGCCGCTGGTCCGCCTGGTGCTGAATCAGATCGGCCGTCGGCTGACCGAGGAACTGGAGGCAAAGCGCCGCCATCGCCTGCTGCTGATGCTCGATGAATTCCCGGCGTTGGGGCGGCTGGATTTCTTCGAGAGTGCTCTGGCCTTCATGGCAGGCTATGGCATCAAGAGCTTCCTGATCGGCCAGAGCCTGAACCAGATCGAGAAAGCCTACGGCCAGAACAACTCGATTCTCGATAACTGTCATGTCCGGGTCAGCTTCGCGACCAATGACGAGCGGACTGCCAAGCGCGTCTCCGACGCGCTTGGCACAGCCACAGAGATCCGTGACGCCAAGAACTATGCCGGACACCGACTGTCGCCGTGGCTAGGGCATCTGATGGTGACGCGGCACGAAACCGCGCGGCCGCTGTTGACGCCCGGCGAGATCATGCAGCTTCCTCCCGACGAGGAACTGGTGCTGGTGTCCGGCTGCCCGCCGGTGCGGGCGCGCAAGGCGCGGTATTTCGAAGACGCCGAACTGGCCGCGCGCGTCCTCCCGCCACCCAGGTTCAAACCACCGCCGTCTCCGGAGGGAACGCCGCCCATCGGACCGCAGCCGCCGGGCGACTGGGCCGATGTGGTGCAGCCACCTCCTGCAACCAATGCGGATGATGATCCCGCCAATGCTGGCATCCGTCTTGAGCCGGAATTGCCGGAGCAGGAAGAGGTGGTGCAGGCACCGAGAAAGCCGGTCCATGAGTTCGATCTGCCTGAGGATGAGCCTGAGGATGATGCGACACGGGCACAGACCCTGCGGCGCGGCGAGCGAACTCTCGCCCGGCAGGTCTCGCTTGCGGCGACCGTTGGGGCGGGACCAGATCAAGCTGTAGCCCTCGCCGTCCTCGTCATCGAAGAGATTGGCGAAGATCGGGGCATTGAAGCTCGGGTCGTCGAGCTTGAGGCTCAGATAATCGCGCCCCTCGTTGGAGCGGCGGGACCAGGCCGCTCCGATCTCCACCCGACCGACGAAGACGCGGTGGCTGGGGGCGTTCTCGTTCGCGCGCGTGGTCTCGGGGGCAATGCGGACGTTGGGGGTCTGGAGCGAGAGGGTGACGATCTCGCCGTTATACCCGTTGCCGACTTTCTTGAAGGTGCCGATGGTGGCCATGATACTGCTCCGTGATCTCTGTTATCGAGCCCGCACCATTGCGGCCTCGATGGCGATCGACGAGCCGGAGGCGAGCGGCGGTGCATCCCGCAGGGACCGAAGCGCAGCGGAGGACGGCGGGACGGAATTTTCTTGATGCGCGAGGAATGACGGCGCAGCCGTCAGGGGAAGAAAATTATGGCCCGCTGTTGCGCCACGGCCGATCGAGGCGAAGCTGCCCTTCGGCTAGATCAGCCATTTTCAGAGGCCGTATGCGTGCGCGGCCCGACAGAGCGCACATCACGGAGGACATGATGCCCCCTCGACGTGCAGGATCCGGCAGGGAAAAAGCCAGGCATCGTCACCTGGCCGTTCCGGCCGTGACCATGACCCGTTCTCGTGGGCGCGTGCCCTGCGGGCACACCGCGTCGGCCACTGTTTTCGTCAACGCGCGCAGAACAGGAAAACGGTCCGGAGCCGGCAGCCCCGCGAAAGGGACCATCAGGGGCGGATGCACGTTGCGCCAGGCTTTATCGCCACACCCCGCCTTTCTCATGACGAAAGGACGCGCATCTCCACGAAGTGCCTGATCCAGGCCTGCCCACCGGCTACCGTGCAGGCCGTCAGACCCGCGCGATATTCCCGCCGGTCGGTTCGGGCGGGGCCATGCCGGTAAAGCGAACGAACGCCGTGATGCCGACCGCAATCGCGCCGATCACCGAAAAGAAGAACTGCCAAACTGCGGACGGCATCATCATCTGGGCGAGGCCGTGCGTGGCGCTAAAGCCGGCAATGATGGCGGGCACGGCATAGAGCAGGACGATCAGCCCTCGCAGCCAGAGCCACGGTGCGCAGGAAAGTGCAATCTGGCCGACCGTGAAAGTCGCAATGCCTGCCATGACGCCCACGATAAGGGCGCCGATCACTCCGGCGCCGGTATGAAACGCCCAGAGCCCGGCATACAGCCCGCCGGCAAACGGCAAGGCGAAGACCGCGAGCGTGAACATGAGCCAGCAGAAAAATCCGATGCCGGCGACGATCAGAAAAGGTGCGAAGATCACCATGGTGGCGGCTCCCGTAGAGATGACATGATCTGACGGTCGCGCCTGCCACCACCACCACGGCGCAACCCCCATCATAGCGAAAACGATGCGTTGACGGAACGAGAATCGTACTGGCGTCCGGCACGCGGACGTGCATCGTTATCGTCTCTCAGGGAGAGAACGTCATGGCGGAAATCACGGGGCGCGAACTGCATCTGGTCAAGAAGGCGCTCGCCATTGCAGTGCTGGCGATCGAGCAGAAACCAGGGCCGTTTCAATCCTATTCGGACATGCAGGACATGAAGGACCTGCTCGATCTCCTGGTGCCCGGCGACACCGAACTGGCCTTCTACGCCCGTTCCGCGCGGATCGCGGTCACGGGCGATCCGGACTGAAGACGGCGCTCACGCGCCGCCCCCGAACCGCAGGACCGGGATGCCGAGCTTTTTCGCCTTGTCGGCCAGATTTTCCTGAATGCCGGTTCCGGGAAAGACGATGACACCGATCGGCATGGTGTCGAGCATGGCATCGTTACGCCGGAAGGGCGCTGCCTTGGCATGCTTCGTCCAGTCCGGCTTGAAGGCAATCTGCACGATCTCGCGGTGATCGGCCCAGCGTGCGGCAATGAATTCGGCGCCTTTAGGCGAACCGCCGTGCAGCAGCACCATGTCGGGGTGCTTGGCCCGGACCCTGTCGAGCCGGTCCCAGATCAGGATATGGTCGTCGAAATCGAGACCGCCGGTCACGACTACCTTGGGGCCGGGCGGGACCAGCAATTCGCCCTCAGCGCGACGTCGGGCATTGAGGAAGTCGCGGCTGTCGATCATGGAGGCGGTCATGGTGCGGCGTGACACCAGCGAGCCGGTCTTCGGACGCCACGCGCTCAGGGTCAGGCGCTCGAACTGCTCCTGCGCCTCGTCGCGGAAAATCTCGTAGGCGTTGCGGCGCTCGATCAGAGTCAGCCCTTCGGCGATCAGCCGCTCCAGTTCCACCGAGCGGATCTCACTGCCGTCCTGCTCCTGCTGGCTGCGTTTCTGCGCCTGCTCGTTGCGGTCAAGCTCGCGTTCGACCTGGCCGACCATGCGGTGGAAGATGTTGACCGTGGACCAGAGCAGGGTTTCGAGGTCGGGTTCCAGCCGCGTGTCGGTCAGGGTCGCGGCGATGGCGTCGAAGATGTCAGCCACCGCACCCCCGATGCGCGGAGCTTCTGGCAGCGACCTTGGATCGGGCTCGGCCTCGAAGGGACGGTAGCCATACATCTGAAGTTCAGCCAGCACATAGGCGGTGGATGAAGCGGCGTGTAGCGGTTCGATATCGTCGGTGCGGGTCATGATGCGGTCCTCCCAAGTCTCCGGCCGCGCCCTTCGCGGCCTTTCCGGGGGCGGATAGCGGCAGACCAGGGACGGGCCGGAACCGCGCGCTCGCGCGCGGCCGCAGCGCAGCGAAGGATGGCAGGGAGCCATTGAAGGCCTGACCCGGCTGACGCCCGCTCCCCTCCAGAAAGGCGGAGGCGCGGACCAGCCGGACGGGAGGCACAACAGGACCGCCAGACGAAAACGGAAACCGCCCGCCCCTCTTTCCGGCCCGCTCAGGTGCCGGCGGCCTCCAGAAACCGGGCCACGTCCGATGGCGCGAGTTGCGGATGCAGGATTACCCGCAGCGCGCCGCGTCCAAGGGCACGGAGATCATCGTTGAAATCGCCCAGCCGCGGCGACAGACCGATCAGCTCGATCCCGGCGTTATCCGCGCGGGCGTGCAGCGTCGCCAGCGCCTGATCCCCGGCCGGATCGTCATCGCGCAGGACGTAGAGCCGGCGCAGCCGCGGCGGAAAGATCAGGGAAGCGAGATGCGCTGAGGACAGGCAGGCGGCGAGCGGCAGGTCGGGCAGAACCTGCCGCAGCGACAGCACCGTCTCGATGCCTTCCCCGGCGGCGAGCACATCGGATGCCACCCCGAAGCGCACGGCATGGCCGAGCAGCCCGCCCAGGGCACGACGCGGATGATCGACCGGCGCCTTGCCGCGCCCTTCCGCCGCCAGCCAGGTGCGATGCACCCCAGTCAGAGTGCCGTCGAGGTCGGTGACGGCGGCGATCATCGCGGGCCAGGTCTCGGTCGGACTGTCCTCGTCCGGGCGATAATAGCAATGCGAATGGAAGCGCAGGGCTCCGGCTCCGTGCAAAAGCGCAATATCGCGTCTACGGAGATACGCTTCTACGGACGTGCCCGCGATCGGCCCAGACATCGCCCAGAGCCGATGCGCGGCTTCCGACGAACTGGCCGGTGCGCGTTCCTGAGCCGGACGATCGCGCGATAACGGGACCGGATCGGGACGCGGCAGGCTGAGGAAGGCACGCGCCTCGTCGGCCACGTCACGGAAATCCACCAGGCCGAGGCTTTCGCGGATCATGTCGAGCAGGTCGCCATGCTCGCCCGACTGTGCGTCCGTCCATTTTCCCGCCCTGCCATTGGCGGTGTCGTGCAGCCGGACAAACAGCGACCGCCCCGGCGTGTTGCGTACGTCACCGACCAGCCAGTAATTACCGTGACGGCGACCGGCGGACAGATACCGCCGGCACACCGCCTCCGCGTTCTCCGCCAGGCGGCGGGCCAGATCGCCCGCGTCATGCAAGGTCATCGCCCTGCCCTCCTGTGTCGGGATCGCCTCCGTCGAGGGTGATCGCCAGCCAGCGATCGGTAGTCATCCATGAAATCGTCTTGCGCCTGCCAAGGTCAAGCAGATGCGCACCACCGCTGAACGCGCCGATCCGGGGACGTGAACAGCTATTAGCCCACTGGAATCCCCATCGGCCCCGCAACCGAAATGTTCGCGCACAGCGTAGCACGAATTCCACCACCTGCTGCGGATCGCCGGTTGTCTCATCGTGCATCCAGAGTTTCGTGCCGCCATATTCAGGCACGATCGACAGGACAAAACCGTCAGAGGGCGGGTCTTCTGCCGCCAGTTCGTCCATGAACGCGTTGTAGAGGTCGAGCGCCTTGGCAGCGTTTTCCACTGTGCCCACATCGAGCACGCAGGAAAAATGCGTGAAGAAATCAGCCATCGGAAAAAACCCCGAAACGAAAAAGCCCGGCGCAGGGACCGGGCTCGTAAAAACGTATTGGCGGAAAGACAGAGAAGCGGCTTTCAGGACACACGCTCCATCAGCCTGCGGGCCTTCTCCTCCAGATCCAGCCGCGTGTCCTGATTGGCTTTCGTCCGCGCCAGTGCGGTAATCCCCTGCACGAAATCGAACACGCTCTCGGGCTTGCGCCCCTCCTCGTGCAGCACAGTTTCGATGATTTTGGTGGTTTCCGGTTTCGAGAACCCACGCCGACGCAGGAAGCTCTCGCGGTCCTCGTCGGTCTTCGCCACCAACGCCCGACGCGAGGCCTGAATGCCGGAGACGAACGAGACCGGGCTGGCCGTGGCGAAATTCCGCAACGCGGGCGTTGCCTGATGCACGAAACGCGAGGCGGCGAACTTGCTATGCCGGATCGTGATCTGTTCGAAATTTTCCACGCCCCAGAGCATGCGATTTTGGCACACCCCGCGCAGATAGAAGGAGGCGATGCCGAGGCTCTTGCTGCCGACTTCCGAATTCCAGGCATAGAAGCCCCGGAAATAGAGATCGGGGTCACCATTGGGCAGGCGTCCGGCCTCGATCGGGTATGTATCGTCGACAAGGAACAGGAAGACATCGCGATCCGATGCGTAGAGCGTCGTGGTTTCTTTCGTAATGTCGACATAGGGATTATGGGTCATGGTCGCCCAGTCGATCACACCCGGCACCTTCCAGTTGGTATCGCCTGTGCCGTCACCGGCAATTTTCCGCACCGCGCCGACCAGTTCATGATCCCAGATGCGGCCGTAATCCGGCCCCGTGACGGCGCGTAGCTCGACGCGGCCGTCCTCGGTTTCCAGCGTTTTCACCAGTTCGGCGCGGTGCGACAGCAGACCGTGCTGCAGGTTGATCGCCGCCAGTGGGGCCGGCAGGTTACGCAGGTATGACGATGGCGCGCCGACCAGGCTGCACATCTGACCGAACGACCAGTGCGTGGGCGCAATCGGGTCATTCTGTCCCGGCACGCTCAGGGTCAGGCGCTCGGCATTGTCGCGCGACGCCTCCACGCGAATGGCTCGGCTCTCCACCGTGCGGGCCGTGGCGCGCTCGGCACGGGCAAGTGTGGCGGCATGCAGGTCGGACAAGGACAGGTAGCGCTCGTCATCGGGGCGCGAGAACCACTCGGACGAAACGCGGGCGCTGCGCTCCCCGCGCGAAGGGTCGATCCTGAAGCCGCCGGACGCAGCACCGCGGGACGCAGGGGGCAGGATGGTGGTCGTGGTCATGGAAAACTCTCCTCTGATGCCGGTTATTCGGCACCAAAGGCGAAGCCGCCCTCTTCCTCTGATCACCACTTCCCACGCGGGATCCCATCCAATCCCAGAGACACCTAGCCCCTCGTTCCGGAACACGGCGTCCCCGTCATCTACCGGAAATCACGACTGCAATGGGGGGGAGGCGGAATGTCCGCTCATCCAGCACGCCATGGATAAGCGGACACGAGGAGAAAGACAGAGAAGGAGAATGATAAGATCCACTTGTTGAGTTGCGTCAGCGGGGCGACGTATCGACCAATAGAAAATTGGCATCGTCTCGGGCCAGGATTTTTATGCCCAGGCCACCTTGGATGGCGACACCCTGCTTGACGAGGACGTCGTTGATCTGAAGAGCGCCCGAGAGAATGGCGACATAAAGCAGCCGGTCCGGGGCGGTTTCGTAGGCGGTGCTTTGACCTGCGGCAAGCCAGGCCTGCATAATGCGAGCGTTGCAGGCAAGAGGGAGTGGTTCATCCTCAATACCCTCGTCCTTGTCCTCCGGCGCATCCTCGGTGAAGCCACTGGCAAGGATAACCAGGCGCCCGCTTTCATGATGACGCTGACAATGGTGGAAAACGCTTTCGGGCCGGCCGCCTTCTTCCTCGGACAGTAGCCAGAGCTGGACGAAGCGTGCACGCCCTGCCCACCTCAGCGATGCGACGCCAACGCCTGTGCGCGCCAGATGAAAGTCGCCGGTTTTCAGAATCACATCCGGTCGTTCCGCGACGGAGGCGCGCATTGTTCCGTCCAGAACCAGCGTGAGAATATCAACATCCTGATGCGGGCCAAGACGATAGGCGCCCCCCGGATCGATCTGCCCTTCGTTCAGCGCGCGCAGGTGACCCCAGTGAACGTGTCGCGGGTCGCCTTGTCCCGCGAACGTGAAATGACACTGAAGGCAGGCACCGTCCTGTTCGAAGGGCGCGGAAATCCGACGAAGTTCGATCATGCATGATGCTCCGGATACTTTGTTTCCCAGCCGCCACCCAGCGCGCGATAGAGCCGCGCCACGGAACCCGAGACATCCGCCGTTGCGGATACGAGATCTCGCTGTGTCGATAACAAGGCGTTCTGCAACGTCAGGACGTTCAGGAAGTCAGCGGAGCCTTGTGCATATTGCACCTGCGCGATCCGCACCGCCTCGCGGTTCTGGGCAACGGCCGCCGCCAGACGGTCGCGCTGTGCTTGCGCAGTCGAGAAATCGGCCATGGCGTCGTCGATCTCCTGCCAGGCTTTCAGCACTGTGCTCTGGAACATCACCGCGGCTTCACGCTGCTGCTCGCGCCGCAGTTTCAACTGTCCGATCAAACGCCCGCCCTGGAAAATCGGCAAACTGACGGTGGGGCCGAAGCCGTATTGGCGCGATGCCCAGGTGCCGAGGCCGCTAAACTGCAAGGCCTGAATGTCGAGACTACCGGTCAGGGTCACACGCGGAAAGAAATCGGCAATTGCCACACCCACGTTTGCCGTTGCCGCATGCAGCCGCTCGGCAGCGACGCGAATATCGGGACGCCGTTCCGCCAATTCAGAGGGTAAACCCACCGGTACATTCTGCGGCACCGACGGAATGTTACGCGGTGGCCCAAGCTGCGCCGTCAGCGCACCGGGCGGGCGCGCCACGAGAAAGCTCAGCGCATTGATGAGATGCACTTCCTGCCGCTTCAGCACCGGCAGGCGGGATTCGAACGTGTTCAGTTGTCCGGTCGCATCCGCCACGTCCATGCGTGTCGCCGCGCCCTGGCTGAAGCGCAGTGTCGTGAGTTGAACGCTATGGCGCGCGATATCGAGGTTCTGATTGACGATCGCAATCTGCGCTTGGACGCTGCGCAGGTCGACATAATCCTGCGCCGTCCGGGCCATCAGCGAGACCAGAAGATCGCGGCGCACGTCGTTCGTCGCCTGCGTGGCGGCATCGGCGGATTCGACCTGTCGGCGGACATGGCCCCAGAAATCGACTTCCCACGAAGCGCCCAGGCCGAATTGCGGCAGGTTGAAGGAACCTGCTCCGGAGCGCCCAGGCAGGTAGGTAGGGCCAAATCCTTGTGTGCCGTTCGCAATGTCGCCGGCGCCCGGATTATCCAGCGTTCCGAGCAGACCCAGCACACCGTTCGGGCTCGCGCGCTCACGGGCATAGGACGCATTGGCCGTCGCTTGTGGGAATTGCGCGGCGCCCGCGATACGCCGTTCATCCAGACTCTCGGCATAACGATAGGCGGCTGCCTTGAGGTCGAAATTGGCGTTGGCGACCTGCGCCTCCAGATCGCTCAGGATCGGATCGCGATAGATCCGCCACCATTGCGGGTCGATACGTGTCTGCAATGTGCGGCTTGCGGCAGGCGCGGTGCTCTGATGCCAGTCGCGCGGGGCGATCGTCGCGGGCGGTTTGAAATTCGGGCCGACATTACAGGCGCCGAGCGTCAGACAGATTGCCAGCCCGGCGTGTTTAATTCCATGCATAGCGGGCATCCTGACCATGCGGACCTTCGGGATGACTGCCTGTGTCGATGCGCGCTTCCACAGACATGCCGACGCGCACACGCGACGCATAAGGCTGGCTCGGATCGAAGACCAGTTTCACCGGCAGACGCTGCACGACCTTGGTAAAATTGCCCGTCGCGTTATCCGGCTGGATGGGCGCGAAGGCTACGCCAGTCGCGGGCGCGACCGAATCCACATGTGCGGCGAGCGGATGACCGGGGAATGTATCGACCCATACCGTCGCCACCTGACCGGGACGGACGTTGCTCAATTGCGTTTCCTGGAAATTGGCCACCACATACGCCGCCTGCGTCGGCACCACCGCCAGCAGGGCCGTGCCGGGACGGACATACGCGCCCACGCGCACGCCACGCGCGCCCACCACGCCGGAAACCGGCGCGGGAACCGTGCAGTAGGACAGATCGAGTGCCGCCTGACGCTCCTGGCCTTGCGCGCGGATCAACGCACCTTGGGCGCGCGCGAGTTGCGCCTGAAGAATGGGAACCTGACGCGTCGCCGCCACAACCGCCGCCTGATCGCGCACGATGGCGGCTTGCGCCTGACGTGACTGCGCGAAAGCGCTTTGCTGCTGTTCGGTCGTGGCGGCGCCCCCGGCCGACAGGTTGCGGTAGCGCATGGCATTTTGTTGGGCGAAGACCTGTGCAGCCTCGTCGGACTGCACGGACGCTTTCGCGCCGTCGATAACCGATTCCTGACGGTCCAGCTCGGCTTGCAGGTTCTGCACATCCGCGTGCGCCGTCGCAACGTTGCCGCGCGCCACGTCGAGCGCCGCGTGGTAGTCGTCGTCTTCGATATGGGCCAGTTCCTGACCCGCGCGAACGTGCTCGTTGTCCTGCGCCTCCACGCGGTCGATGCGTCCGGCCACCTTCGGCGCAACGAGCGTGAAGTCGGCCGTCACGTAGGCGTCGTTGGTTTCGACGCGGACGCCGTCTCCCAGGACGAGACGATCCCCGGCATAGGCCACACCGGCTAAAACGAGAATGCAGCCGCCCGCGAGCAGGGCGGTTCGGGTTCGAGACATAGGAACTCCAGAAGAAAACAGGCGGGGCAATTATCGGCTTGGTGCAGCGATGGGCGCGCGCGGCGGATATACCCGCGTCGGCAAGAATGAATTGAGGACGATCAGGGCCGCGCAGACGCCAATCATGACGACGTAGATGTCGGCACATGCCAGAATCATCGATTGCTCGGCGACGACCTTGTGGAAGAGTCCGATTGCCGTACCGTCCACATGCGCGGGGTCGGCAATACGAGGAGCGAGTTCGCCGGCCGTCGGATCGCCCATGCCCTGCATGGCGAAGCGTTGGTTGCCATAATGGTCGAGCAGCATCGTGGAGTGATACTGCTCGCGACGGCGCATCAGCGCGTCCACGACACCGGCCGCGATCGCGTTGGCCAAGCCCTTGGTGACATTGAACAGACCCGAAATGAACGGGCCGTCGGCGGGGCCAAGTCCCATGGTAACGATCACCAGATCGGCAATCACCATCATCGGCTGGCTGGCGACCTGCAGGAGCAAGATGACGTAGAAGTTCTCACGCACCCAATCGGCATCGATCCAGGTGCCGAGGAAATACGAGAAGCCCTGAATGGCCAAAGCGGCGATCAGAACATGGCGGCTGTCGACAGCACGGATATTGCACAGTGCCGCCACCAGCGGCAGCACGACCAACTGGGGCACAGCCAGCAGAAGTCCCATCGGCACCATCTGGATCGGCCGATAATTCCGGACCTCTGTCAGGTATTCCGACGGGATATCGAGTGTCACCGCCGCCAGCATCAGAGCGCCGGCCAGCGTAATGAGCGACGCGGAGACATTGCGGTTCTTCAACAACGAGGCGCGAAAGAACGGCAGCGGATGTGTCCATTCGTTGATCATGAACAGGATGAACAGGAAACCGCCACCGAAGAACAGATGCGTGATCAGCGGTGAACGGAACCAGTCCAGCCGATCGCCTTGTTCAAGGGCGATGACGATCATACAAATGCCAGGCAGGCCCGTGACGAGGCCGCGCCAGTCGAACTGCCGGAACCGCTCCAGCCGCAGCGGATCCTGCGGCAGGCCCCAGGCCACGCACGCGATCGACAGGGCACAAAGCGGTACGATCTCCCAGAACAGGAACTGCCAGCTGAAATCCTCGAACATGATGCCGGTCAGCGGCAAGCCCATGTTGGGTCCGAAGGTCGACGTCAGCGCATAGGCGCCGAGGCCATAGATCTTGATGTTCGGCGGCAGGTAGCGCAGCGCGACCGTCATCAGCATCGGCGGCAGGCTGCCGCATGCCAGACCCTGCACGCAGCGCAGGACCAGCATGGACCCGAGATCGGGCATGAAAGGCGCCACGAGCCCGAGAAATCCTGCCGTCGCCGTGGCCGTCATTGTCACGCGGCGAATGGAGAAGGTGGCGCCGCACCACGGCGCGAATGCCATGGCCGAGATGTTGAAGGCCTCGAACAGTGCGGTCAGCCACGTTGCGTCATCGTGGCTGAGATGCATTTGACCGCTGATGTCGGTGAGCCCGATTTCCGTGACATGCTCGTTGAAGCCCGCCAGCAGCACGGCCAGAAGTACCCCCACCATGCCCGTCGCCAGACGGAAGCTGAACGGCGGGATCGCGGGCGGCGGCGGTGTGGGCGGCCTGCTTTGTATGGTGTGTTCGGCAGCGACCTTGTCGAGCACGAGCCTGTCTCCTCATCAGGCTCGCCGGATTAATGACGGATTCTGCAACGGAATACTGCGTAATTGCTAAAGGTGAATTGCCTATTCCGTCATGCCTGAAGACCGACGATGCGCTTGTCGCAAGACGGGCCCTTCTGTCAGACTTGCCGGATGGCCAGGCAATACGATCTCAACCTGCTTTACACGCTTCAGGCACTCCTGGAGGAAAGCAGCGTTTCCGGTGCGGCGCGGCGGCTACGCCTCAGCAGCGCCACGGTCAGTCGCACGCTGGCCCGGATCCGCACGACCTTTCGTGACCCCATTCTGGTCCCGAGCGGGCGGAAAATGGTCCTGACGCCACGAGCGCTGGAACTTCAGCCATTTCTTCAGGATGTTCTTGCAACGACCCGGTCGATGGCGCAGCAGCAGGCGTTGCCTGAACTCGCAACCATGGCGCCGTCACTGACCATTCGGGCCGCCGATGCGGTCATGGCGATTTTTGCGGCGCCGATCCTGAATGCCCTGCGGCGTGATTGCCCGGGATGCCATCTGCGTTTCGCGCCGGAGGCTGACGGTGATGAGACTGAAGCCTTGAGAAAGGGGGAAGTTGACCTCTATATCGGTGCCACGCGGGAACTGCAGGCAGAAATCCGACGACAGACGCTTTTCAGCACGCGAGTTGTCGGCCTCGCGCGCAGCGATCATCCAGTCTTCGACGCACCGATAACCCCTAAAACCTTGACGCAGTATGACCACATTGCCGTTTCACGTCGGGGCAGACGCCAGGGCCCTATCGACGTGGTTCTGGAAGAACAGTTTGGTCTTTTGCGTAACGTTGCACTCGTTGTTCCGACTTATTTTTCAGCGCTGGACGGTCTGCCCTACAGCGATATGATTCTTTCTCTGCCCGATATATTTATTTCGCGTCAGCGTCCGATCGATAAGCAGTTTCGTGCCTTCGTTTTCCCGTTTGAACTGGAGCCGGTTACCATTTTTCATGCCTGGCACCCACGCTATGAAGCCGATCCGCTTCGTCGTTGGTTACGACAGACCGTTGGGGAAGTAATTCGCGGCTATGTCTTTGAAGATGGGCAAGCATCTTGATTTTAAATTCTGTCTGAATATCAAAAATTTAATATGATTCTGATCAACAAAATGGAAGTTATAGCTATTTTTAGTCATCGCTTCTGCAGAATTTGCAAGGCCTGTGATGAACGCCCAAGCGTTCGCATTAAGGCGGCATCTTGTTACTTGCAGAGAGGTGGTCCCCGTTTTTCGGACAGGGGCGTAAGCTATAAACCGGCCTGAGAGAGGACGGGTTGGTGAGGGAACTTACTACAGATTGTATCCGCGTTTCGATCGTCTGCTTGTCAGTCATGGCTTCGTACCTTCGTGGCGTGTTTCGCTGCGACCATCATCTTGGTCAACAGGGCGTTCCCTGCGCGGTCGGGGCAATAATCAGGGTGTGCTCTCTTGCCTCGCTTAACAGGGGGTGAGGAACTGGCCGGCGCCGGCTCGGTCGCGGCCGGCGATACGGTGCGTTGGATCCTCGGCGACACCGAGAGCGAATCGGGCGCGACCCAGCGCGTCCACGGCGGTCTATTCGGCGGGCGGGGAGCGCCGGTCAGCCACGTCGACTGTTCATTCCAGCTTGGGAATACTCCCGATGAGCGTCGACTTCTCGGAAGCGCGCACTGCGCGGGAGAAGCTGCCGTAATCGGCGACAGCTAATGCATAGCGAATCTAACGGACATCAAAACGCACTGATTAACTGTGATATTGTGAGACGTCATTGGGATGAGGTATCGTGGGCTATTGCTGCCTACGCCCCCTGGTTTGACGTTGAACGCCGGAGAGATCGTTGATGCACCAGATCCATCCGCAAGCCCGCACGACACCTTCCGTCCGGACAGAGATCGCACGCTCGACGGACGCGACCGGGGTGCTGGCCCGACGCTTCGGCATCAGCGACGAGACGGTGCGCAAGTGGCGCAAGCGCGGAGTTGAGGAATGCACCGACCGGAGCAGCAAGCCCCGAGTGCTGGCCTGGAAAGCGCCCGCGGAAGAACGCGCGATCGTCTGCCATCTGCGTCGCGCCACCGAGTTCGGGCTTGATGACCTGACCTTTGTGCTGCGGCACTTCCTGCCCCACCTCAACCGCGACAGCGTCTGGCGCATCCTCAAGGACGCAGGCCTCAATCGTCGGCCGGCGAAGGTCCGCCCGGCGCGGGGAGAGGGCACCTTCCGGGATTATGACCTGGGCTACGTCCATATCGACGTGAAGCATCTGCCGAAGCTGCAGACCGCAGATGGCGAGGCCCGCAAACGGTTCCTCTACGTCGCGATCGATCGCTGCTCGCGCTTCGTGCATCTGGCCGTCTACGACGCCGAGAATGCACCCAATGCCGTCGAGTTTCTCAAGGCCGCCAAAGCCGCCTTTCCCTTCCGGGTTACGCATATCCTGACTGACCGAGGCTCGTGCTTCACTGCGGACGCCTTCGAGAAAGCCTGCCAGGATGTCGATCGTCGGCGAACCCGAGCGTATTCCCCTCAGACGAACGGCATGGTCGAGCGGTTCAATGGTCGTATCGCAACCGAGGTTCTGCCGATCAACGTCGCACACCAGCGGATCTCGAAGCCCTGCTGCACGGGTTCAACCACGCCTACAACCAACGCCGACAGCGGGTTCTGGGCGGCATTTCGCCCACCGCGAAAGTCGCCGAGCGCCTCAAGAAAAGACCACGTCTGCACAATCGCAGCTATAAAACCACGAGTGAGGCCAGCATGATGAACGACGTCGACCGTATCATGGTCTACGCCGATGACGTCTCACAACCTGACAATTAACTCAGCCCAGCCTTGATCAAAGACGACCCGGCGATAGTATCCGCTGCGCAGGCGGGTGGTCCGAAACGAGAGCCGTCCCCGTGTCATGCCGGCACATTCATGTCCCAATACCATGAGGCCGGCCCAGACCGACGGAAAGGCGATGCACTTGGCGATCGAGGCGGCGAGGCGTGTAATCGCCTCGCTCGACCCTGCCGCCCGCCTGCGGCAGCAGCAGCCTGAAATGATCGCCGAACCCGCGACTGTCGAAGTCGGCGAAGTCGTTGCCGGCCAGCCTCATGCATCGCATACTTGGCGTCACCTGATCGATGCCGACAACCGGCGCACGCGCACGTCGTGGCGGACGCGCTCGAAGATCGGAGAGACGGTCGTCGCCGACACGTCAGTTCCGACCACCGTTAGCGCGGATGACCTGGCCGCTGACCCAGCCGCCATCGGGACCGGCGAGGAACGCCACCACCCGCGCGACATCCTCGGGCGTTCCGAGCCGACCCATCGGCACGTCCGCGACAATCCGCTCGACCACCGCCGGCGGGCGACCGGTGAAGAACAGTTCGGTCCCGACCGGGCCGGGCGCAACCGCGTTGACGGTGATGCCGCGCGGGCCGAGTTCCTTGGCAAGCACACGGGTAAGCGCCTCCACCGCCGCCTTGGTTGCGACATAGACACCGTGCGCCGGCAGATAGGTGCCGACGATGCTGGTCGACAGGCTGACGATACGCCCGCCGTCGCGCACGCGCCGCGCACCCTCGCGCAGGCCGTTGAAGGTGCCGGTCAGGTTGACTGCGAGGTGTGCCTGCCAGTCGGCGTCGGTCAGGCTATCGAGCGTTTCCTTGCTCGCGTCGCGACCGGAAATGTAAAACACCACATCGACGTCGACGGGGTCATACGTCGTCTTGCGCAGGATCGTGAACTTGGCGAACGAGCCGGCCTTCACGACCTTGGTGATCTTGATCTCGGTCTTGCCCTTTACACTCTTGCGCAGTTCCTCGATCAGCCGATCGACTTGTGCGTGATATTCCTTGCGCTTGTCCGCCGGAAGGCGGAGCACATTGCTGTCGTAGTAGCGAAGCTCGGTATTGGTGAGAGCCATGATGGTTCCTGTGGGCCTGCTGCTGATGCTGATCGAAGCGATCGGGAACAGGCCGCCCCCGTGTCGACGCATTCGGTTTACAAAATCGTCGGCTGTCCGACCATTAGCGTTAGTATGGGCGCCAATTAACCTTGTTTCAAGAGGTTTCGGTTTACAGAATTCACTCTATATCGTAGACATGGAAACCGAACGCCGTAAGGAGGCCACCATGATCGGAAACAAGCTAAAGGTCGCGCGATCCGCGTCAGGCCTCTCTCTGCGTGCGCTTGCCGATGCGATGGATGGGCTCGTGTCCGCACAGGCGATAGGCAAGTACGAGCGCAATGAGGACATGCCGAGTTCTCGGGTTCTGATTGCTCTCGCCAAGGCGCTCCACGTCTCGGAGGAATATCTCTTGAGTGAGGACGAGCTTTCGCTTGAGGGCGTGGATTTTCGCAAAAAGGTCGGGACGTCCTCGAAGGAAGAGGCTGCTCTAGAAGCGCGCGCCATCCATATGCTGGAGCGTTACCTCGCAGTGGAAGACATGCTTCATATGCGAAGCGTTGAATGGGAGCAGCCGCGCAGCGCACCGCACCCGGTTGCGGAGATACGCGATGCGGAAGACGCCGCCCGGTCGGTTCGCGAGGATTGGGGCCTGGGCAATGATCCGATTCCACAGCTTGCCGAGCTTCTGGAAGAGCGCGGTATCAAGGTGCTTTCGCTCGATCTCGACAATGTCGATGGACTTGCCGCCAAGGTGCGCCGCAAGGAGCGGGACGCTGCACGCGTGATCGTGGTCAAGCGGAGCACTTGGTCCGAACGTAAAAGGTTCAATCTGGCGCACGAGCTTGGTCACATGGTTATCGCCCCATCGGATGGAGTCGATGAGGAGAAGGCGGCGCATCGGTTCGCTGGCGCCTTCCTGATGCCGGCCGATGTTCTCCGGGCGGAAGTCGGCGCCCACCGTTCATCGATTAGTATCGGCGAACTGGTCGCTCTGAAAAAACGGTTCGGTGTGAGTGTCCAGGCGCTCGCTTATCGCTGTAAGGATCTCGGCATTATTAGCCAACCTGCCTGCGCGCGGCTGTTCAAAGTCTTCGCCGAGCGAGGTTGGCGGGCAGCTCCGTACGAGGAACCTGAGAGCCTGGCTCCTGAAGTTGAGGAGCCACGTCGTTTTGAGCGTCTATGCTTCCGCGCTCTTGCTGAGGGCGTCATAGGAGAATCGCGCGCGGCAGAGCTTCTCGGGATTTCCGTGCGCGAACTCGACAAGCGACTTGATCAGGTGGCGGTTTGACCCGTGCCAGTACTCGTTTCCGACACATCGGTTCTGATTGATCTGGAAAGGGCCAACCTGCTTGAGGAGATGTTCCTTCTGCCGTTCGAGTTTGCCGTGCCCGATCTGCTCTACGGCAGGGAGCTGGCCGGCGAACTCGGCGACAGGCTGATGCAGCTTGGATTACGAATAGAAGAACTAACGCCTGTCGAGTTGCGGCGCGCGACTGCCGTCAATCGTCAGCATAGCCGACTCTCGGTTCCGGATACTTTCGCGTTCGCCATCGCCGAGGCTCGGGGTTGGGGGCTGCTAACCGGAGACGGCACACTACGCGAACTGGCAATCGCCGAACGGATCGATATGCACGGCGTTCTCTGGCTCTTTGATCAGTTGGCGGACGGCAATCATGTGGCCTTTGATCGCTTGCATGGGGGGCTGAGCAGCCTATTTGCCCATCCTCGATGTAGATTGCCCGCGAACGAGGTGCGGCGCCGATTGGCGCGCTTTACTCAATGACCGACTGCGGAATTGGCATATCTCTATCCCGACCTTACGGCGGTGGAACCCGCGAATTCACTATTATCCATAATGCACAACTATTTCAATAGGTTGCGCTAGAAGTCACTATTCAATTGATAGGGCTATAGAGTAGGTATCGTGCCCATCGGTATCTCGCATGGCCCGCCTAGTGAGATTCGAACCTCGACTGGGTAGAATCCGTGCGCAAATCCGCTATCCGCCTTTGCCGGTAGAACGTCGGATGATTTATGTCGGCTTTCGGGAAACTCTCCCAACCGCCTGTATGACCGAGATGAAGGCGTAAGCCGACATGCTCCCCAGCGTTCTCCCGTTCAAGCTGCGCTGCCGGGAATAGCAGGCTCGCCGCGCCGATGTGAAACTCCCTGTCCTTCACGCCAGGCATGACAGACGATCTGCCACCCGCCATGCAGGCCGAGACCGCCCATGATCGCGGCGACCGCGACATCGGGCCAGCCGGCTCCCGTCCCGAACACGCCCAGGGCAGCCAGCAGCACCGCAAGGTTGCCGATCGCGTCGTTGCGGCTGCAGATCCACACGGAGCGCATGTTCGCGTCACCGTCCCGGAAGCGCCAGAACATCCCGGCCACGCCGGCATTGGCGGCCAGTGCCAGTGCGCCGACAACGCCCATCGTTTCCGCCTGCGGCAACGTGCCGGCCCAGGCGTGCCAGGCCGTGTTGCCCAGCACCCAACAGGCAAAAACCAGCATCGTCACGCCTTTCAGTAGGGCCGCCCGACTACGCCACCCCAGCACCATACCGGCGACGGACAGGCTGATCGCGTAATTCGCCGCATCGCCGAAGAAATCCAGCACGTCGGCCTCAAGGGCCGCTGACCCGGCCATCATCCCCATGACGATCTCGGCCGCGAAGAACCCGGCATTGATTATCAGGGCGATCCAGAGCGCACGGCGCCAGTGCGGGGCGGCATCATTCTGGGCAGCGGAGGAAGCGGGACAGCAGGAGCATGCCATGACGATGCCTCGACAACAACGGGGGAGATGACCATCATGCACCCTGTAGCCACTACAGGGTCAAGCCTATGGAACCGGAAGTGCCTATGGATCCGGAAGTCTGGAGCATCGGTGATCTGGCGCGTGCCACGGGCACGAAGGTCGAAACGATCCGTTTCTACGAGAAATCCGGGCTTCTGCCGGCGCAACCCCGCACGGCCAGGAATTACCGGGCTTACAGCGCAGAGCATCTCGGCCGCCTGAGCTTCATCCGCCGGGCACGCGATCTCGGCTTTTCGATGGAACAGGTCGCCACGCTCCTTGCCCTTGCTGACCGCAAGGATCAATCCTGCGAGGCGGTGGATATCGTGGCACGTGCCCATTTGGCTGAAATCGACCGCAAGCTGCACGACCTGCGCGCACTGCGAAAGGAACTCGCCACCATGATCGCAAACTGCGACCATGGCACGATCGCCGATTGCCGGATTATCGAGGCTCTGGCACCGCGCGGATAATTCTGGTCGCAACGAAAATCACACAATCGTGAGATGGCTCCGTTCCAGGGGCGATCTACGTGCGTTTTTGACTCCGTTTGTTTCCTATGTGTTTCCTGCGGGGTGATTTGGGCAACAAAAAACCCGCCGGTGAGGGCGGGTTTTAGTGTGCGATATCAGTCGCTTAATTCATGGTTGCGGGGGCAGGATTTGAACCTGCGGCCTTCAGGTTATGAGCCTGACGAGCTACCGGGCTGCTCCACCCCGCGTTGGTGATTGTGTGGGTAGTTCAGGGGACCTGGCGGCGACCGACTTTTCCGCATCTTGAGATGCAGTATCATAGGCGCTGGGGCGTTTCACGGCCGAGTTCGGGAAGGGATCGGGTGGAAGTCTCCCGCCATGGCCACCAGGTCTTCTGAACCACCCTTTTTGGGGGTGGGATAGGTTGGTGATGGGTTGTGTGTGTGTGTTGCGTGGATGACTGCTGTGCATGTGTGTGCCTACCGTCACGCTGTGGTGAGGAGGCGTTGTGTGAGCGATAGGGGCGATTAGGACCGGTTAGCTGCGCGCATTACTGCGCTTCCACACCCGGCCTATTGACGTGCTGGTCTTGCACGGCCCTGTGAGACCTCGTTTTGAGGTGGGTTTCCCGCTTAGATGCTTTCAGCGGTTATCCCGTCCATACTTAGCTACCCGGCTGTGCCGCTGGCGCGACAACCGGTGCACCAGAGGTATGTTCATCCCGGTCCTCTCGTACTAGGGACAAATCCTCTCAAGTCTCATACACCCACGGCAGATAGGGACCGAACTGTCTCACGACGTTCTAAACCCAGCTCACGTACCACTTTAATCGGCGAACAGCCGAACCCTTGGGACCTGCTCCAGCCCCAGGATGTGATGAGCCGACATCGAGGTGCCAAACCTCCCCGTCGATGTGGACTCTTGGGGGAGATCAGCCTGTTATCCCTAGAGTACCTTTTATCCGTTGAGCGATGGCCCGTCCACGTGGGACCACCGGATCACTATGGCCGACTTTCGTCTCTGCTCGAGCTGTCACTCTCGCAGTCAGGCGGGCTTATGCCATTGCACTCAACAGTCGATGTCCGACCGACCTGAGCCCACCATCGCGCGCCTCCGTTACACTTTGGGAGGCGACCGCCCCAGTCAAACTGCCCACCATGCAGGGTCCCGGACCAGGCTAGACTGGTCTCGGTTAGACATCAGAAAAATTCAGGGTGGTATTTCAAGGATGGCTCCACCGGAACTGGCGCCCCGGTTTCAAAGCCTCCCACCTATCCTACACAGAATGTCTCTGATGCCACTGCAAAGCTGCAGTAAAGGTTCATAGGGTCTTTCCGTCTGACCGCGGGTACCCCGCATCTTCACGGGGAATTCAATTTCGCTGAGCCGATGCTGGAGACAGCGGGGAAGTCGTTACGCCATTCGTGCAGGTCGGAACTTACCCGACAAGGAATTTCGCTACCTTAGGACCGTTATAGTTACGGCCGCCGTTTACCGGGGCTTCAATTCAATGCTTGCACATCTCCTCTTAACCTTCCGGCACCGGGCAGGCGTCAGGCCGTATACGTCGTCTCTCGACTTCGCACAGCCCTGTGTTTTTACTAAACAGTCGCTACCCCCTGGTCTGTGCCACCCGGTCATGGTTGCCCACGATCGGGTCTCGTTTATCCCGAAGTTACACGAGCAATTTGCCTAGTTCCTTCAGCATCGTTCTCTCAAGCGCCTTGGTATACTCTACCAGTCCACCTGTGTCGGTTTCGGGTACGGTCTATACGCCAGAGCTATTTCCCGGAATGCGCCAAAAGCCTGATCAATCCAATAAGACCAGACAACATCTTGCATTCGTCACTTCTGGCAGGCCCAGTAATATTCAACTGGTTCCCATCGACTACGGCTCTCGCCCTCGCCTTAGGGGCCGGCTCACCCTGCGTGGATTAACCTTGCGCAGGAACCCTTGGACTTTCGGCGACAGTGTTTCTCGCACTGTTTGTCGCTACTCATGTCAGCATTCGCACTTCCGATATCTCCAGAGAGGGTCACCCCGTCTCCTTCGCAGACCTACGGAACGCTCCGCTACCGCGCATTCAAAGAATGCACCCACAGCTTCGGCACGTGGCTTGAGCCCCGTTACATTTTCGGCGCAGGGTTTCTATTAGACCAGTGAGCTATTACGCTTTCTTTAAAGGATGGCTGCTTCTAAGCCAACCTCCTGGTTGTTTTGGAATCCCCACATCCTTTCCCACTTAGCCACGATTTGGGGGCCTTAGCTGGTGGTCTGGGCTGTTTCCCTCTCGACAATGGACCTTAGCACCCACTGTCTGTCTGTCTGGCTCATACTCCTCGGTATTCGGAGTTTGGTTAGGTTTGGTAAGGCTTTGGGCCCCCCTAGCCCATCCAGTGCTCTACCCCCGAGGGCAATACCAGACGATCTACCTCAATAGATTTCGCGGAGAACCAGCTATCTCCGAGTTTGATTGGCCTTTCACCCCTAGCCACAGCTCATCCCCGACTTTTTCAACAGGCGTGGGTTCGGCCCTCCAGTGCGTGTTACCGCACCTTCAGCCTGGCCATGGCTAGATCACTCGGTTTCGGGTCTTCTGCCAGCAACTCATGCGCCCTATTCAGACTCGCTTTCGCTACGCCTACACCTAACGGCTTAAGCTCGCTGCAAACAGAAACTCGCTGACCCATTATACAAAAGGTACGCCGTCACCCCATAAGAGGCTCCGACTGCTTGTAGGCATCCGGTTTCAGGTCTCTTTCACTCCCCTCATCGGGGTGCTTTTCACCTTTCCCTCACGGTACTTGTTCGCTATCGGTCACCAGGGAGTATTTAGGCTTGGAGGGTGGTCCCCCCATGTTCAGACAGGGTTTCACGTGCCCCGCCCTA